>NZ_JAFIMU010000007.1:1867500-2178750 GCF_017302985.1 Corallococcus macrosporus
TGGGCCTGCGCCACCCGGACGTCTTCCAGCGCCTCATCTCCATGGGCGGCAAGTTCGAGACGGAGGACTTCCTCGACGGCCACCACGACGAACAGGTGTACTTCCACACCGCGCCGCAGTGGCTGCCCAACCTGCACGACACCGGCCGCCTGTCCGCCCTGCGCCGCGTGGAGATGACCCTGGCCGTGGGCGAGCACGACTTCTGCCGCCCCTCCAACGAGAACCTCTCCAAGGTCCTCTGGCAGAAGGACATCCGCAACGACCTGTCCATCTGGAACGGCGGCACCCACGACTGGCCCGTGTGGCGGCAGATGATCCGCCAGTACCTGCCGGCCTGAAGCGCCACGCATCTCCAAGGTTTGGACACGACAAAGCCTCCGGTCGACAAGGACCCGGAGGCTCGCGTGATGCGCACCGTGAGGAGCCGGAAGGGCTACTCGATGGGCATGAACACCTTGAAGCCGGTGCGGCCGTTGTTCGTCGTGTTGCGCTCGATGAAGTCGCTGGCGGACGAGTGGCCGTCGCCCAGCGTCACCGCCGTGTGGCCGTAGATGCTGCCCAGGCGCGTGGAGGTGGCCTCCCAGGTGAGCACGAGGCCCGGAATCTTCAGCGCCTCCTCCAGGGACATGTCCACCTGGCGGAACTTGTCGCGCGGCAGGTTGTTGTCGATCTGATTGCCGTTGCCGGACACGCCGATGCCCATCGAGTTGCGGATGGCCCGGCTCACGCCCGTCGCGCACAGGCCCTGGCTGCTGTAGCCGCCCATGCCCATGGCCGCCGCGCGCGCGGCTTCCGCCAGCCGGCGACCCTTCTCGGTCCCGCCGGTGGGGGCCACGCCCATGGGGCCGCCCACGTCCGCGCCGCCGCCCACGCCGTTGCCGCCACCGCGCACACCCTGACGGCCACCGCCCGCGTCGAAGCTGTCACGGCCGGAGTGGCCAATGCGCAGCGTCCGGCCGGAGAAGATGAGGTCGGGGTTCGAGATGTTGTTGTCGCGCGCCAGCTTCTGCACGGAGGTGCCGAAGCGCTGCGCGAGCGCGGAGAGGGTGTCGCCAGGGCGGATGCGGTAGTTGGACATGTAAGCTCCTGCGCCAATTCTCGGGACTTCCCGATCCAGGTTGCGGCCGTTTCCAAGATTCTTGGAGTTTTCAGCCGCACTGGAAGCCTACACCGAACCGCCCTGCCCTCTCAGTTCTCCAGGGGCCGGAGGGTGCCGGCGCTGACGCGCCAGAAGCGCCACAGCACGGCGGCGGCCACGGTGATGAGCCCCGCGCACAGGCCCCACCAGATGCCCAGCACGCCCATGCCCAGGTGGAAGCCCAGCAGCAGGGTCAGGGGCAGGCCCACGGCGTAGTGGCCCACGATGTTGGCGATGAAGGTGAAGCGCGTCTGGCCGGCGCCGCGCAGCACGCCCGCGCCCACGCCCTGCACGCCGTCGAAGACCTGGAAGATGGCGCTCACCATGAGCAGGGGCAGCAGCAGCGGCAGCACCTCCTCCGGCGCTCCGGCCAGCTTCGCCAGGCCGCGGGGGAAGAGCGCGAACACCAGCCCGCCCATGGACATCACCACCGCGCCCAGGGCGAAGGCCATCAGCCCGCTGCGCCGGGCCTGCGGCGTGTCGTGCGCGCCCACGGCCCAGCCCACGCGCACGCTGCCCGCGTTGCCGATGCCCAGCGCCATGGTGAAGGTGAGGCTGGCGAAGGAGAGGGCAATCTGGTGCGCGCTCACGCTCACCGTCCCCAGCTTCGCGGCCAGCACGCCCGCCAGCGCGAAGACGCCCACCTCCGCCGCGATGTGCAGGCCAATGGGCAGCCCCACCCGGAAGGCCCGGAGCTGGTCCGCCTTCACCGGCTTGCGCGACGGCGTGCCCGGCACCGCGATGGCCTGCACCGCCCGCGCGACGATGAGGACCTCCATCGCCGTGCACAGGAGCGTGGACAGCGCCGCGCCCGCCGCGCCCATGGCCGGCACGTGGGTGAGCGGCCCCGCCCATTCCGGCAGCGACGCGCCGCCGAAGACGAACAGCGGCACCAGCATCACGTTGACCACGTTGGCCAGCACGGCGGACACCACCAGCGGCCGGGGCATCCCGATGGCCTGCAGGTACGCGCGCACCGTGAGGAAGATGAGCATCAGGGGCAGGCTGGGCGCGCGGAAGTGCAGGAAGGCGCGCACCTGGACGATCTGCTCCTCCGCCACGCCCACCCACGGCAGGCCGGCGGGGGCGGTGATGAGCACCGCCCACAGCACCACGCCCACGAAGGCGGACAGCCACACGCCCTGCCAGAGCACGTCCCGGGCGCGGCGCGGGTTGCCGGCGCCAATGGCCTGGGACACCAGCGGGTCCACGCCCATCATCAGCCCCATGCCGAAGCTGCTGACGGCGAAGAAGAGGGCGTGGCTCAGGCCCACCGCCGCCAGGGCGGACGTGCCCGCCCGGCCGACGATGAAGGTGTCCGTCACACTCATGAGGGACTGGCCGGCCTGCGCGATGCACAGGGGGATGGCCAGTGCCAGCAGCGCGCGCAGCTCCCCCCGGATGCCGCGGGCCGGGGGGGTGGACGACAGGGAGGGCTCGGCGGCTTCGGGCGGCATGGCGGGCCTATAGGAAAGGGAGCGCGTTGGCGCAAGCGACGCACTCCCCCTTCCCGCCTGACTGCCCTCCCACCCCGTCAGGGCGTGCTGACGGGGAACGGCACGGTGACCAGCGGCGTCTGGAGACTGCCCACCTTCGACACGCGCACCCCCGCGTCGCTGATGGCGTAGACGTAGTCATCCGCCATCACGCTGCGGCGCACGTCCGGCGTGTAGTAGTAGCTCCACTGCGGCATGTTCACGGTGCGGAACAGGTCCGACATGGGCACCGCGCCCACCGGGGAGATGCCCGCCGCCAGGTCCACGCGGAACACGCGCAGCTCCGTGCGGAAGTTGGACCAGTAGCTGTCGGAGGACGTGTAGGACCGCGAGTAGTCCGTGAACGGGATGGCCACCAGCCCCTTGGCCGCGAAGTAGTTGAAGGCCTTGTGCTCGTAGAGGGCCTCGCTCCAGCCATAGGCCTCGCCCACCAGCTGCGTGGCGACCTCCTTCGGGTGCGCCAGGTCGCTCGCGTCGAAGAGGGACAGCTTCAGGGTGCTGGTGCCGCAGCAGGGGCCGCCCGTGGGCTCCGTGTGGATGCCCAGCGTCAGCAGGTGGTGCTCGCCCACCGGGTGCATGTACGTGGAGAAGCCGGGCACCTTCAGCTCGCCCACCTTGCGCGGGTGGGCGGGGTCGCTCAGGTCGAAGGTGAAGAGCGGATCCACCTGGAGGAACGTGACGACGTAGCCGCGGTTGCCCACGAAGCGCGCGCTGAAGATGCGCTCACCCTCGGCCAGGTCCTCGCTGCGGCCCAGCTCCTTCAGGCGCCCGTCCTTCACGCCCAGCGTCGTCACGCGGCTGGCCGTCGTCGTGCGGCCCCACCACCAGTCGGCGTGCTCCGGCTCCGGGAGGCGGGTGGTCACCGTGGTGGCCATGCGCAGCACGCCCTCGTGCTCGTCCATGGCGAACTGGTCCACGGGCACGCCCTCCACCGTGCCGGAGCCCGCGTACACCGCGCGGCCCGGCTGGCTCACGTCGAACTTGTGCAGGTAGGTGAAGTCCTTCTGCCCGGGCAGCGGCCACCACCAGTAGTGCGAGTGCGCCAGGTACAGCGACTCCTTCGACGCGTACACCGTGCCCGGCTCCGCCACCAGGCTGGTGCGCCCCGGCGCCGCCGTGCGCGCGTCCAGGTCCAGCGAGGCCACCGTCACGAAGCCCAGCGCGGAGGGCGCGTTGCTCCGGTAGAAGTCACCGCAGGACGTGGGCAGCGCCGTCGTCACGCCCGCCGCGTCCACGTGCCGGCCCGCGGGCAGCCACTGGTCCAGCGTGTTGGCGCGGATGGCCTTCTCGTTGCTCTTGATGAGCGCGTCGATGGCCTTCGTGAGCTTGTCCTCGTCCTGGTAGAGCTCCTCCGAGTAATCCACCCAGAACTTCACGCCCTCCGGCCAGCGGAACGCGTCCGACAGCACCAGCCGCACGTTGCTGTCCACGCGGCGCGCCTGGTTGAAGACGCCGGGCAGGTAGACCTGATCCACCACCGTGGGGTGCGCCACGTCCGACACGTCCACCGTGGTCACCTTGGTGCTGTCGGCGTTGTAGAAGCCGCAGCCGAAGCCGACGCAGGCGATGTCCATCATGGGCACCATGCCCCCGCCCACGCCGCCGCCCCTCGTCGGGACGCCCGGCAGGGACTGCGCCACCTGCGAGATGATGACCAGCCGCTGCTTCTCGTCGAGCAGCATCTCCCGGGGCCAGCCCTCCACCTCCAGCGTGGAGGCCAGCGTGAGCTGCTCCGCGGGCCACGAGCGGTGCGCGTACAGCCGGTTGCCCGACAGCACGAAGATGCGCGTGCCGTCGTTCTGCACGAAGTCGGACTCGTGCACGCCCTCCACCTGGTTGTTGGTGCCGGTGGAGTCCTTGGGCGCCTGGCCGCCGCCGCCAGCGGACGCGTTGCCGCCGCCCGCCGAGTCCTCCGCCGTGGGCATGGGCCCGAAGACGACGCCGCCGCGTCCCCGGCCGAAGCGCTCCCAATAGCCGGGCTTCTGCTGCTCCAGGCTCGCGCGCATCTGCTTCGTCGCGGAGTCCTCGATGTAGCGCTCCAGCGCCGAGCACTCGTTGAAGGACTCCAGCTTCAGCGACTGCTGCACCGGTTCGTTGTCCAGGCCCTCCGGCGCCTTGCCCTCACCGCCGCCACACCCCACCGCCAGGAGCGTGAGCCCCACCGTTCCGAAAAGACTCCAACGCATGCGTGATTCCTCCCGCGAAAGCCTCGCGGGGCGCAGCGCTTTGCCACGCCCATGCCAGGGGGGAATCACGTAGCGTCTGTGTGTGATTGCGGGGGGTTGGAGCGCGCGCGAGGGCCCGCGCCGCTCTCAGAAACCTGAGGCGCGCACGGTGCCCGCGGTGGGAAAACCGAGGGTCTGGGGCACGAAGCGCACGAAGCGCTGCTGAAGCTGCGCGTCCATGCCCTCCAGCCGCAGGCCCATGCCCGTCTGCGAGCGGAACGCGCCGCCCATCCCGGGCGGGTTGCACCACGCCACCACGGCCTGCGCCTCGCACGGCGTGCGCTGCCCGGCCATCACCAGGCGCAGGGACAGCCGCGAGCCCTCGCGCGCGGGCGTGAGCGTGCGCACGAAGAGGCCCTGGGGGCTGGCGTCGTGGCTGAAGCCGCTGAGCGTGGGGCCTCCCGGCGTGTTGAACTCCACCACGGTGAAGAAGGGCACGCGCTCCGCGGCCCGCAGCGGCACCGTGCCCGGCGACAGGCGCGCCATCACCTTGGCCAAGAGCTCGTCCGCGCCCAGCTGGCGCTTGAGCAGCAGCGGCGCGCCGCTCAGCTCCTGCGCGCGCTCCAGCACGTCCGGCGCCTCCTCCACGCGCGACATCAGGACCAGCGGCTTGCGCGCGAACTGCTCGCGCAGACGCGTGGCCAGCGACAGGGCCTCGCGCGGCAGCCGCGACACGTCCACCACGAAGCCGTCCAGCTTGTCGCCGTGGGCGGTGGCCTGCGCCGCCGCGTCGTCCAGGTCCTTGGCGTAGAGCACGTGCAGCCCCTCGTGCTCCAGCGCTCCGCCCAGGAAGGTGTGCAGGAAGCGGCCGCCCTCCACCAGCAGCACGCCCCGCCCGCGCGGCGGCCCCGTCCAGGCGCGCTCGCGCGACAGGCGCACCGCGGCCACCTTCGCCGCCAGCGCCTCCTGGCTCACCGGCTTGGGCAGGAAGTCGTCCGCGCCCGCGCGCCCGCAGTGCATCACCTCGTGCGGCTCATCCGCGGCGGTGAACATCACCACCGGCACGTTGCGCCCGGCCGGGTGCGCCTTCACCGCGCGGCAGGCCTCGTCCCCCTGGAGCTTCTCCAGGTGCAGGTCCATGAGGATCAGCGCCGGCGTCCGCTGCGCGAGCTCCGTGAGGCACGCATCCGCCCCCTCCAGGCCCACCACGTCGCAGCCCATGCGCGACAGGTGCAGCCGCATCACGTCCCGCGCCGTGCGCGAGTCGTCCACCACGAAGACCAGGTCTCTCGGGCGGGGAGAAAAGCCGGGGGTCATCATGACTCCCGGAGATAAGCGGACTCCGCGAAAGGCACCACGGACCCGGCGCCAAACCGTGCGCTGGTGGACGCCTTTTCCGCGTGGCGCAAGACGTCAGCCACGGGGCTCGGCGCGACCGGACAGAAGCTTCGTGAGCTGGCGGGCAATCAGGGCGCACTGCGCGGCGTCCCCGGCGGCCAGCGCGTCCTTGCCGCCCACCAGGAGCTGCTGCACGGTGCCCACGGCGGTCTCCGCCTCCGGGCTGGGGTTCTCCCGGGCGCTCTGCTGGAGCAGGCGGGCGAGCTTCTCCCCGCGCTCCAAGAGCTTGCGGAAGGTCTCCTCCGCCTTGCGCGCGTCCACCACGCCCTGGGCCTGCGCGTAGCTGGATTGCTCCTGGCCCAGCTTCTCCGCCTCGCCCTGCGGCAGCGTGGCGCGGGCCTCCAGGCGCACCAGCTCCATGTTGCCGGAGGTCAGGTCGGTGGCCTTCACCGCGAGGATGCCCTCGCCGGACAGCTCGAAGACGACCTCCAGCGGCGTCTCTCCGCGCGCGGCGACGTGCAGGTTCTTGAGGACCACCTCGCCCAGCTTGTGGTTCTCGTCCTGGAACTCGCTCTCGCCCTGGTACACGGGGATGCGCGCTTCCGCCTGGCCGGAGGTGCCCGGGAAGAAGATGTCGCGCGCCACCACCGGCACGCCCGTGTTCTTGGGGATGAGCCGCTTCACGCGGCCGCCCATCACGCCCACGCCCAGGCTCTGGCTGGCCACGTCCAGCAGCAGCGCCTGGCCCGCCTGACGGACCAGCTCATCCGCCTGCACCGCGGCGCCCAGCGCCACGGCCTCGTCCGGGTGCACGTCCGTGGAGGGCGCGCGGCCGAAGAAGTCCGCCACCAGCCGGCGCACCAGCGGCACGCGCGTCATGCCGCCCACCAGCAGCACCACGTCCACCGAGCGCGGATCCATCCGCGCCTCCGCCATCACGCTCTTGCACACGTCCAGGCAGCGGCGCGACAGCGGCTCCGACAGCGTCTCGAAGAAGCTGCGCGTGAGCGCGGTGTTGATCTCCGTGAAGCGCTTGGAGCCGGAGGTGTGGTCGCCCAGGCCGGACACGGAGATGGTGGCCTCCTCGGACTCGGTGAGTTCGCGCTTGGCCGCCTCCGCCGCCACCTTCAGGCGCCGCAGCGACTGCGCGTCCTTGGAGACCGCCTCCTGGAAGGAGTCCTCCACCTGCGCGAGCAGCCACTGGACGATGCGCTGATCAAAGTCCTCGCCGCCCAGCGCGTGGTCGCCGCCCGTGGCCTTCACCTCGAAGACGCCCGCCTTCACGTCCAGGATGGACACGTCGAAGGTGCCGCCGCCCAGGTCGAAGACGAGCGCGCTGCCCTCGAAGCCGCGCGACAGGCCGTACGCCAGCGCCGCCGCGGTGGGCTCGTTGACCAGCCGCACCACCTCCAGCCCCGCGATGGACGCCGCTTCCCGCGTGGCCTGGCGCTGGTTGTCGTCGAAGTTCGCGGGGACGGTGATGACGCACTTGCGCACGTCGCGCCCGAAGTGGGCCTGCGCGTCCAGGCGCAGCTCGCCCAGGATGAAGGCGGACACCTGCGCCACGGGCAGCACGCGGCCGGACAGCTTCACGCGCACGTCGCCCGTGGGGCCGGCCACCAGCGGGTAGGGCACCACCGCCTTCGCCTGCTGCACCAGCTCCGGCGTGTAGCGGCGGCCCAGGAAGCGCTTGGTGGCCCACACCACCGCGTCCGGGTGCTCCTCCGCCAGGGCCTGGGCCGGCTGCCCCACCAGGCGGTCGCCCGCCCGGGTGAGGCCCACCACCGAGGGCGTGAGGCGTCCTCCCGAGCGCGAGGGGATGAGGCGCGGACGGCCGTCTTCCACGGTCGCCACGACGCTGTTGGTGGTGCCCAGGTCGATGCCGATGACAGGTTCTTGCATGGCGAGGGGTGGGTCCCACGCTACGGGTAAGGGCCCACTTCCGCCAAGTCCTGTCGCACCCAGCCCGTCCGCTGCCGGGCGCCGGGCTGCCTCACGGGGCCCCCTTGAGCTCCAAGGACGGCCACCGGCGCACATCCGGAGCGCCCACCCGTGCACGCTTCCCCGCCCGCTCCCCCCTCCAGACCCCGGAAATCCCCGGGCGGCCACGGGCTCCAGCGCATGGCACCGGCATCATTGCCGCCAGGGACGCCCCATGCTAAGGGCGCCAGCGTCATGGTGAACGTCTCCATCGCCCGCCGCTACGCCCGCGCCATCCTCGACGTCGCAGCGGAAGGCAACCGCACCGACGCCGTCGCGGAGCAGCTCAACGCCTTCGCCGCCGTCGTGGGCAAGAGCCCCGACCTGTCGGACGTGCTGCTCAACCCCGCCTACAGCCGCGCCCAGCGCAGCCGCGTGGTGGAGGCCATCCTCCAGTCCATGCCCTCCCCCGCGGAGCCCGCGCTGGCCAACGCGCTGCGCCTGCTGGTGGACCGCAACCGCCTGGGCTACCTGCCCGACATCGCCCGGCTCTTCCGCGACATGGCGGACGCCCGCGCGGGCCGCGTCCGGGGCCAGGTCACCAGCGCCGCGCCGCTGTCGCCCGACGCCGTCACCCAGCTCCAGAAGTCGCTCCAGCAGCTCACCCAGCGCAACGTGGTGCTGGAGACCCGCGTGGACCCCTCCGTGCTCGGTGGCGTGGCCGCCCAGGTCGGTGGCACCCTCTACGACGGCACCCTGCGCACCCAGCTGGAAGAGATGCGCCGCCAGCTGAAGTAGCCGCACCCCTGCGACTCCCGGTGCGGCTGACGTGCCGGGTTGTCCGGGTTGCCCCGCAGTCCTAGTCAAACCTGTATTTCCCGTTGGCTCCGGGAATGGGTATACTTCTGGTCAACGCGGACAAGCCCGCGTTTTCCGAGACGACCCGCCCATGCCGCAGCCTGTGTTCCAACGGCTTCCCGGAGCCCTTCCGTCCCCGGGGATTCCCGAGGAGACCCTGCCCTTCCTGGGAGCGCTGCTCAACGCGCCGGGTTGGGGGGTGGCGCTGGTGGACGGCGACTCCCGCCTCGTCTGGATGAACGACCTGCTGGCGCAGCTGTGCGGCCGGCCGTCGGCGCTCTGCGCGGGGCGCTTCCTGTCGGAGGCCTGGCCGGGCCTGGCGCCGCCGCTGTCGCCGCTGCTGGCGCGGGCGCTGTCCGGCGAGCGCGTGGCGGAGGAGCTGGTGTCGGGCCGCTTCGGCGAGGTGGGCACGCTGCGCCACCTCACCGTGAGCGCGATGCCGGCGGCCCCCGCGGGCGTGCTGCTGCTCCTGCGTGACACCTCCACCCGGCTGCGCGAGGACGCGGAGCTGCGCGCCAGCGAGGAGCACATGCGCTCCATCGTGGAGATCTCCTGCGACGGGTACTTCTTCCACGACCGCGGCCACTTCCTGGAGATCAGCCCCGGCCTGGGGCGCCTCCTGGGCTATTACGAGACGGCGGAGCTGATCGGCCGGAACATCCTGGACTGCGTGGCGCCGGAGTTCCGCGCCCCCGCCCGCGACGTGATGGAGCGCGGCGTGGAGGCCCCGTACGAGCTGGCGGTGCTCCACCGCGACGGCCGCCGCATCCCCGTGGAGGTCATGGGCCGGCCGGCCACCTTCCAGGGGCGCGCGGTGCGCATGGGCGCGGTGTGGGACGTGAGCACCCGCAAGGCCACCGAGGAGCGGCTGATGCGGATGGAGCACTTCCGCGACCAGTTCCTGGACGCGGCGGGGGACGGCTTCAAGGCGCCGCTCCAGACGCTCCAGTACGACGTGCTCGCCCTCCAGCACGCTGCGTCCCTGCCGGAGGACCTGACGGAGCAGGTGGGGCGGGTGGGCCAGGGCGTGCGCCGCGTGGAACGGCTGATCCGCCAGCTGCTGGACTTCACCCGCGCCCGGCTGTCCAACGGCCTGCCCGTGCACCCCACCTCCATCCACCTGGGCCAGCTGGCCGAGCGCGTGGTGGCGGACCGGCGCACCGCCCACCCGGGCCGCGACCTGCGGCTCGTCACCCAGGGCGACCTGAAGGGCACCTGGGACGGCGAGCGCCTCTTCCAGTTGATGGACTCGCTGGTGGGCAACGCCCTGCACCACGGCCCGGTGTCCTCTTCCGTGGTGCTCCAAGTACACGGGCGCTGGGACGGGGTGACGGTCCAGGTGCACGACCCGGACTGCCGGGTGCCGCCGGAGTATCAGGGCACCCTCTTCGAGCCGTTCAAGCACCGCGCCGTCTGCGCCGCGGACGACGGGCTGGGGCTGTCGCTCTTCATCGTGCGGCAGATCGCCCTGGCCCACGGCGGGCGCATCTCCGTGGAGTCAGGCGCGGCGGACGGCACCCGCTTCATCGTGTGGCTGCCCCGCGAGGACGCCCCCTCCACGTCCGGCCCCTGAAGGCTCGGGCGGGTCTCCGTGGAGCCGTGAGCGCCGGGGGCGCCGGGCATGGGGGCGGGCGGGGCCTCCCCCGTCCGGGCCGCCGGCTTACGTCCGCGATAAAGGGGTCCGGGGGTCGGGGAAGTCGCGGGCGCGTGGTGCGTTGCGATGGGACCGGTGCCCGTGATAGGGGGCCACCCGGTACATCAAGATTCGCGGCGGCCATCCCCGTTCTCCTCCGGCCGCCCCCTCCGCAAGGACGCTAGACGCCCATGGAAATCCGCGCCGACGAGATCAGCAAAATCATCCGGGAGCAGATCAAGGACTACGGCAAGAAGGTCACCGTCGCCGAGACCGGCACCGTGCTGACCGTGGGCGACGGTATCGCCCGCGTGTACGGCCTGGAGGGCGCGCTCGCCGGTGAGCTGGTGGAGTTCGCCAACGGCGTGCAGGGCCTGGTCCTCAACCTGGAAGAGGACAACGTCGGCGTCGCCATCATGGGTGAGTTCAAGGACATCCGCGAGGGTGACACCGTGAAGCGCACCGGCCAGATTGCCTCCGTGCCGGTGGGCAAGGGCCTGCTGGGCCGCGTGGTGAACGCGCTGGGCCAGCCGGTGGACGGCAAGGGTCCCATCGAGGCCACCGAGCACCGCCGCCTGGAGGTGAAGGCGCCCGGCATCGTGAAGCGCAAGTCCGTGCACGAGCCCCTGCAGACGGGCATCAAGGCGCTGGACGCGCTGGTGCCGGTGGGCCGCGGTCAGCGCGAGCTCATCATCGGTGACCGCCAGACGGGCAAGACGGCCGTCGCCATCGACGCCATCATCAACCAGAAGGGCCTGGGCGTTTACTGCATCTACGTCGCCATTGGTCAGAAGCAGTCCACCGTCGCGCAGGTGGTGGAGAAGCTGACCAAGCACGGCGCCATGGAGTACACGACGGTCGTCGCGGCGAACGCGTCCGACCCGGCGCCCATGCAGTACTTCGCCCCGTACGCGGGCGTCGCCATCGGCGAGTACTTCCGCGACAACAAGATGCACGGCCTCATCGTGTACGACGACCTCTCCAAGCAGGCCGTGGCGTACCGCCAGCTGTCCCTGCTCCTGCGCCGCCCGCCGGGCCGCGAGGCGTACCCCGGCGACGTGTTCTACATCCACAGCCGCCTGCTGGAGCGCGCCGCCAAGCTGTCCGACGAGGAGGGCGCGGGCTCCCTCACGGCGCTCCCCATCATCGAGACGCAGGCGGGTGACGTGTCCGCCTACATCCCGACGAACGTCATCTCCATCACCGACGGGCAGATCTTCCTGGAGACGGACCTGTTCTTCTCCGGCGTCCGCCCGGCCATCAACGTCGGTCTCTCCGTGTCGCGCGTGGGTTCCGCGGCGCAGATCAAGGCCATGAAGCAGGTCGCGGGCTCCATGAAGCTGGAGCTGGCGCAGTACCGCGAGCTGGCCGCCTTCGCCCAGTTCGGCTCCGACCTGGACAAGGCCACGCAGGAGACGCTGGCGCGCGGCGCCCGCATGGTGGAGCTGCTCAAGCAGGGCCAGTACGAGCCGCTGTCCGTCGAGCGCCAGGTCATCCAGATCTACGCCGCGACGAACAAGGACGACGCCGGCAAGCGCGGGTGGATCCGCAACGTGCCGGTGGGCGACGTGGTCCGCTGGATGAAGGAGATGCTCGAGTTCGTGGACAGCAAGTACCCGAACATCGTCTCCGAGCTGGTCTCCAAGCGCGAGCTGACCGCCGAAATCAAGGCGAACATCAACAAGGCGCTGGCCGAGTTCAACGACCTGTTCCAGCCGACCCCGGGCGCCAAGGTCTAGTCTTTCGCGCCCCACGCGCGGTGCCGTAACGACAGCCCCGTCCTCCCTTCACCGGGAGGCGGGGCTTTTCGTTTGTCCCCGGAGCCCCTTCAGCGCAGCCGGGGCAGGATGGCGCGCAGGCTCTTGTCCGCGCTGCCGCGCGCGCCCAGGCGCTGCACGGCGGCGCGCTCGTAGGGCATCACGTTGGCGCGCTCCACCAGTTGCACGTGCGCGCCCAGCGCGGCGGGCATGGCCAGGTCCAGCTCGAAGATGTCGCCCGCGACGAGCGTGGACTCCGGGCCCGTGTGCGTGGCGTCCCAGATGCGCTTGAGCGCGGAGAAGTAGCGCCCGCGGCGCAGGTACACCGGCCGGCCCAGCACGCCGTCCAGGTGGAGCGCCTCCGGCAGCGCGTCGAAGCGGGCGTCCTTCGGCTGCGTGTCCTCCAGCTGGAACTTGCGCGCGTCGCCGAAGACCTTCAGCCGCTCGCGGCCCTTGGGGGCCAGCTTGTCCAGCTTCGCCTCCACCAGCTCCGTGTGCGCGTTGGTCACCACGGACACGGGCAGGCCCGTGGCCAGCAGCGCCTCCAGCACCTCCTTCGCCTCCGCCTTGAAGGCCGTGGCCGAGTGCCGGTACGCGTCCCGGTACAGCGTCTGCACCGTGTCCGTGCGCACGGCTTCGTCGTCGCCCTTGCCGAAGCGCTGGAGCAGCCGGTGCGCGGTGCAGGTGGCCGTCAGGTAGGGGTCCGCGGTGGCCGGCGCCACGATGCGCCCGGACACCTCCCAGCCGTACTGGTCCACGCCCTCATGCAGCGCGGCGACCTCCTCCGCCCACGCCTGGGACGCGTCCTGTCCCAGCACCCCGTACAGCGCTTGCTGGAAGTGCTGGAGGAAGGGCTCGCCCTCCGCCAGCACGTCCGTGAAGGTCCCATCGAAGTCCAGCACCACGCACGCGATCGCCATCCACCGGTCCTTGAAGCCCGGCCGTCCGAAGCACGGCCGTGAACGAAAGCCCCGAATGACGCCCCGTCGGCGGCTCCGAATCAAGCCCCCTGCCCTGCCCGCGGGTGGAGGCAGGTGCCAACTCCCGGAAAGCCGGGTCCAACCCGGGTCGGGTGGTCCCGCATCGTTGCCACCCCCACCCTTGAATCTCCCGCGGGGGAGGGGGGCTCCGCGCTCATGTCCGAGCCGACTGGCACCTTTCTGGCGGAGTCCACACCCGTACCGCAGGAGTGGCTGCGCACGGTGCTGCAGCTGCTGCCCGTGGGGGTGGTCATCGTGGACACGGCGGGCCGCCTGCTCGCGGCCAACGCCGCCGCGAACGCGCTGTGGGGACAGCCCGCGCTGACGGGGATGCGGCTGGAGAACTTCGGCGGCTTCGAGGCGTACTGGCCCGGCACCGGCAAGCGGCTGCGCGGCGAGGACTGGGCCGTGGCGCGCACGCTGAAGAGCCGGCAGACCGTGTCCAACGAGGAGGTGGACATCGTCGGCAAGGACGGCGCGCGCCGCACCATCCTCAACTCCGCCGCGCCGCTGTACTCGGCCGAGGGCCAGCTGGTGGGCGCGGTGAACATCAACGTGGACATCACCGAGCGCAAGGCCACCGAGCGCGCGGAGTTCTTCGTCAGCGAGGCGAGCCGGCTGCTGGCGGAGTCGCTGGACTGGGAGACGACGCTCAAGGCCGTGGCGCGGCTGGCCACGCTGGAGTGGGCGGACTACTGCATGGTGGACGTGCTGGGCGCGGATGGCGAGCTGCACCGGCTGGCGCTCAGCTCGAGGGACCCGCGCAAGCAGGCGCTGCTGGACCAGACGCTGGGCTTTCCGCCGAAGGCGGGCTCCGGCTCGCCGCTGGCCCAGGTGCTCACGCGGGGCAAGCCCGTGCTCGTCGCGGACATCACGCCCCAGTGGCTGGACGCGGCGTCGCGCTCGCCCGAGCACCGCCGGCTGCTGGATGCGCTGGCGCCGCGCTCCTCCATGCTGCTGCCGCTGGCGGTGGGGCAGCGGCGCTTTGGCATCATCAACCTGGTCTCCGCGTCCCCCGCGCGCCGCTACACCCGGCGCGACCTGGGGTACGCCACGGAGTTCGCCCGCCGCGCGGCCCTGGCGGTGGAGAGCGCCCGGCTGTACCGCGAGGCCCGCGAGGCCCTGCGCGAGCGCGACGCGTCCGCGGCCATGCTGGAGGCCTTCTTCGCCGCGTCGCCGGTGGGCATGGGCTTCGTGAATCAGGAACTGCGCTACGTGCGGCTCAACAAGGTCATCGCGGAGAACAACGGCATCCCCCTGGAGCGTCACCTGGACCTCACGCCCCGCGAGCTGATGGGCCCGGCGGGCGGCCCCATCGAGGACCTGCTGCGCCAGGTGCTGGAGTCCGAGGTCGCCGTGGTGGACAACCCGGTGCAGTACGTCGCGGGCCCGGAGCCGCGCACCTTCCTGGCCACGTACTTCCCCGTGCGCTCCGGCACGGAGCTGCTGGGCGTGGGCGGCGTGGTGCGCGAAATCACCGAGCAGCGCCGCATGGAGGACCACCTGCGCTTCCTCACGGACGCCACCACCCGGCTGGCCACGTCGCTGGACTGGCGCACCACCGTGCGCAACGTGGCGGAGCTGGTGGTGGCGCAGCTGGCGGACTACTGCCTGGTGGACATGCTGGGCGAGGACGGCGAGCACCTGGAGCGCGTGGAGCGCCGCGCCCGCGACGACGAGCTCCAGGCCCGGCTGGAGAAGTCCATGCCCTACGCGCCGCCCCCCGGCGCCCGCACCGTCCTGCGCCGCGTGCTGGAGACGGGACGCCCGGAGCTGGTGGCGGAGGTGGACGAGGCCGCCATGCAAGCCTTCGCCGTCAACGAGGTCCACCGGGACGTGCTGGAGGGGTTGAGCCCACGCTCGGTGATGGTCGTCCCGCTGATGGCGCGCGGGCGCACGCTGGGCATCGTGAGCGCGGCGACGTGCTCCCCCACGCGGCGCTTCAGCATGCGGGACCTGTCGCAGCTGGAGGACCTGGCCTGGCGCGCGGCGCTCGCGGTGGACAACGCGCGGCTGTACCGGCAGGCCGAGCAGGCCGTGGCCGCGCGCGACGAGTTCGTGGCGGTGGCGACGCACGAGCTGCGCACGCCCCTGTCCGCGCTGCGCCTGCAGCTGACGTCGCTGCAGCGCTCGGTGGACAAGCTGCCCTCGGAGGAGTCCGAGCGGCTGGGCCAGGGGCTCGCGGGGGCGCTGCGGCAGGCGGAGCGGCTGACGCGGCTGGTGACGCACCTGTTCGACGTGGCGCGGCTGGGCACGGGGCAGATGGCGCTGGAGCTGGGCGCGGTGGAGCTGTCCTCGCTGGTGCACGCGCTGGTGGCGCGCATGGAGGAGGCGCTGGCCACGGCGGGCTGCGTGGCGGTGGTGCACGCGGACGCGCCGGTGGTGGCGCTGGCGGACCGGCCGCGCGTGGAGCAGGTGCTGATGAACCTGCTCACCAACGCGATGAAGTACGCGCCGGGCCTGCCGGTGGAGCTGTACGTGGAGCGCGAGGGCGACCGGGCCGTCATCGCCGTGCGGGACTGGGGCCCCGGCATCCCCCCGGAGGCGCGCGAGCGCATCTTCGAGCGCTTCACCCGCAACACCGGCGCGCACGCGCGCGCGAGCCTGGGCCTGGGCCTCTACATCTCCCGGCAGCTTGCCCGCGCGCACGGCGGCGACCTGTTCGTGGAGTCGCCGCCGGACGGCGGGCCCGGCTCGCGCTTCGTGCTGCACCTGCCCCGGTGGAAGAAACCGTCCGGAACGGCCCCGGGGTGAAGCAGGCGGGCGCATGTCGCACGGCGCCCACCTTGCCGCCCACCCCCTCGGGGCCATTACCCTTGCGGGCCATGGACGACGCGCGGACGACAGCAGCGCTCGGACGCTGGCGGTGGCTGCCCTGGGGGCTGCTGGCCGTCGCGGTGACGGTGGCCTCCACGGGCGCGTGGCTGGGCTCGCGCTCGCTCCAGGCGCTGGAGGCCCGGAGCGCGCAACTGGAGCGCGAGGCCGCCGAGTCCGAGGCCCACGTCGCGCAGCTCCAGACGCTGCGGCACGCCATGGAGCGCAGGCTGCGCGCGCTGGAGCGCCAGCAGCAGGCGCAGGAGTGGGGCGGCGCCGCGGCGGAGCTCCAGGCGAAGAACGCGGAGGCCCAGCAGACGCGGCGCGAGGCGGCGCTCGAGGCGCTGGGCAGGTCGCTGCAGGACGCGCTCAAGGCGGGCGACGTGGCGCTCTCCCTGGAGGACGACGCCCTGCGCGTGGAGGTGTCCGAGCGGATCCTCTTCGCGCCCGCGAGCCTGTCGCTCACGCCGGAGGGCGCCGCCGTGCTGAAGCAGGCCGCGGCGGTGTTCCGGGGCCCGCTCATGGACCACCGCGTGGCGGTGGAGGCGCACACCGACGAGGTGCTCCCCGCCACACCGGGCAGCCCCGCCACCACCGCGTGGGAGCTGTCCGCCGCGCGGGCCGTGGCGGTGGTGCGCCAGCTGGGCGAGCGCGAGGGGCTGGCCCCGGAGCGCCTGAGCGCCACGGGCCACGCCGCGCACCGGCCGCTGGTGCCCAACGACAGCCCGCCCCACCGCGCCAGCAACCGCCGCGTCACGCTGCGGCTGTTCCCCACGCCGGTGACCCCGGAGAGCGCGGCCGTGGCCCGCACGGAGCCGCCGTCGCGCCCCCTGAAGCGCCAGGCGAAGGCGAAGGCCAAGAAGACCGCGCAACGCTGACGCGCGGACGCGGTGAATAGACCGCCCGCTCGCACGTCGGGGAAACAGAGGGCTTCTCCCCGCCCCACCCCCGGAGCCTCCCGTGTCCGCCTTCCGCCCCGCGCTGTGCGCCACCTTCGCCGCCGGCCTCCTCCTCGCGGCGCCCGCCGCGGAGGCCCGCTTCGGCAAGAAGTCGCCGGACACCTCCGACAGCAAGAAGGACGACGACGACAAGGGCTCCCAGGTCCACGCCGCGACGCCCATCCGCTCCGGCTCCCGGGACGAGGCCCCCAGCCGCCCTCCTCCCTCGCGCGACGACGACTGCTGCGACGCCGCGCCTTCACGCGGCCGGGCCTCCTACTCCGCGCGCATCTACGGCGACGGCCTCCTGGCCGCCGCGGAGCTGCTGGCCCTCGCCGTGGACGGCGCGGACGACCCGCGGCCCGTGGACATGGCCGTCCGCGAGCAGCGCCCCTCGCAGCCGCTCGACGTGCGCCTGGGCCTCAACGTCGGCGCCATGGGCGGCGGCACCTCCGGGGACGTCTTCCTGGGCATCGAGGGCGAAGCGCTGGGCTTCGCGGTGCAGGGCACGCAGCTGACGCTGCCCACCGACGACGGCACCCGCGGCACGGATGAGCTCCGCCTCGCCGTCGTGCATCTCACCTGGGCCGCCCTGTCCACCGACCGCGTGCGCTGGCGCTTCGAGGGCGGCCTCTCCACCGCCCACGCGCCGGACGTCACCTTCGTGGGCCCCAGCCTCGCCACGTCCCTGGAGGCCTGCCTGGTGGGCCCGCTGGACGTGGAGGCGCGCGTGCAGGGCACCGCCGGCACCTACCGGCAACTGGACGCCAGCGCGGGCCTCGCGGTGCACCTGGGCGCCCTCAACCTGCGCGGCGGCGTGCGCGGGCTCATCCTGGACGACGCGGGCAGGGTGGACGGCGTCCAGCACGTGGACCGCTTCGTGGGCCCCTACGCGGGCGCCGGCTTCGTCTTCTAGGCCCCGGGTGTCCGGGGGTGCACATGCGCCCTTCCGGACACCGTCCCCCACCCCGGGGGCGCTGGTCTCCGGCGGGGTGCTGGGGGTTGAATATTCCGGGCGAGCAGGCGTCCAGATGCGCGCGGCCCATCCCGTGGGCCCATGAAGAGGAGGGGTCGCCGTGGGCTTCTGGAAGACGCTGTGTGCCACGCTTGCTGTCGCTGTCCTGCTGGGGTCCGCGCCCGCGGAGGCCCGCTTCGGCAAGCGCTCCAAGCCGGGCACCTCCGACTCGAAGGGCTCCGACGACAAGGACGACCGCAAGCACGAACACCGCGCCACCCCGGTGGGCCGCCCCTCCGACGCGCCGGTGCGCTCCAGCGTGCGCGCCTCCGGCGTCGGCGTGGGCTGGTTCGACGTGCTCTTCGTCAGCGGCCCGGCCAGCTACCACCGCCGCGCGCGCGTGGCGGCCCCCCGCGGCGCCCGCGCTCCCCGCCCCGCGCCGCTCGTGCACCTGAACGTGCAGGGCAACAGCTTCGGCGACACCGGCGGCGCGCTGGACCTCTTCATGGCCCTGGACGGCCAGCGCTGGGGCATGGACGCGCGCGTGAGCGGCATCGCGCTGGACACGGACGACGGCTCGGACGGCAGCGACCGGCTGACGCTGCTGGACGCGCACCTGACCATCTCGCCGTGGTCCACGGAGCGCGGCCGCTTCCGCCTGGAGGCCGGCATCGCCAGCGCGCACGCGCCGGACGCCATCTTCGTGGGCCCCAGCTTCGCCGCGTCGCTGGCGGCGTGCATCGGCCCGTCGCCCTTCGACGTGGAGGCGCGCATCCAGGCGGTGCCCTTCCCGCACCGTCAGGTGGACATGCAGGCCGGCCTGGCGATGCACCTGGGCGCCCTCAACCTGCGCGGCGGCTGGCGCACCCTGTACCTCAGCGACGCCGGCCAGCTGGACGACGGCGTGGTGCACGCGGACCTGTTCTCCGGTCCCTACCTGGGCCTCGGCCTGTCGTTCTGAAGGCCGCGAGCCTGAAGTAAAAACTCCCGGGATCCCCAGCGGCCCCCGGGAGTGTTCGCGTCCGGGCTACTCCTCCGACGACGCCGCGTAGGACGCCGGGGCCGTGTCCGCCCCGGAGCCGTTGGACGCGCCCGTGCGCTTCATGCGGCGCTTGGGCGGCGGGGCCAGCTTGGGCTCCATGCTGAAGACGCGCCCGTAGATTTCAGGCGTGTTGATGTTCACGATGACGCCGGGGTCCTTCACGTTCAGGCGGCGCGGGTTCAGCGCCTTGAGCGCCGCCTCCAGGTCCTCGCCCTCCGCCTCGAACAGCTTGCGCGCCGCGCCCCGGGACAGCACCACCGGCCAGCCCGTGGCGTTGTCGTACTCCGGCCGGATGGCCATGACGCCGTCGGTGCCGCCGCGCTCCATGTCCTTGAGCATGGACTTCACGGTGGTGACGCGCAGCGCCGGCATGTCCACCGGGTGCAGCAGCATCACGTCCGCGTCCTCGGCCATGGCCGCCTCCAGCCCGGCCTTCACGGACGCAAGCAGGCTCTTCTCCCAGTCCCTGCTCGTCACCAGCTCCAGGCTCGGGTGCTGTTCGCGCACCATCGCCTCGTCGCTGCCCACCACACCCAATACCCCGCACCCCGCCTTCCCGAAGGTGGACGCCAGCGACTGAAGGAAGCTCTTGCCTCCCTCGTGCTCGATGAGCGCCTTGGGGTGGGACATCCGCCGGGCCTTGCCCGCCGCCAGGATGATCGCCACTGCCTTCATGACCCGCCTCCTCGCCCTCGACGGAAAGCCGGGGGCACCGCCAACAGGCTGTTGACCTCCTTCCGGGATTGCAGCCCGCCCGCCAGTACGAGTCGTCAGACAGCCGCCAGTCACACGAGGAGGTGTTGGCTGTCGGCCCATTCGGCAAGGGCCGGTGTCCACCAGCGGTCAGGCGGCCTGGGCCCCAGGCTTCCCCTCCCCCGCGGCGGATGGCCCTGTCAGGGTCCTTCAGTGCAGCCAGCCGCTGGAGGCCGCCAGGCGCAGCGGGGCGGCCGTCTCCACGGTCGTTTCTTCCGGCGCTTCCAGCGCCTTGACGGTCAGAATTTCAGCCAGGCGGGCCAGCGGACGGCGGCGGGCCACGCGGTGCAGCTCGTCCTCGGTCACCTCGCCCAGCAGGTCGCCCCCACGCCCCTCCACCACGGGCAGCACGTGCACGCCGTGGCGGTACATCTGCTGGAGCGCTCCCAGGACGGTGTCCTCCGGGAACAGGGTGATGGCGCGGGAGACGAGGTTCTGGAACTCAGGGCTGCGGCACATCGACACGTGAGGCCTCCGGTGCTCGGCGTTCGGGCGCCGTGTGCCGGAGGGCCTTAGCAATCCGCTTGCCGACCCCCGCGAGCCCCCTTTTCCGGGAAGCCGCCCGCCTACTTCTTCGGCGCGGGCTTCACCGACTCCACCATCTTGCGGAAGCCCTTCTCCGCGCCGTTCACCGTCTTCTCCGGCCCGGTGAGCTTGTAGAAGACCGCGCCCTCCGGCCCCTCCACGATGGCGCCGCGCAGCTTGTAGTTCGGCTTGGGCGTGGACGGGCCCATCATGGGGCCGCCGCCCGCGTACGTGCCCTTCACCTCCACCGTGGTGACGGGCAGCCCGTTCACCTTCTCCTGCTTCGTCTTCGCGTCCTTGTCCTCCAGCGGCTTGCCGTCGGGCTTCTGGAACTGCGCCACCCAGCGCTTCACGTTCGCGTCCACCGCGCCGCCCTGGCCCTGACCGAAGTAGAAGACAGCCAGTTCCGCGTCTTCCGCGTCTCCCTTCGCCGCGGGCACCTTGTACGTCGCCGCGCGCATGGGACGCGTGGGCTGGGTGGCCCACTCCGCGGGCGCACTCCACGTCAGACCTCCGGCCTCCTCCGCGCTCGCGCCCATCGCCACGGCCAGCACCAACACAGTTAGCAGTCGTTTCATGGGCCGCAGCGTAGCCCTGATCCAAGGTGACTCGGCGCGTCAATCCCTCTCACTTTGTGACCGGGGGAGGGCGTGCTACTCACTGACGTGTTTCCAGCAGTTCACCTTGGGCTGGAGGGGATTCCCACCATGAAGAAACAGTTGTTCCTCGGGGCCATGGCCCTGGGAGCCGTTGCCTGCACGCCGGAGATCGCGCAGGACGCTCCGAATACGAACGTCGGCCTGGCGGAGTTCGACCCCACGGGTTCT
The DNA here is from genome assembly GCF_017302985.1 of Corallococcus macrosporus. Taxonomy (NCBI): domain Bacteria; kingdom Pseudomonadati; phylum Myxococcota; class Myxococcia; order Myxococcales; family Myxococcaceae; genus Corallococcus; species Corallococcus macrosporus. Next base: position 1,888,640 of record NZ_JAFIMU010000007.1, read on the forward strand.
CCCGCCGTCGTCCCCTCTCCCAACGACCTGGCCATTGACCGGGCCACGGGCAAGGTGAACGCGCCCATCAACCCGGCGGCGTCCCCGGCGGAGCAGGAGTTCACGCGCGACTACCTGAACTCGCTGAACGGCTTCCCGACGTCCGCCATCGCGTCCACCAAGGTGCAGGACCTGGACGCGTTCACGGTGAACGCGAAGACGGTCATCTTCATCGACCTGTACGCGGGCACGCCGCTGGCGAAGAAGCCGGTGACGCCGACCATCGCGTACAACGAGGACACGGACCTCATCAACCTCATCCCCCCGGTGGATCCGAACACCGGCCTGCCGGCGTGGCCGAAGGGCGGCCGCTACGCGGTGGCGCTCATCGGCGGTGAGAACGGCCTGAAGACCACCTCCGGCAACCCCATCATCGGGTCCGCGACGTGGGCCTTCGCCAGCTCAGAGAAGCCGCTGGTCACCTGCGAGGACCTGACCTCGCCGGACTGCGCCCCGGCCACGGAGATCATCCCCTCCACGGAGACGGATCCGGCCAAGCGCCTGGCGGCCCAGACCAAGAGCGCCCTGCAGCTGGAGCAGCTGCGCCGCGGCTACGCGCCCCTCATCGAGGGCCTCGTCGCCAAGGGCTTCAAGCGCGAGGACGTCGTCCTCCTGTGGACCTTCAGCGTCATCAACCAGCCGGAGGCCACCATCAGCCTGGCCCCCACGGCGCGGCTGCCCGCCCCCATCATCCCCTTCCCCAACAACCTGATCCGCAAGCCGGACGGCAGCGGCCTGGAGTTCCCGGTCCCGACGACGCCGGGCCTGCAGCAGGACCTGTTCACGGGCCTGAACACCCTGGACGGCTTCTCCACCACGGGCGCCATCGTGTCGGAGAACGGCGACACCGTGGGCGTGCTGGACGGCACCCAGTTCCGCGAGGCCGCGGACGGCCCGGCTCCCAAGGTGGATCCGGCGTCGCTGGCCGCGGGCGTGAAGTTCTTCAAGGTGAACAACCAGGACAAGGGCACCCAGCCGGACGTGGCGCTCTGCCTGGTGAACAAGACCGGTGACTGCGGCACCAGCGTCGGCACCGCCGGCGTCGTGGACGTGCCCCAGCAGCTGCAGATCGTCCCGAAGGCGCCGCTGGATGGCGCCACCGAGTACGGCGCGGTGCTGACCACGGACCTGAAGGACGACAAGGGCCGCAACGTGGCCCCGGCCACGGCCTTCGCGCTGCTGCGCCTGTCCAACCCGGTCTACGACGAGGTCGCCGACAAGAGCCTCATCTCCTCCGTGCCCAAGGACCTGGCCAAGCAGCTGGAGCCGCGCCGCAAGCTGCTCAAGCCCTACTTCGACAAGGTGACGGCGTCGGAGAAGGACGGCGGCCTGGGCATCCCGCGCTCGAAGATCGCCCTGGGCTGGAACTTCACCACCCAGAGCACCACGTCCATCCTGAACCAGCTGTACGCGCTGCCCGGCGTGGTCGGCTACCCCGCGGCGCCCAACTACGTCCTGCCCATCACCACGCAGGTGAAGGGCGCGATGACCGGCGCGGGTCTGCCCAACGAAAACATCAGCGCGGTCTACGAGGTGCAGGCCAACTCGCCGCTGATGCTCACGGGCCCCTTCGGCACGCTGAACCCGGACCCCACCAAGCTGCGCCCCACGCGCTACCCGTTCATGCTGTTCGTGCCGACCGGCGAGGCCCCCACCAACGGCTGGCCGGTGCTGGTGTTCGGCCACGGCCTGACGAGCAACCGCACCGCGGTGCTCGGCGTGGCCAACAAGATGACCGGCGCGGGCTACGCGGTGGTCGCGATGGACGCCGTCTACCACGGTGAGCGCACCAGCTGCGTGGGCTCGGCCGCGGTGCTGCCCACGCCGAACCCGGTGGGCGACGACGCCGCGTGCGCCAACCCCCAGACCCAGCGCTGCGAGAACAACCCCGCCAGCCTGTCCTACGGCCGCTGCGTGTCGCGCACGCCGACGACCGCCGCGGACTGCAGCGCCTCCGCGCTCCCGCAGAACGTGCCGGCCGACGTGTACTGCTCCAGCGTCATCTCCCCGTCGCAGGGCCGCTGCGTGGCGGAGACCAACCGCTGCGAGGGTGGTGACTTCCTGCGCAACGCGCAGGGCGTCCCGTCCATCTCCGGCTGGAACTTCCTGAACCTGGGCAACCTGTTCACCACGCGCGACAACTTCCGCCACCACGTGGTGGACTTCGGCCAGTTCCTGCGCGTGCTCAACAGCCAGGAGCTCAACACGGCCGTGAAGCTGAACGCCGCGCAGGTGGACTACCTGGGCCAGAGCCTCGGCGGCATCATGGGCACCATGTCCACCGCGGTGTCCTCTCGCGTGCGGCGCTCGGTGCTCAACGTGGCCGGTGGCAACCTGGCCGGCGTGCTGCTGACCGCGCCCGCCTTCGGGCCGCAGCGCACCGCGTTCCTCACGTCGCTGGCCCAGGCGGGCGTCACCCCGGGCAGCCCCGCGTTCGACACGTTCATCAGCCTGGCGAACACCATCCTGGACCCGGCGGACGCGCGCAACTACGCGTACCTGCTGGACAACAACGCGGCGGCCGGCACGGACGTCAACGTGCACCGCGCGTTCATCCAGTACATCGAGGGCGACGAGGTCATCCCGAACCCGAACACGCTGGCGCTGATCAACGCGGCCAACCGCACGGGCGCTCCGCGCACGGTGGCCTCGTACATGTTCCCGGCGTCCAACCCGCTCGTTGGCGCCGTCCCGGCGTCCGCGCGTCACGCGTTCCTCAACAACCCCGGCATCCCCGAGGCACTGCGCAACGCGGCCCAGGACCAGATCATCGGCTTCCTGGCGACCGGCAAGCTGGCGCAGTAACGCGACCCACTGAGAGAGGAATCCAACACCCATGAAAAAGACACTCTCCCTCGTGGCAATCCTGGCGGCCGGTACGAGCCAGGCCGCGGGCTTCCAGATCGACACCCAGGGCGCGCGTGCCACCGGCACGGGCGGCGCGGCCACGGCATGGCTGGAGGACTCGTCCTCCATCTATTACAACGTGGCCAACATGGTCGGCGTGAAGACGCTGGACATCACGCTGGGCGACACGGGCATCCTCCCCAGCATCAAGTTCCAGCGGCCGGGCCAGGAGGCGGAAGGGCAGCGCACCACGCTGTCGCCGCCCCCGCACCTGTTCGTCGTCTACAAGCCGTTCGAGAAGGCGGCGTTCGGCGTGGGCGTGTTCACGCCCTACGGCGCGCGCAGCCGCTGGGAGGAGGGCTTCAGCGGCCGCTTCCGCGGCTACGAGTCCTCGCTGGCGACGTACTACATCAACCCGTCGTTCGCGTACGAGCTGCACCCGCGCTTCCGCTTCGGCGCGGGTCTGGACATCGCGCGGGCCACGATTGAGCTGACGCGTGGCCTGGACTTCGTGAACAGCGAGGGCTCCATCCACCTGGGCGGCGCGGACTGGGGCTCCGGCTTCAACGTCGGCGTGCAGGCCAAGCTGCTGGACAACCTGGACATGGGCCTGCACTACCGCAGCGCCGTGGACATCCAGTTCAAGGGCAAGGCGGACTTCCAGAACATCCCGGCGGAGTTCCAGAGCCGCCTGACGGACCAGAGCGCGAGCGCGGACGTCACCCTGCCGTCCACCGTGACGGCGGGCCTGGCGTACCGGCCGCTGAACAACCTGATGCTGGCGTTCGACGCGAGCTGGGTGGACTGGTCCTCGTTCGCGGAGCTGGCCATCCGCTTCGAGAACCCGGCCATCGACAACCCGCTGCCCAAGCGCTGGCGCGCGAAGTGGAAGTACGCGCTGGGCGCGGAGTACGGCGTGACGGAGGCCCTGCAGGTTCGCGCGGGCTTCGTGTACGACCCGTCCCCCAGCCCCAACAGCACGCTGACGCCGGACCTGCCGGACGCCAACCGCATCAAGGTGACGGCGGGCGTGGGCTACCAGTTCCGGCCGTTCCGCGCGGACCTGGGCTACCAGTTCGTCGCGCTGGCGGACAAGGTGAGCACGGCGCCGGGCATCCCGGCGACGTACTCCGGTTCCGCGCACGTGTTCGGCCTGACGCTGGGCTTCAACCCCCAGTAACCCGCTGAACGCATCCTGAAGCACCGGGGCGCCCGGTCCCTTCCGTTCATGGAAGGGCCGGGCGCTTTCGCTTACGGTGCCGCCCGTGAGCCCTTCCAAGCCCGGCCGCAACGACCCGTGCCCCTGTGGCAGCGGGAAGAAGTACAAGGCCTGTCACGCCGCCGAGGACCGCGCGAAAGCCGCGCCGCCTCCCTCCCCCACCCCCGCCCATCCGCTGAAGCAGGACCTGGAGGCGGCCATGTCGCTCCTGGGTGACGCGGACGTGTCCCGCCTGTCGCAGGCGCTGGAGCACCTGGGCGTGCTGCTCCAGGCCGCCGGGCCCCAGCCGGGGCTGAGGTACGACGACAAGGCCTTCAGCGACCACGTGGGCCAGGCGCTCGCGAAGCTGGCGGCGCAGGAGGGCCTGGATGCCATGGCGGCGCGCAACAGCCTGCGCGTGGGCGTGGTGCGCGAGCTGGGCACGCGCGGCTTCCAGGAGAAGCTGGGCGCGGGGCTGCTCGCGCAGGCGGCGAAGGGCGGGCGCACGCCGGAGGAGCGGCGGGCGCTGTGCGTGGGCGCGCTGCTGGCCACGGCGGCGAAGAAGACGGGCAAGGTGCGGCCGGAGGACAACCCGGTGCTGGACGTCGTCTTCGACGTGCAGTTCCGCGAGTGGAGCCAGAAGCACGCGGAGGTCGTGCGCAAGTACGAGTCCCTGGTCGCGGGCATGGAGCAGGAGGACCTCACGCCCGAGGCCGCGGAGGCCCTGCAAAAGGCGGAGGCCGGCGAGCTGGACGCGCTGGTGAAGCACGTGCAGGCGGACCCCGCGCTGGTGGAGCGCATCTCGCGCGAGGCGAAGGAGCGCGCGCAGCGGGTGGAGGCGAAGCTGCGCGACCCCGCCACGCCGTCCGTCTTCTCCCCGGAGGAGGAGCTGTGGCTCACCGTCGTGCTGTGGGAGCCGCTGCGCGCGATGAAGTCCCAGCCCAAGGAGCCGGAAGGAAGGCGGCAGGTCATCGCGGGGCTGTTGCGCGCGGTGAAGGGCGCGGTGGATCCGGAGTTCCTCGAAGGGATGCTGGAGCGGATGCGCGCGGGGGCGAAGGACCCTGCGGCGGACGAGCCCACGCGCGAGTGGCTCACCGACGCGGCCATCGCCTTCGAGGCGGAGCCGGCGCGGCTGGTGCTGGCGGCGCTGCTCACCGCCCGGCAGGAGGCGCGGGGGCGCAGCGCGGAGGAGATGGTGGCGCTCGCGGACCTGAAGGCCCTGCCCGCGTGGACGCCGGAGCAGCTGGAGCCCTACCGGATGCTGCTGGAGAAGGAAGGCCGCGCGGCCGCCGCCTGGCGGATCCGCCGCGCGCAGGACTGGCTGCACGAGCACCCCGTGCAGTTGGACGCGGCGGACTGAGGCGCTAGACGAACAGCGCCTTCGCGGTCTGCTGGAGGCGCTCCGTGCCCATGCGCATGAGCTGGCCCTTGAGGCCGGGCTGGCTCACGACGTGCCGCTCGAAGGCGGCGCGCTCCAGGCGCAGCACCACGCACGGCGTCTTCGTGCGCACCGTCGCGGACACGGGCTTGTCCAGCAGCAGCGAGATTTCGCCGAACACGTCGCCCTCGCGCAGCTCCGGCAGCAACACGATGCGGCCCGGCTGCTCCAGCGTCAGCTGCACCTGGCCGCGCAGGAGCAGGTAGAACGCGTCCCCCGGCTGCCCCTGCGTGAGGAGCACCTGGCCCGCGGGGACGACGCGCAGGTCGAACTCGCGCGACATCGCCTGCTTCAGCGCGGGCGACAGGTTGGTGAACAGGGGGCTCGTGCGCAGCAGGTGGTCCACCAGCCGGCGCTGGTAGAAGGCCTGCACCGCCGCCTCCACCTCCGGGTGCGTGGCGCTGACGCGGGCGAGCGACTGGCGCTTGAACTCCAGCAGCACGGAGCGCTCACGCACCTCCACGCTGGCCAGCCTGGGCCCCTCCGACACCAGCGCCACCTCGCCGAAGAAGTCCCCCGGCCCCAGCGTGGCCACCACCTGGCGCGCGTTGCCCTCCACCCGCCGCGCCACCTCCGCGCGCCCCTCCACCAGCGCGAACATGGAGTCGCCCGGCTGCCCCTCCTCCACCACGCGCTGGCCCGGCCAGAAGGCGCGCACCTCCAGCGCCTCCACCAGCGCCACGAAGGCCTCGCGCCCCACGCCGGAGAGCACCGGCACGCCGGGGTCCTTGCCGTCGGAGACCCAGGCGAAGGTCGGCGCCAGCGCGCCGGGCGGCAGGGCGAAGCGCTCCGCCAGGGTGCGCACCGTCTGGGGCCTCGCGCCCCTGAGGCCCCGCGACAGCACCGTGGCGGCCACCGCGCGCAGCAGGTTTCCCGCGCGGGCCCAGGCGAGCGCCGCGTCGTCGTAGGCGCGGGCGGCCTCCGGGGTGCGCTCCAGCCACTCGAGCAGCTCCGCGACGCGCTGGTGCACCTCCGCGTCCTCCGGCTCCGCGCGCAGGGCGTCCTGGTAGCCGGCCAGCGCCGCTTCCAGCTTCCCTCCGGCGGCGAGCGTCGCCGCCTGGGCCTTCAGGGACCGCGCGTGTGGGGAGTCCGCCATGCGGGCCTCTGTAACCCAGCCGCGTGGCGCACGCATCCGTTCGGAGGTCCCGGCGGGGTGTCCGGTGTCACCCCTGGGACCTTCAGCTGCTCAAATCCCGCACCCGCTCCGCCAGGCTCTGCGTGAAGAGGCGGTAGATGCGCAGGGCCGCGGCCTCGTGCGTCTCCAGGAAGTATTGGAAGTCCGTCCGGGTGACGCGCAGGGCCCGGACCACCGTGTGCGCGCGCACGTGCGCGGACACCGGGCCGTCGAGGATGAGCGAAATCTCTCCCAGGAACGCCCCCGGCCCCAGCATGTTGAGCTGGCGCGCGTCCGGGCCCGGGCCGGTGGACACGCTCACCATGCCCTCCAGCAGCACCACCAGCCCCATCCCCTTGGCGCCCTTCTCCAGCACCGTCGTCCCCGCCGGCAGCAGCATGGGCCGGGCCAGGCGGTACAGGTCGCGCATGTCTTCCAAAGACAGACCATCGAAGATGGGAATGGCTTTCAGATAGCCATAGCCATCCACCACCGGCGGCGCCTTCTCCGCCGCGGCCGCGCCCTCCGGCGCCGAAGCGAGCCCCAGTTGCTGGAGCAGCCGCGCCTGCTCCGCCTGGAGCAGCAGCAGCCCCGCGCCCGTCGCGTGCTTGATGCCGTCCGCCAGGAGCACCAGCGCGCGCCACGTCGCGCCCTCCGCGTCCAGCAGCTCGCACATGCGCAGCACGGCTTCCGGCCGCTGCGGGTCGTCCGCGGGCACCGCGCGCAGCATCTCCAGCTCCGCGTGCGCGTTGCCCAGCACCCGGAACACCTGCGCGGCCTCCATGGGCCGGTGCATGCGGCCCAGCAGGTGCGCCAGCGACTCGCGCGCGCCCAGCGCCTGGTACAGCGACAGCGCCTGCTCCAGTGAGCCCGCGCGCTCGAAGGCCGCCGCCGCGCGGGCCTGCTCGCCCACCCTCAGCCACGCCTCCGCCGCCAGGAGCGGCGCTCCCGCCTGTTCGTACAGCGGCGCCGCACCTGCGTCGTCTCCGTCCGACTCCAGGAGCCGCGCCGCGCCCGCGAAGTCGCGCGCCTGCCGCAGCACCTCCACCAGCCGGGTGCGCGTCTCGGCGGGCACCGCCAGCGCCTCCTCCAGGACCCGCTCGCGATGCCCCGCCCCCATCGCCTCGTAGGCGCGCACCGCCTCCTCCACCGCGCCCTTGAGCACCCGCGCCCACACCCCGCGCGTGACGCTGGAGCCAGGGCCCACCGCCACGTCGCCCGCCTTCGAATCGTCTGGAGTCACGGCCTTGTCGTTCCCCCCGGCCCCACTGGCGCACAATGGCTGCCATGCCTGGGTCCGGGACCTGGATGGCGTAGCATCCTGAAACAGGGAAAGCCAGTCATCACCGGTAAGAGCGGCAGGCATTGGACGCGGGGTCCCGCGCGCGGATTGGGGGCGTGGAACCTGAGAGGTTGGCTTCCTGCTGAGCAGGAGCCGCACGCGCCGCTATGCATGCGCGGGCCGGGCGTTATCGTGGAGACCCATGGGCCCTGCCCCGGAGCGCCGGATGCGAATGCCACGAATCACGGGGGGTTGGAGGGCGGCGGCGGTGGCCGGCCTGCTGGGGTCCAGTGGAGCCTGGGCGCACGCGGGCCTGCCGGAGACGTCCAACGTCACCCTGCGCAAGGGCCACCCCGAGGACGCCTTCGTGGGCGCCACGTTCGGCGCGGTCATCTCGCGCGACAGTGGGCGGACGTGGCGCTGGGTGTGTCCGGATGCCATGGGGTACGGCGGCTGGCGCCCGGAGTCCTTCGTCTGGCGCGAGTCGGGGGAGCTGCTGGCGGCCACGGGCAACGCGCTGCTGTCCTCGAAGGACGGCGCGTGTTCGTGGGCGTCGCACCCGGCGTTCAAGGACACGTGGGTGACGGGGCTCGCGGTGCACCCGTCGGATGACTCGGTGCTGTACGTGGCCACGGGCCGCTCCACGTCGGCGACGAACGGGGTGTTCCGCTCGGAGGACGGCGGGGAGACGTGGCGGGCGCTGCCGCTCCAGCGCGCGGGCGTCCTCTTCTCCACCGTGCGCGTGTCCACGGCGGATCCGCGCACGCTCTACGTGTCCGCGTCGGACACGACGCGCATGTACCTGTTCCGCAGCGATGACGCGGGCGAGACGTGGGAGGAATTGCCCCAGGCGTTCCCGGACCTGGTGCGCCCGTTCGACTTCGTGGTGACGGCCACGGACCCCACCGACGCGCAGGGCGTCTGGGCGCGCGTGTCCGCGCAGGGCGCCACGCACATCCTCCACAGCACGGACGGCGGACGCACCTTCGCCATGCGCTCGGGCGCGGGCATCGACGACGTCTTCGTCAACATGGACGTCTCCGCGGACGGCGGCACCGCGTGGGTGTCCACGTACAACTCCTTCTTCCGCAGTCAGGCGGGCGGCGCCTTCGTCAAGCTGGGGCTGCCCACCGGCAACGCGTGCGTGACGCGCGTGGGGGACGTCCTCTACGGCTGCGGGTCGCCGTGGCTGCATGACTGGTCGCTGGCGCGCTCCAGCGACGAGGGCACCACCTGGGATCCGCTCTTCAGCCTGGAGCAGATTCAAGGCAGCCATCAGTGCCCCGTGGGCACGCCCGTGCGGGAGCTGTGCCCTTCGCGCTGGCCGCAAGTCGCGGAGACGATTGGCGCGCCGCTCTATCCAGACGGCGTGCCGGACGCGGGCGTGCCGGATGCCGGCGTGCAGCCCCCCGTGGACGCGGGCACGCCCACGAACCCGAAGCCGTCCTCCGGCTGCGCCGCCGCGCCCGCGGGCACGCTGCTCCCCCTGTTCCTCCTTCCCCTGTTGCGTCGCGGCCGGCGGCGCGAGGACCCTTGCCCATGAAGATGAAGACGTCCCTGACGTGGAGCACCGCCGCCGTCGCGCTGCTCGCGCTGAGTGCCTGCAACGGCGACGACGAGACGGAAGCCACCGCGTGCGACGAGCCGCTGTACGCGGGCGGCGCCACGGACGAGGCGTGGCGCACGCTGGTGGATGCGCGCAACCAGCCCCAGGACAGCTCGCGCGCGGTGACGCTCGTGTCGCCCGGGTCCGGGCAGTCCTACTTCACGGACCAGGCCGCGCCGCTGTGGCAGTGGACGTCGCCGCTGCGCGCGTCGCTGGAGCGGCCCGGCCGCACGGTGCCTTCGTTGGAAAACCACCCGCGCGAGTCGAAGCGCTCGGTGCTCGCGTGGCTGGGTCAGCTCGTGCTGCCCACCGCGGAGGCCCACCTGCCGCCTTACACGGGCGACCTGTACTGGGTGAAGGTCTTCGCGCAGGGGCGCGAGTGCCCCATCGCGCAGGTGTTGACGTCCGAGTTGCAGTGGCAACTGGATGACGGCTCCTGGCAGTCGGTGAAGGACGCGGCGGAGAAGACGCTGTCCGTGCAGGTGGAGAGCGCGTACCTGGTGCAGAACCGCATCACGGAAGGTCCCTACACGCTGGGGTCCCCCGTGCCCTTCACGATGGGGATGGCCAGGTGAGGCGCGGGCTCTGGCTTTGCGCGCTGGCGCTGGCCGCGTGCAACGACGGCGCGCTCCGGGCGGAGGGCTCGCTGGAGGTGCCCGCGCTGACGTACGCGGATCCAAACCCGTGGACGCGCGGAGGCTCGGCGGTGCCGCCTCCGGGCCCTGCCGGGCGGCTGCTGGTGACCAACAGCCTGGATGACTCCGTGAGCCTGCTGGACATGGACGGGCTGGGGACGCCGGGCTGGAGCGAGCTGGCGCGCGTTCCTGTGGGGCTCAACCCGGTGGAGCTGGAGGGGCCGCACCACACGGCGGTGTCTCCCGCCGGGGACTTCTATTACGTCGGCATCTCCAACTACGTGCCCGGCGGCGGATCCGGTCCGCACGGTGCGCATGGCACGGGCACGGCGGATGGCTACTGCCTGAAGCTGAGCGCGAAGGACAACCGGCTGGTGGCGTCCGCGCGCGTGGACCGCAACCCCGGGGACGTCATCGTCAGCGCGGATGGGCGCACGCTGTACCAGACGCACTTCGACCTCCTGCGCATCGCGGACGTGGCGCGGCAGGGCGGGCCGGAGGAGGACATGGTCGCGCGCATGGCCATCCTCGACGCGGAGACGATGGCGGTGAAGGCGCGGGTGAAGGTGTGCCCCGCGCCGCACGCGGTGCGCCTGTCCGCGGACGAGCGCACGGCGTACGTGGCCTGCTGGTCGGACGAGGTCGCGGTGGTGGACCTGGCGGCGGAGGGCATGCCGGTGACGCGCGTGAAGGTGGCATCGGGCGCGGGCACGGCGACGAACCCGCGCCACCAGCCGTACGCGCTGACGGTGTCACCCACGACGGGGGACGTGTGGGTCAGCTCGCTGGCGAGCAAGCAGGTGCAGGTGCTGGAGCCCGCGACGCGCACGATGAACCCGGCGCGCACGGTGTACCTGCGCGGCGCGCCCATGTTCGGCGCGTTCACGAAGGACGGGAGCACGCTGTACCTGCCCTATCAGCAGGAGGACGCGGTGGCGGTCATCGACGCGGCGACGTCCACGGTGCTGCGCACGGTGCCGCTGTCGCAGGCGGGCTGTCTCAACGTGCACCAGTTCATGCTGACGCCGGACGAGCGCCACGGGCTGGCGGTCTGCGAGGGGGACCACATCGGACCGGGCACGCTGCACGTGGTGGACCTGGCGGAGGGCACGGTGGTGTCCACGGTGAAAATGGGCATCTTCCCGGACTCGGTGAGCCTGTTGCGGGGGCAGCCATGAGGGGCGTGCGTGGAGGCGTGGCGGCGCTGCTCGTGGGCGTGCTGGCCGGGTGTGGCGGCGAGGACGAACCCCAGGCCGCGGCGGACTTCGGCGAGGCGCTGTTCCAGGACGCGCGGCTGTCGGAGAGCACGTTCAACCGCTTCTCGTGCGCGACGTGTCACGTGACGACGCCGGAGGCGCCGGCGGGGCGCATGGACTCCGGCCATTCGCTCTACAACGTGGCGGCGAGGCCGAGCTGGTGGGGCGGCTACGAGACGCACCTGCTGGACGCGGTGAACTTCTGCTACGTGAACTTCATGCGCGGGGTGACGAAGCTGGAGGCGGAGGATCCGCGCTCCCGCGCATTGTATGAGTACCTGTCGCGGATCAGCCCCGACGCGCAGGCGCCCGCGCTGCCGTTCACGGTGGTGAAGGACATCCAGGACGTGCCCCGGGGCGACGCCGCGCGAGGCGAGGCGGTGTACCGGGCGGCGTGCCAGAACTGCCACGGCGCGACGCACACGGGCGAGGGACGGCTGACGGAGCTGGCGTCGCTGCTGCCGGAGGTGACGCAGGACTACGACCGGCTCTTCCCAGGCATCCCGCACGCGCAGGTCGTCATCGAGAAGGTGCGGCACGGCCAGTTCTTCGGCGTGGGAGGCAACATGCCGCCCTACGGCACGGAGGCCCTGTCCGACGCGGACCTGGGCGCGCTGCTCACGTACCTGGGTTTGTAGCTGCCCGGCGGCTGTTCCCTGGCCGGCGCACAGGCAAGGAGGGAGGCGCAGGGCCTCCCGCCCCTGCCCATGCGCTCCGGGCCGCCTCACCTCTAAAGCCACTCATGGCTTCGTCGGGTTCACAGGAGCGGGGCCCCTCCGCGGAGGGGCGCACGTCCATGAGGGGCAGGGCTCCCTCGTCCCTGGCGGAGTTGCTGGACCTGGACCGCGAGGCGCTCGTGGAGGAGTGGGCCGCACGGGTGGCTCCCCTCTTCACCTCCTTGCGCCTGTCACACGAGCAGATCGTCGACGCCCTGCCCGCCTTTCTCGATGATCTGCACGCCGCGCTCGTGCACGCGGAGGAGGAGCCTGACGGGGCCCCGCTCCGGCACAGCGAGGCCGCCGGAGCCCATGGCCGTCAGCGCCTGCGCCTGGGCGCCGACGTGACCCTGCTCACACGCGAATACGCCCTCCTGCGCGACTGCATCCTCACGCGGGCCGAGCGCCTGGACCTGGACGTGCCGCTGTCACACGTGCGCGTGCTCTGCGCCTCCATCGACGCCGCGCTCGCCCAGGCCGTCATCCCCTTCGCGTGCGACAGCGCCGAGCGCCACCACGCGGAGGCCGAGGAGCGCGAGCGCTTCTTCCAGCTGTCCCCGGACATGTTCTGCATCGCGGGCATGGACGGGTACTTCAAGCGCGTGAACACGTACTTCGTCCACGTGCTCGGGTGGACCGAGGCGGAGCTCTACCAGCACCCGTTCATGGAGCTGGTCCACCCCGATGACCAGGAGTCCACCCGCGCGGAGATGCGCAAGCTGTCCCATGGCATCCCCACCCTGCGCTTCGAGAACCGCTTCCGCGCGCGCGATGGCCGTTACCGTTGGCTCGCGTGGGCGTCGCGCCCCGTGCCCGAGCTGGGCCTCATCTACGCCGCCGCGCGCGACATCTCCGAACAGAAGGCCGTGGCCCAGGAGCGCGAGCGCCTGCTGGAGGCCGTGCGCGAGAGCGAGGCCCGCTTCCGCAACATGGCGGACCACGCCCCCGTCATGCTGTGGGTGACGGACATGCTGGGCGGCACGACCTACATGAACCGGGGCTGGTATGCCTTCACCGGCCAGACGGAGGCCACGGGGCTGGGCTTCGGCTGGCTCGACGCCCTCCACCCCGACGACGTGGAGCGCACGCGGCGGACCTTCATGGACTCGAGCCAGGACCGGCGGCCCTTCCGGCTGGACTACCGGCTGCGCGGCACGGACGGCCAGTACCGCTGGACCGTGGACACCGGCTCGCCCCGCTTCGACACGGAGGGGCAGTTTCTGGGCTACATCGGCAGCGTCATCGACATCAGCGACCGCAAGCAGGCGGAGCTGGAGCGCGAGGCCCTGCTGTCCCGCGAGAGCGCCGCGCGCAAGGAGGCGGAGGAGGCCAACCAGCTCAAGGACGAGTTCCTCGCCACCGTCAGCCATGAGCTGCGCACGCCGCTCACGGCCATCCTTGGCTGGGTGCAGCTCCTGCGCACCGGCCACCTGCCCGAGTCCCGCCGCGAGCGCGCGCTGGAGACCATGGAGCGCAACGCGCGCGCGCAGGGGCAGCTCATCGAGGACCTGCTCGACGTCAGCCGCATCGTGTCCGGCAAGCTCAAGCTGGACGTGGAGCCGGTGGACCTGTCCGCCGTGGTGCAGCAGTCGCTGGAGTCCGTGCGGCCCGCGGCGGACGCGCGCGGAATCCAGGTGCTGGCCACGGTGGACACCTCCAGCAGCGTGATGGGCGATACGCAACGGCTCCAGCAGGTGGTGTGGAACCTGCTGTCCAACGCGGTGAAGTTCACGCCCCGCGGAGGCCGCGTGCGGCTGGTGGTGGCGCGGCGGGACTCCTCCGTGGAGCTCACCGTGGAGGACACCGGCCAGGGCATCCCCTCGGCCTTCCTCCCCCACGTCTTCGAGCGCTTCCGCCAGGCCGACAGTGGCACCACGCGCAAGACGGGCGGGCTGGGGCTGGGGTTGTCCATCGTGCGGCACATCGTGGAGATGCACGGCGGCACCGTCTCCGCCGCCAGCGAGGGCGAGGGCCGGGGCGCCACCTTCACCGTGCGCCTGCCCCTGTCCGTCACGCAGCGGCGCGACCCCGCCATGCCCCCGTCGCCCCGGCCTCCGGCGCTCGGCCGGGTGTCCACGCCTCCGCCGGAGCTGGGCGGGGTGCGGGTGCTGGTGGTGGACGACGAGGAGGACGCGCGCGAGCTGTTGCGCACGTTGCTGGAGGACAGCGGAGCCGAAGTGGCCACCGCGGGCTCCGCGGCGGAGGGGCTCCAGGTGCTCCAGGCGGAGCACCCGGACGTGCTCGTCTCCGACATCGGCATGCCGGGCACGGATGGGTATGGCTTCATCGCGCAGGTGCGCGCGCTGTCCGACGAACAGGGAGGCCGCACCCCGGCGGTGGCCATCACGGCCTACGCCCGCTCCGAGGACCGCACCCGGGTCCTGCGCGCCGGCTTCCAGAGCCACGTGCCCAAGCCCGTGGAGCCCGGGGAGCTGCTCGCCGTGCTGGCCTCGCTCGCGGGCCGCTACCAGCCGCTGCCCACGGCGTGACAGGCGATCAACCTGTCCGACTGTCGGACAGGTTTCCGCCCTGCCCACCCGGCCGCTCCGCTCCACGTGCCACGTAGGACGGCGGACACCGCGCGACGCATCCTCCTGGCCAGCGGGCGGGGGCAGGGCTTACCTTGTCTTCATGCGTCCGCCGCCTGGACAACTGGCGATGTTCGACGCCCCGGCGCCCGGGCGGGACCCGGCGCGCGCACTGCCCTCTCGCGAGGACGCGCTGCCCCGGGCCGCGGAGCTCGCGCGGCGGGTGTCCGCCCTGCTGGGCCTTCCCGTCCACCTGCGCCTCACCGACAACCGCGCCACCCTGGTGAGCTTCCGCCGCCTCCCCGATGGCGTGCGCCTGCGCCTGCACCACCTCTTCCTGGACGCACCCGACACCGTCGTGCGCGCCCTGGCCCTCTACGTGGCCGGTGACACCGCCGCCCGCGAGGTGCTGGAGGCCTTCAGCCACGCCCACCAGGGCCAGGTGCGCCGGGAGCGCAGGCCCGGCGCCCCCCTGCGCACGCGCGGCCGCTGCTTCGACCTCAAGGCCGTCCACGCCCGGCTCGACGCGGCGTACTTCGACGGGCGCGTGCACGGCGTGGAGGTGGGCTGGGCCCGCCGCCCGGGCCGCCGCACCCGCCGCACCATCCACCTGGGCGGCTATGACGCGCGCCTGCGCGAGGTGCGCGTCCACCCCGCGCTCGACCGGCCCACCGTGCCCGCCTTCGTCGTGGACTTCATCGTCTTCCACGCCCTGCTCCACGCGGACCTCGCCACCACCGACGCGGGCCAGGACGTCCACGACGGCGGCACCGGCCGCTGCGCCGCGGAGCACACGCCCGCCTTCCTCGCCCGCGAGGCCGCCTTCCCCCTGCGCGAGGCCGCCTGGCGCTGGCTCCTGGAAAACCTGTCATCGCTGCGGCGCGGCTGACCTGTTCCAGACATGTCGACACGGCTGTGACACGCCCCGTGTCCCCCACCGGGAAGGTGGTGGCGGGCGGGGGGCGCACACTGCATGCTGTCCCGATGCGCTTTTTCAGCGTGGAAGAGGCCAGCCGGCTGGTGCCGTTGCTGACGAAGACCTTCGGGCGCGTGCGCCCGTGGGTGGAGCGCGTGCAGAAGCTGGCGGAGCTGCTGGACGGCCCGGTGGATCCACGCGAAGCCGACGCGATGATCCCCCTGCGCGAGGAGCGCGAGCAACTGCTGGAGCGCATCCGCGGCGAGCTGGGCCCGCTCCAGGAGATGGGCCTGGAGATCAAGGGCGCGGACGGCCTGGTGGACTTCCACGCACGGCGCGGCGAGGAGCCCGTCTACCTCTGCTGGCGCTACGGCGAGGACGCCGTGGCGCACTGGCATGACCTGAAGGCGGGCTTCTCCGGACGCCGCCCCATCGACAGCCCGGACGACTTCGAGCCCACCTACCTCAGCTGACGCGCACGGAAGGGCTCACGTCCCCAGGCTCTGGTGCAGCAGGCCCAGCTTGTTGCGCGCGGACAAGAGCTGCTGACGCAGCGACTCCGCCTGCCGGCCGATGTCCGCGAATTTCGCCTCCTCCGCCGCGGCGGACAGCGTGGCCGCCTCGTCCGCCACCTCCGCCATGCGCGCCTGGAGCGCGGTGAAGACCTCCGTCAGCCGCGCGTCCTCCTCCGCCGTGCGCGTGGGCTGCTGGCGCAGCGCCGCGAACTCCTGCATGCGCCCGTTGAGGTCCGCCGCGCTCTGCCCCAGCGCGCCGTAGCGCGTGAGCAGGTCCTTGAACACCTCCGTGCGCTGCTGCAGCTCCTGCGCGCGCATGTTGACCGCGTCCGCCTGCGCCTGCTGCCGGTTGCGCACGCCGGTGATGGCCTGCACCAGCGCGCCCACTCGCAGGCGCAGGGCGTCGTCCAGGTCCGCCAGGTCCTTGAGCGTCTTCGACGCGCGCTCCAGCTGCTTCTCCGACGTCAGGGGAGCCTCCTTGAGCTGCTCCGACAGCGCCTCGAAACGCAGCAATTCGGCGTCGAGCGCCTGGGCGGCGGAGACCAGCTCGGAGGGCGGGGGGGTGTCACGCTTGCTCATGGGGCGGGGAGGATGCCATGCCCCCTGCTCCTCCCTCACGGTCGCCTGCCTGCCTCGGGAGCCTGTGCTCGGGGGCGGACAGTGCGGCCCCGGGGCCTCGCCAATACAGGGGGGCGTCTCCAGTTTTCCGTGACACGTCGCGTCCGGAGGTCTGAACCCATGCCCGTGGATTTCTCCATCACCGTGCTCGTCACTGGCGCCACCGGCCAGCAAGGCGGTGCCGTCCTCCGCAAGCTCGCCGACCGGGGCCACCACGTGGTCGCGTTGGTGCGGGACGTGGATGCTCCCGCCGCCCGCGCCCTGCGCAGGCCCGGCGTGACGCTGGCCCTGGGTGACTTCGACGACCCCGTCTCCCTGGAGAGCGCCATGCGCGGCGTGGACGCCGTCTACGCCATGGCCACGCCCTTCGGCGGCGGCGGCGTGGACGCGGAGGTCCAGCACGGCAAGAACCTGGCGGACGCGGCCAAGCGCTCCAACGTGCGGCACTTCGTGTACTCCTCCGTGGCGGGCGCGTCGGAGCTCACCGGCATCCCGCACTTCGACAGTAAGCACGCGGTGGAGCTGTACCTGCGGCGGCGGGACATGCCCTTCACCATCCTGGCCCCCACCTTCTTCATGGAGAACCTCCTCCGCCCGCCCACGCGCGACCTGCTGGCGGCGGGAAAGCTGTCGCTGGGGCTGTCCCCCACGCGCGGCCTGCAGATGGTGGCGGTGGAGGACCTGGCCGGCTTCGCGCTGCACGTGCTGGGAGACCCGGAGCGCTTCATCGGCGAGCGCCTGGAGGTCGCCTCCGACGAGGTCACCGGCCAGCAGGCCGCCGCGCTGCTCTCCATGGTGAGCGGCCACCGCATCCACTTCGAGCAGATCCCCCTGGACCAGCTCCAGCAGCAGAGCGAGGACCTGGCGGCCATGTTCGACTGGCTGGATCGCGTGGGCTACCACGCGGACATCCTCACCCTGCGCAACAGCTACCCGCGCGTGAGCTGGCAGACCTTCGAGACCTGGGCGCGCCACCAGGACTGGGACTTCGTCAAGGCGCCCGCCTGGCCCGCCACCGCCGCCGAGCCGGTGACGCCCCAGACGTAGCGGTCCCGTCAGCCCGCCCGCTGCCCGGGTGGGAGCACGAGGCATGTCGCCCCCTGAACACCGCGCGCCCTACTTTGAAACCGGAGGAGGCATGCGATGCGAGGAGTATTGGGACTGGGGGCCCTGGCGTTGAGCCTGATGGCGGGCTGCGCGGCGGAGACGAAGCTGCGGCCCACGCCGGAAGCGGGGATCCTCCAGAACGGCAAGAGCAGCGCCATCACGGAGACGCAAGGGGTGCGGCTCACGGCGGACGGCGCGGCGTGGAAGGGCTCCCCGTCCGACCTGGAGCGCCGGGTCACCCCCGTCTATGTCCGCCTGGAGAACCACGGGCAACGCGCGCTGCGGATCAAGTATCCGGACTTCGCGCTGGTGGGGCAGGAGTCCCACTTCCGCTACAGCGCGCTGCAGCCCCTGTCGCTCCGTCAGGCGACGTCCTCCCGGGAGCAGGAAGCCCCCGCGCGCTACGTCCCGGCGATGTACCCCCGGGGCAGGCTGTGGGTGGGCGGAGGCTACGGCT
This sequence comes from Corallococcus macrosporus, assembly GCF_017302985.1. NCBI lineage: Bacteria > Pseudomonadati > Myxococcota > Myxococcia > Myxococcales > Myxococcaceae > Corallococcus > Corallococcus macrosporus. The sequence continues at coordinate 1,906,912 of NZ_JAFIMU010000007.1, forward strand.
ACGGGCCGTGGGGGGGCTGGGGACCGGGGTGGTACGGCGGCCCCTTCTACTCCCCCTACTACTACTACCCGCCGTATTACGAGGAGCCGCTGCCCACCCGGGACATGCTCAACAACGCGCTGCCGGAGGGCACGCTGGAGCCCGGCGGCACGCAGGAGGGCTTCCTCTACTTCCAGGGCGTCGCCCGCCGCGAGGACGCGGTGACGCTCCAGGTGAAGCTGGTGGACGCCCAGACGGAGCAGCCCTTCGGCATGCTCGACATCCCGTTCCAGGTGAGCACGAAGTAGCTAGTGCAGCAGCGTGCTGGGCGGCGCGTAGGGTGAGCGCCCCCCGTCGTGCGCCAGGTCGAGCAGCGGCGCTTCCTCCGGCTGCCCCAGCTCCCGCCGCACGTCCGCGCCTCGCAGGGGCAGGCTCATGAGCGGCCCCAGCAGGAACAGGTCCAGCGCTCCGGCCAGGAGCGGCACCAGGCCCGTCAGCGCCACCATCGCGCCCCGGGGCGTACCGCTGCCCAGTCCGCCCAGCACCATGCCCGTGCCCGCCAGAATCCGAAGCCACCGCCCGTTGCGCGACACGATGAAGCCGACCATGAACACCTCCCCACGCCGAAGATGAACACTCGGCAGGGGGCGACCACGGCCGGTGTCCACCCGGCGACCTTCACCGTCCGGGGCCCGTCCGCCCGCTCGCCGCCCGGGTGACCAGCGGGGGGACGCCCTGGCGGGCATACTGCGGCGCCGTGAGCGAAACCGAAGCGAAGGCCCCGGTAGCGCCTGGCCTGGAGGCGGCCCTGGCCGCGTGGCGGGAGGCCGTGGGCGAGGCGCACGTCGTCGTGGATCCCGAAGCGCTGGAGGCCGCCCAGACGGCCACCTTCGCCACCACCCAGCGCATCCCCGCCATCGTGCGGCCCGCGGACACCGCGCAGGTGCAGGCGTGCCTGCGCATCGCGTCCGCGCACCGCGTGCCGGTGTACCCGGTGAGCGCCGGCCGCAACTGGGGCTACGGCTCGCGCGTGCCTTCGGGGGACGGCAGCGTGCTGCTGGACCTGGGGCGCATGAACCGCGTCGTCGCGCACGACGAACAACTGGCGTACCTCACCGTGGAGCCGGGCGTGACGTTCCGCCAGGCCGCCGCGTACCTGCGCGAGCGGAACTCCTCCAACTTCATCACCACCATCGGCGGCTCACCGGACGCGAGCCTCGTGGGCAACGCGCTGGAGCGCGGCGACGGACGCGGTCCCAACTCGGACGTCTTCCAGCACGTGTGCGCGCTGGAGGTCGTCCTGCCCACGGGCGAGATCATCGAGACGGGCCATGCGCGCTTCCCCGGCTCGCGCGCCGCGCCCGTGTTCCGCTGGGGCCTGGGCCCGGTGCTGGACGGCCTGTTCAGCCAGTCGTCCTTCGGCGTGGTGACGCGGATGACGTTCTGGCTCGCGCGCAAGCAGCCCTGGCTGCGCGAGTTCGTCTGCGCGGTGAACGACGACGCGCAGCTGTGGGACTTCGTGGACCGGCTCCAGGCGCTGGCCATGGACGGCACGCTCAAGGGCAGCTTCTTCTTCTGGAACGACATCAAGGCCTTCAGCGTCACCCAGCAGTACCCCTACGCCGCCGTGGGCCGCACGCCGCTGCCGGACTGGGCGCGCGAGAAGTTCCGCGAGGGCTTCGGCCGCTGGGCCATCAGCGGCACCCTCACCGCCCCGGACGCGGAGTTCGGCGCGCTCCTGGAGAAGCGGCTCGCGCGGGCGCTGGAGGGCGCCTTCCGCCCGCTGTCCTTCGGACCGGAGGTCCTGGACGGCGACGGCGGCTTCCAGGGCGTGCCCTCCGAGGCGAACCTCGCCATGACCTACTGGCGCAAGCGCACGCCCCAGCCCGAGGACCCGAACCCGGACCGGGACCGCTGCGGCTTCATCTGGTGCTGCGTCGCCGTCCCCTTCACCGGACCGGAGGCGAAGCGCGCCACGGACATCGCGGACCGCGTGCCCCGCCTCTTCGGCTTCGAGCCCAACCTGGCCCTCCTCGCCTTCTCCCCGCGCTGCCTCTACCTCATCACCGCGCTCGCCTATGACCGCGACGCGAAGGGCGAGGACGCCCGCGCCCAGGCCTGCTACCGCGCCCTCACCCGCGAGCTGGCGGACGCCGGGTACCACCTGACCCGAGCCGGACTCCAGGCCCGGGGCGCCACACCGGCCGTGCGGGACGACTCCACGGAGGTGCGCCGCAGGCTGAAGGCCGCGCTCGACCCCGAGGGAATCCTGGCTCCCGGGAGATCCGAGTCCTGATGTCTCAAGAATGTCTCAGGTGGATCAGCGAAGAAAAAGAGGAGCGGAAACTTTCTGGGGGGCGCGGCCGATAAAGTCTCAAGTCGCAAGATTCCCCACCGCGCCTCGCGCCGCCGGAGCCCCCCTTCCATGTCCATCGAGACCAACCGCTACCGCCCCGTGTTCCGGCACAACACCACGACGCCGCCGGCGAACGGGACGCAGGTCCGCAAGGAAGTGCAGGCCCACAAGGAAGGCCGCGCGCAGGGTGAGGCGACCATCAACCTGAACCGCAACGCTCAGGGCAACCGCGTCACCACCAGCAAGCAGGCCAACGCGCAGACGACGGCGGACATCCACAAGCAGTTGGAGACCAGCCGCTTCGAGCAGACGGTGGCGCAGGGCGAGTGGAACAAGAGCTACGCCGCGGCCTCCGGCTCGCACACCTCCGGTGACGTGAACGGCAACTTCCACAACACGGTGGAAGGCCAGGTGCTGGCGGCGGACGTGGCGGCGCAGGGCAACATCTCCATCGACCCGCGCCACGGCAAGATTGGCGCGCAGGGCTCCGTGGACGCGCGCGCCGACCTGGTGCGCGGCTCCGTGGAAGGCCACGCGGACAGCGCGCTGGGCCGCTCCGAGTGGGGCGCCGAGGGCAACGTGGGCGCCGAGGCGACGGCCACGGGCCAGGTGGTGCTGGATCCGCTGCACGGCCAGGCCGCGGCCTCCGTGCACGGTGAGGCCTTCGCCGGCGCCCGCGCCAGCGCGGAAGTCTCCCAGGACATCGGCCCCGCGACGGTCACCGCCGGCGCGGAGGCGTTCGCCGGCATCGGCGTGGAGTTCGAGGCCAACGTCGGCCTGAAGGACGGCAAGCTGTCCGCCAACTTCGACGTGGGCGCGGCGCTGGGCATCGGCGCCAGCCTGGAGTTCGGCTTCTCCGTGGACGTGGGCAAGATTGGCGACACGGCGAAGAACGTCGTCGAGGGCGTGGGCAACGCGGTGCAGAACGTCGGCGAGGGCCTCAAGAACGTCGGCGAGGGCATCAAGAACGTGATGAAGCACTGGTAGTCCCAGCGGCCTTCTCACCTGACGCTCCCCCCAGGGCCTCGTCCATCCGGGCGAGGCCCTTTCCTTTTCCCCGTTGCTCGACAGCCCCTGCCCCCTGGGGGACACTTTCCATCATGAACTCTCTGGAAACCCTTCTCGCGCAGGGCCAGGTCGCCCAGGCCAGGGCCGAGGCCGAGAAGCTCCTCGCGAAGAACCCCCACCACCGCGACGCGCTGGTGGTGATGGCCAAGCTGGCGCTGGTGGAGAACAAGGTTCCCCAGGCGGAAGGGCTCCTGGCCAAGGCGGAGGCCCAGGGCGCCACCGCGGAGACGGGGCTCGTGCGCGCGAACATCGCCGCGCAGAAGGGCCAGCTTGACGCCGCCCTCAAGGCCTACCAGGGCGTGCTCGCGCTGGAGCCCCAGCGCGCCGAGGCGCATTTCGGCAAGGGCATGATGCTGATCAAACAGGACCAGGCGCCCCAGGCGCTGGAGGCCCTGTCCCAGGCCGCGAAGCTCGCGCCCCAGAACCCGGTGTTCCGCTACCGGCTGGGCCAGGTGCAGTTGGAGGCGGGCCAGGCGGACGCGGGGCTCGCCACGCTGCGCGAGGTCCTCACGCTGGCGCCGCGCTTCGTGCCCGCGTACCTCAGCCTGTCGCACGCGCTGTCCGCCCAGGACAAGCTGGTGGACGCGCGCAAGGTGCTGGAGCAGGGCCTCAAGGCGGTGCCCAACCAGCCGCGCCTGCTCGCGTCCGTGACGGTGCTGTCCATGGCGCTGCGCGACCTGCGCACGTCCTACCAGGCGGCCTCCGCGCTCGCGGCCCAGCGCCCCAAGGACGCGGACGCGCAGGCGAACCTGGCGCAGCTGATGCTGGCGCGCGGGCAGATCGAACAGGCCCGGCACCTGTGCCAGACCATGGCGTCGCTGGGCGTCGCCAGCGAGTCGCTGAAGATGGCGGAGGCCACCTGCCACGAAGCGCAGGAGCCGCCCGCGTACGACAAGGCCATCAGCGCGTACGAGCAGGGCATGGGGCTGGCGCCGGACGGCTGGCGCGCGGCGAACAACCTGGGCCAGCTGCTGCTGCGCGTCCCCGCGGAGCCGGCGAACGCGAACCTGCCGCGCGCCGTGACGGTGCTGGAGGAGGCCGTGCGCCGCGCCCCGGACCGCCCGGAGCCGCTGCTCAACCTGGCGCTCGCGCAGGCGCGCCTGGGCCAGGAGAAGAAGGCGAAGGAGCTGGTGCAGCAGGTGCTCGCCATGCCGCTGGCGGAGGACACCGACCTGCACGAGGAGGCCGTGCGCCTCTCCCAGACGCTCGCGAAGGCCTGAAGTCCGCGCTCCGGGATGCGCGCCCGCGCTACGCGTTGAAGTCGAGCGTGGGCACGTCCTCGTCGCCGGACGCCGCCTGGTACACGTGCCAGGCGGTGGCCAGGTCCTGGAAGGGCAGCCCCACCCCGGAGAACACCGTCACCTGCTCCGGGGACGTGCGCCCGGGCTTGAGGCCCGCGAGGACCTCGCCCAGCTCCGCGTGGATGGCGGCCTCCGTGAGCCCCACCGCGCCCGCCGCGCCGGTGGAGACGGTGAGCCCCCGGTGGTCGCAGAGGAACAGCGACTGCTCCAGCAGCTCCCGGGACAGCTCCGCCTTGCCGGGCTCGTCCGCGCCCAGCGCGGTGATGTGCGTGCCCGGCTGGACCATGCCCGCGTGCAGGAAGGGCTGGTGGCTCCACGTGGCCGTCACCACGATGTCCGCGTCCGCGACGGCGTCCGCCACGGACGTCTCCACGCGGATGGGCAGGTTCAGCTCCTGGTACATGCGCTGCGCGTAGGCGTTCGCGTGCGCGATGTTGGTGTCGTAGACGCGCACCTGGCTGAGCGTGCGCACCAGCCGCAGCTGCTTGAGCTGGAGCACGCCCTGGCGGCCGGCGCCAATCACCGCCACGCGCGTCGCGTCCGGCCGGGCCAGCACGTCCGCGGCCAGCGCGCCCACCACGCCGGTGCGCACGGCGGTGAGGTGGCCGGAGTCCATCACCGCGAGCAGCCCTCCCGTCACCAGGTCGTGCAGGTTCACCACGCCCTGGATGGCGGGCTTCTGCCCGGGGAACTTCGCGTGCACCTTCACGGTGTACGCGGGGATGCCGGGCACGCAGCCGGGGAACATCACCAGCGCGCTGCCCTCCGCGTGCAGCGGCGCGCGCACGCGTTGCGGGGCCACCGTGCGGGCCAGGACGTCGGTGCGGAAGGCCTCGCGCAGGTCGTCCAGCAGGAGGAGCGCCTGGATGTTGCGGGCCACGGCGGAGCGGTTGAGCAGGAGGGTGGGCATGCTTTGCCGGCCACCCTACCCGAGCGCCCGCATGCCCTGGAGCGCGAATGTCCTCCAGGGCGGCCGAGCGCACGAAGGTGAACGGCGCACCGGGCGGTGCGTCCGAGGCCCGGCCCGGCACCGGCGGCCGAGGGCTCGGGGCGGAGGTCCCCGTCGGACGGAGGGGCGAAGCGCGGCGGAGCCACCGTGCGCAGCCTTCGCGCGAGGGGCGGCGCGGCCGGGCGATGGCCTGGGGAGACTGGCGATGCAGGAGCCGGATTCACACTCCGTGGACGAGCATGCGCGCAGCGAGCCCCGCCTGTCGGGGGCGGAGTTCCTGCGCGCGAACCACGACGTGCTGCTGACGGACTGGCAGCAGGCGGTGCTGGAGCACCTGGGCCACAAGGTGCCCGCACGCCAGCCCTGGCTCATCGACCACCTGCCGGAGCTGCTCTCCTCGCTGGCGGACGCGGTGGAGCACGGACCGGAGGCGCTGGATGAGCGCCTGGAGATGGTGCACACGGTGGCCCGGCTGGACGAGGGCTTCGACCTGGGCGAGGTGGCGCACGAGTACGCGCTCCTGCGCCGCTGCATCCTCCACCGCCTGGAGACGCAGGGACAGTGGCTGCGGTCCGGCGACCTCACGCGGATGGAGGTGATGCTCGACCGGCTGGTCACCCGGACGATGACGTTCTTCTGGGAGATGAAGCAGCGCATCCTCCAGACGCTGGACCGCATGGCCGAGGCGACCCTGGACGACCCGGACATGGAGACGCTCCTGGAGCGCCTGCTCACCCGGCTGATGGAGGCCGCGCTCACCGTGAACACCGCGGCGGTGATGATGCTGGAGGGCGACGAGCTGGTGGTGCGCGCCGCGGTGGGCCTGGTCACCGACGAGGTGAAGGGCCTGCGCGTGTCGGTGGGGCAAGGCGTCAGCGGGCTGGCGGCGCTGGAGCGGCGGCCCTTCTTCGTCCGCTCGGCCTCCACCGACCCGCGCGTCCTCCTGGAGCCGCTGCGCCGCGCGGGGCTGCGCGCGCTGTACGGCCTGCCGCTCATGGACGGCGAGCGGCTGCTGGGCATGGCGTACATGGGCTCGCGCACGGCCTTCGCCTTCTCCGACTCGGACGTGCGGCTCTTCCACGCCGTCACGGAGCGGGCGTCCGGACACATTGCCCAGGCGGAGCTGCACGCGCGCGAGCACGCGGCCCGCAAGGAAGCCGAGCGGTCGCTGGCGCTGCTGGACTCGATGCTGGAGGCGGCGCCCGTGGGCATCGCGTTCCAGGACCATGAGCTGCGCTACCTGCGCATCAACAGCACCCTCGCGCGCATCAACGGCCACTCCGTGGAGGAGCACCGGGGCCGCACGCTGCACGAGATGGTCAGCGGCGGCGTCGCGGGGCCCGTCGAGCAGTCGCTGCGGCAGGTGCTGGAGACGGGGCGGCCCGTGCGGGACGCGCTCATCGAAGCGCCGGATCCCGTGCACGGCGGCCCGGGCGCCTGGCGCGCGGACTACTTCCCGGTGCGCACCCCGGGCGGGGTGCTGCTGGGGGTGGGCGTCACGGTGGTGGACATCGCCGACCACAAGCGCGCGGAGGCCGCGCTCCAGCAGGCCATCGACTTCCGCGAGGAGCTCATCGCCGTCCTGGGCCACGACCTGCGCAACCCCCTGCACGCGGTCAACGCGTCCGCCTTCATGCTGGGGAAGGTCCCGGACCTGGACACCACCGCGCGCCGCTCCGTGGACCGCATCCGCAAGGCCACGGCGCGGATGACGCGGATGATCAACGACATCCTCGACTTCGCGCGCAGCCGCCTGGGCGGGGGCATCCCGGTGACGCGCCAGCGCGTGAACATGGTGGAGCTGTGCCAGGGCGTGCTGGACGAGCTGCAGGTCGTCTACCCGGAGCGGCCCCTCACGCTGGAGGTGAGCGGGGACGACCTGTGGGGGGAGTGGGACCCGGACCGGGTGACCCAGGTGCTGGGCAACCTGGTGGTGAACGCGCTGCAACACGCGAGGAACGACACGCCCGTCCTCACCACGCTCACCGCCGAGGTGACGGACGTGGTGATGCGCGTGTGCAACGAGGGCGACCCCATCCCGGAGGAGCTGCTGCCGCACCTGTTCGACCCGTTCAAGGGCTCGCGCCAGCCGGAGCAGGGCAACAAGCACCGCAGCCTGGGGCTGGGGCTCTACATCGTCAGTGAGATCGTCCAGGTGCACCAGGGCAGCGTCCGCGTGGAGACCGGCCCCGAGCAGGGCACCATCTTCACCGTGCGCTGGCCCCGCGTGCCTCCGCCGCGGGGCTACCTGCCGCCGTGAGCGGGCGTCACGGCGTGGCCTTCACCTCGGACGCGGGCGCGATGGCCAGCGTGTGCACGGCCTCCGCGAGCATGCGCGTGCTCAGGTCCAGCGTCTCCAGCGCGATGGACTCGTCCGGGGCGTGGCCGGTGTAGGGCTCCTTGGGGAACGCGGGCCCGAAGTCCACGGCGCGGGGAAACAGCCGCGCGTAGGTGCCGCCCCGGATGGAGCCCGGCACCGCGTCCGGCTCCTTGCGCTGCCGCTGGTAGATGCCCATCAGCGTCTTCACCAGCGGGCCGGACGTGTCCGCCACGTGCGGGTCGCCGATGTAGCGGTTGGGACCCTCCTTCACCCGGCCGCCGGAGTCCTCGCCCGCGCGCTTCGCGGCGGCGTCCAGCGCGGCGTTGAACGCGGCCGCGTCCTGGCCCTGCGGCCGGCGCATGTTGACGCCCAGGGACACCGTGCCGTCCTTCACGCGCAGCACCGTGGGCGCCACGAGCAGCGGCCCCATGAGGGCGTCCTCGTACTTCAGGCCCAGCTTGTCGCCGTGGTGGTCGCCGTCGAAGCGCTTCGCCACCACGCGCAGCAGCGCCGCGATGCCGTTGTCCTCCAATGACAGACGCGAGGCCACGGCGGACAAATCCCAGAGCGCGTTGTGCCCCTCGTCCGCGGTGGACGAGTGCACGGCCACGCCGTGGACGGTGAGCACCACGGTGTTGCCCTCGCGCTTCGCCTCGGCCTTCAGGTCCTTGCGCGCGGGGGACTCCGCCACGATGGCGGCCTTCACGGCGGCGAGCACCGCCTCCGGCGTCTGGCCCTTCACGGGCTCCAGCTTCAGCGTGGCGGTGCCGGGCACCTGGGTGAGGAACTCGCCCGCGCTCACGTCCACGGCGCGCGCGACGGTGCCCTCCTTCGGCGTCGTGAGCGCGGTGCCCACGGGCGCCTCCAGCGTCCACGCGACGAAGCCGGACTGCGCGGCCATCACCGGGTAGCCGGAGTCCACGGAGATGACGTGCGTGGGCTTGGGCTGCGTGGCCGCGTACTTCTGCATGCCGGACCAGTCGCTCTCCTCGCCGTTGCCGATGATGATCAGCACCTTGCCCTGCGGCTTGAGGCCCAGGTCCTTCGCCATGGCCAGCGCCACGAGCCCGGAGGCGATGGGGCCCTTGTCGTCCTCCACGCCCCGGCCGTACAGGCGGCCCTTCTCCACCACCGGCTTGAAGGGCGCGCGCTTCCACTCATGCGCGGGCGCGGGGACGACGTCGCCGTGGAACACCAGGCCCAGCAGCGGCTCGCCCTCGCCCCAGGACAGCTCGAAGACGTCGTTCTCGCCCACGGTGCGGAAGCCGAAGCCGCGCGCCTTCGCCCAGGCCTCCAGCGCGCGGCCCATGGCGGCCATCTCCGGGTTCTTCGCGGCGGGGGCCTCGCTGCTCACCGTCTTGAAGCGGACGAGCGTCTGCGTGAGGGCCACCACGTCGTCCAGCGCACACGCCTGGACGTAGGCGGCGTAACGCTCCGCGGCGGAAGCGCCCTTCAGGGCGGTGTCGGAGAAGCGGGCAGCGCGGGCGGCGGGCTTGCCGGCGCAGCGGGGGTCCTTGGCGGCGAGGGCGGCGGCGGGCGCCAGGAGGCAGAGGGCGGCGAGGAGGCGGGTGCGCATGGGAGGGCTGGGAAACCGCCGGGCGGGCGGAGCATTCCTGGTGGGACGGGGGGCAGCGGGGCGGCCGTGCGTCGGGCGTGAAAATCGGGGAGGCCGGGGCTAAAGCTAGAGCATGTTCTTCACGTCCCCGAAGAAGTTGAGGCTCCCCACTCCCCAGGAGGCGCTGCCGGGCCGTCCGCAGGAGATGCCGGTTCCGCAGAAGCACACCGTGCTGGGCACCCCGCTGAAGGGGCCGGTGCCGGAAGGCTTTGAGACGGCCGTCTTCGGCATGGGCTGCTTCTGGGGGGTCGAGCGCAAGTTCTGGCAGGTGCCGGGCGTGTACTCCACCGCGGTGGGCTATGCGGGCGGGGTGACGCCGAACCCCACGTACGAGGAGGTCTGCTCCGGCCTCACCGGCCACAACGAGGTCGTGCGCGTGGTGTACGACCCGAACAAGGTCACGTTCGCGCAGTTGCTGAAGGTCTTCTGGGAGAACCACGACCCGACGCAGGGCATGCGCCAGGGCAACGACGCGGGCACCCAGTACCGCTCCGGCATCTACTACGCGAACGACGCGCAGAAGCGCGCCGCGGAGGAGACGCGCCAGAGCTACCAGGGCGCGCTCAACGCCAAGGGCCTGGGTGACATCACCACGGAGATCCTCCCGGCGCCGGCCTTCTATTACGCCGAGGACTACCACCAGCAGTACCTGCAGAAGAACCCGGGCGGCTACTGCGGCGTCGGCGGCACCGGCGTGAGCTGCCCCATCGGCGTGGGCGTCAGCGCCTGACGTGGCCTCAAGCGGGGCCCGGTGTCTTCCGGACACGGGCCCCGCCTGCTTCTCAACGCTCGTCCCCTCCTCCCTGTCCTGCACCGCACTCGGGCCGCGCTTCGCCTGCCCTGGAGTGCCACCGCGTGCGATGGGCTGACGCCACACGAGGCACGGAGGAGTCCCCCACATGATGGACGACGCACCCCGGCTGTGGACCCGCAGGCGCATGCTGGGGGCCACGGGCGGCCTCCTCACCGCGAGCGCGTGGATGCCCCCGGTGCTGGCCGCCGCGCCGCAGCCGGTGAAGCTCCCCGACATCTTCGCCAGGACGGAGCGCGAGCGCCCCGGTCCGCCCAACCCGCAGCCGGAGAACGAGCGCGTGGGCTGGGCCGTCGTCGGCCTGGGGCACCTGTCGCTGGAAGAAATCCTCCCCGCGTTCGGACAGATGAAGCGCGGCCGGCTGGTGGCGCTGGTGAGCGGCGACCGCGCGAAGGCGCAGGCCATCGCGAAGCAGTACGGCGTCGCGGACAAGGCCCTCTACGACTACAAGTCGTTTGATCAGCTCAAGGACAACCCAGAGGTGCAGGCCGTCTACATCGTCCTGCCCAACAGCATGCACGCGGAGTTCACCGTGCGCGCGGCACAGGCGGGCAAGCACGTCTTCTGCGAGAAGCCCATGGCCAACACGTCGGCCGAGTGCCAGCAGATGATCGACGCGTGCAAGAAGGCGGACCGCAAGCTGGGCATCGCGTACCGGCTCCAGTACGAGCCGCACCACCGCGCGGTCATCCAGATGGCGCGCAACAAGGAGCTGGGCACGCTCAAGCTCTTCACCGCCAACAACGGCCAGAACCAGGGCGACCCCAACCAGTGGCGCCACAAGAAGGCCCTGGCCGGAGGCGGCGCGCTGCCGGACGTGGGCATCTACTGCCTCTCCGCCGCGCGCTACTTCAGCGGCGAGGAGCCCACGGAGGTGCAGGGCTTCAGCTACAGCACGCCCAATGATCCGCGCTTCAAGGAGGTGGAGGAGTCCTTCGCCTTCCACCTGCGCTTCCCCTCCGGCTTCCAGGCGCACTGCACCAGCCACTACAGCACGCACGAGACGAAGGACCTGCGGCTGATGGGCACGGACGGCTGGGCGTCCATGGACCCCGGCTTCTCCTACAGCGGGCTGCGCCTGCGCGTGGGCACGAAGTCCAAGTCCTTCCCCAAGGCGGACGACACGGTGGAGCGCAGCTTCAGCCAGCCCAGCCAGTTCGCTCGGGAGATGGACCACTTCTCGCGCTGCGTGCAGGAGAACGTCGTCCCACACACGCCGGGCGAGGAAGGCCTCGCGGACATGCGCATCATCGAAGCGCTCTACCGCTCCGCGCAGGAGGGCAAGGCCGTGAAGCTGGAGGCCGCGAAGAAGCTGGATGCCTTCCGCGGCCCACCTCCGAAGGAAGAGGCCTGAAGCCTCTCAAGACGCCCGGCGGTGGCTGCGCCGGTACGCGCCGGGAGCCGTCCCGTCCCAGCGCTTGAAGGCCCGGTTGAAGGACGCCTCGCTCTGGTAGCCGATGGCCGGAGCGACCTCGCTCAAGGGCAGCTCGCTTTCGCGCAGGAGCTGGGCGGCCTTGATCATCCGCCACCCCACCAGGTACTCCAGCGGCGGCTCTCCCACGAGCTCACTGAAGCGCGCGGCGAAGCCGGACCGGGACATGGCCACCGCGGACGCGAGGCTCTCCACGGTCCAGGGCTCCTGGGGGCGCTCGTGGATGAGCGCCAGCGCCTTGCCAATCTGCGGGTCCCCCAGCGCCCGCATGCCGGCCTCCCGGCACGAGCCCTCCGACTTCATGATGTGCGCCCGCAGCGCCTGCACCAGCAGGATGTCCGCGAGCCGGCTCATGATGACGGTGGCCCCCGGGTGCGACGACGCGCTCTCCGTCAGCAGGAGCTGCACCGTGGACGCCAGGGACGGCGCCGTCGCCGCGTCGTCCGCGGCCAGGTGGATGACGTGGGGCAGCTCCTTGAAGAGCAGCGTGCGCGGCGCGACCCCCAGTTGGAACGTCGCCGCGACCAGCGTGGTCCGCTCGCCGTCACCGCCCAGCCGGATGGAGCCCTTGCCGCGGGCGTTCGCGCAGGCCCCGCGCTCCAGGACGTGGACGGGGCTGTCCTCCGCGTCGCGCAGCGTGTGGCCTCCGCCATGCGGCAGCACCGCCAGGTCCCCCGCGCACAGCTCCAGGGCGCCCGGAACACCCTCCACCTCCAGCCGGGCCCCGCCGCGCGCCACGAGGACGATGTGCGCGCCCGGGGCCGTCCCGAACTGGAGCCCCCACGGGGCGAACAGCTCGAACCGGCCGTGCATCCGGGTGGACAGGCGCAGGGTGTCCAGGACCTCCGCCAGGACATCCGCCCCCTGCTGCTCCAGGGTGTATGGACGATCGGTCAATTTGTTTGGACTGGATGCCATGGCACGTCCATAGCGCCTGGAGCATTAACCGGCCATGGCAAACACCTCCAAGCTCCTCTCCCCCTTCCGTCTGGGCCGGCTCGAACTGAAGAACCGGCTGGTGATGGCGCCCATGACCCGCAGCCGGGCGCTCGTCGACGGCAACGTCCCCAACCCGCTGGCGGTGACCTATTACGTCCAGCGGGCCTCCGCGGGCCTCATCGTCACGGAGGGCACCCAGGTCAGCCCCCAGGGCGTCGGCTACATCCGCACACCGGGCATCCACTCGCCGGAGCAGGTGGCGGGCTGGAAGAAGGTGACGGACGCCGTGCACGCGGCGGGCGGCGTCATCTTCGCGCAGCTATGGCACGTGGGGCGCGTCTCGCACCCGGACTTCCACGGCGGTGAGCTGCCGGTGGCGCCCTCCGCCATCGCGGTGGAGCAGGACGTCTTCACCTTCCAGGGCAAGAAGCGCGCGGTGGCGCCCCGGGCCCTGGAGACGCACGAGCTGCCCGGCGTCGTCGAGCAGTTCCGCCAGGCCGCCCGCAACGCGAAGGAGGCGGGCTTCGACGGCGTGGAGCTGCACGGCAGCAACGGCTACCTGTTGGATCAGTTCCTGCGGGACAGCTCCAACCAGCGCACGGACGCGTACGGCGGCAGCATCGAGAACCGGGTGCGCTTCCCGCTGGAGGTGGCGCGCGCGGTGGCGGAGGTCTGGGGCGCGGAGCGCGTGGGCTACCGGCTCCACCCGCAGAACTTCCCCTACGGCGGCATGACGGACTCCACCCCCGTGGAGACCTTCACGCACATCGCGCGGGAGCTGGGCAAGCTGGGCCTGGGCTACCTGCACGTGACCGAGGCCGTCACGGGCCCCGCCGCCGTGAGCGCCGAGCAGCGCATCACGCCGCACATCCGCAAGGCCTTCCCGGGCACGGTCATCGCGAACGGCGGCTACGACGCGCAGGCCGGAGAAGCGGTGCTGGCGCGCGGCGAGGCGGACCTCGTGGCGTACGGCGTGCCGTTCCTCGCGAACCCGGACCTGCCGGAGCGCTTCCGCCGGTCCGCGCCGCTCAACACGCCGGACGCGGCGACCTTCTTCCAGGGCGAGGAGCAGGGCTTCACCAGCTACCCGGCGCTCACCTGAGCCCGGAGGGGAACCGTCATGAGCACGCAACGAAGGCTGGAGCGGATCATCCATCTGCCCGAACCCACGCAGGGGCAGTTCGGGCCCGCGCACACGGTGGTGCCGGTCATCTCACCGGAGGACTACGCGCGGTCGGATCCGTTCATCCTGTTGATGGACGACCGCATCGACGGAAAGCCGATTGGCGGGCCGCACCCGCACGCGGGCTTCGAGACGGTGACCCTGGTGGTGAAGGGCGGGATGACCCACGACAGCGGCAAGCTGGGTGAAGGGGACGTGCAGTGGATGACGGCCGGCAGTGGCGTCATCCACGGCGAGGGGCTGGAGGGAGACCTGGGCCAGGCGCGCATCCTCCAGCTCTGGCTCACGTTGCCGAAGGCGCAGCGCTGGGTGCCGGCGGGGTTCCAGGACCTGCCGTACGCGGAGCTGCCGGTGCGGCGCGAGCCGGGCGTGGAGGTGCGCGTGTACAGCGGCACGTCGGGCGCGGTGCGTTCGAAGACGAAGAACTACGTGCCCGTCACGCTGGCGGAGTTCCAGTTGGAGCCGGGCGCGTCCGTGGAGCAGGACCTGCCCGCCTCGTACAACGGCTTCTTCCTCGTGCTGGAGGGCGAGGTCGCGGTGGGGCCGGACCGCCGGTCGCTGAAGCCCGGGCAGGTGGGCTGGCTGGACCGGCCGGTGTCAGGAGGGGACAGCACGGTCCGCGTCACCGGGACGACGCGGGCGCGGGTGCTGCTGTACGCGGGCCAGCCGCAGCGGGACCCGCTGGTGAGCCACGGGCCGTTCATCGGGGACACCCAGGCGGACATCCTGAGGTCCATCGAGGGGTACAGCGCGGGCCGCTTCGGCCCACCGCCGCCGAGGTAGGTCAGCGGCTCTCGACGGGGGCCGGCGCCAGGGTGGCGGCGGCCGTCGCGCCGGCGTTGGCGCGCTCCAGGTGCGGACCCAGTTGGCCGGTCAGCATCAGCGCGGCCATGCGGAAGTCGGAGATGAGCGACCAGAGCGGGTACTTGAAGGTCGCGGGCCGGTTGTGCTCGATCTTGAAGTGGCTGGCCCACGCGAAGCCGTAGGCGCACACCAGGGCGGCGGGAATCAGGGCGCCGCGCCCGGTGACGGCGGCGGTGACGCCCAGGCCCACGCCCAGGCTGGTGCCGGCGAAGTGCAGCCAGCGTGTCGACGCCTGCGAGTGCTCGCGCAGGTAGAACGGCCAGAACTCGCCATAGGTCTGGATGCGGTCGGACATGAGGTGAAGTTGTGTCCAGCTGCCTGCCTCCCGTCAACCCATGCGGGGCTCTTCGTGCCCGCACCGACACCGTCCGGCCCTGGAGGCCCGGCAGCCGGCAGGAGGGCAACCGGGCGGTCCTCGACGCGTCCTGTCGTTTTCGGGCGGTCCGGGAACAATTCAGCGCGGGCGGCGGAGGCCGGGAAGAGGCGCGGAATGCGCGTGTCGTGAAAGACTCGGGGCGCGCATGAGTGACTGGACGCCCAAGCTGAACCCGACGGTGGACCTGCGGCGGCTTCCGCTGAACGCGGAGGAGGGCTTCGTGCTGTCGCGGCTGGACGGCCATACGCGGGAGAAGGACCTGCCCGCGCTGACGGGCTTCCCGCCGGACAAGCTGCGGGACATCCTCGCGAGGCTGGTGTCGCAGGGAGCGCTGCTGCCGGGCACGGAGGCCGTGAACACCGTGGTCCCGCCCACGGTGGAGCCGCGCGCGCCGACGCTCGACGCGAGCGACACGGAGCCGCTGCCGGAAGCGGAGGCCCCGGTCGATTCCGACGACGAGGCCGGTGCCACGGACGACGTGCCCGAAGCGGTGCTGGGTGATTACCGCAAGCTCTTCGAGACGCGGCTGCACGGACTGCCGGAGGACCAGCGGGTGGCGCTCGCGCACGGAGCGGAGGACCCGGAGCTGTCCGCGCTGTGCTTCGACCCGGTGCCCGCCGTCATCAAGGCGGTGCTGGAGAACTCACGGGTCGGGCTCGCGCATGCACGGCTCATCGCCAGGCACCACCGCAACCCGGTGGGGCTGGAGGCGCTGGTGGCCCGCGCGGCGTTCGCATCGGACACGGGCGTGCGCCGCTTCCTCGTGCGCAACCCGCAGTTGCCGGTGGCCCTCTTCCGCCGCCTGTGGGCGATGCGCCGCCTGATGGAGCACCACAAGCTCACGGTGGACCGCGACGTGCCAGAGCAGACGCGCCGCACCGCGAGGGAGCTGCTGCGCCAGCGCTTCTCCACCGGCCCGTCCGAGGAGAAGGTGGAGCTCATCCTCAACACGGAAGGCCGGGCCCTGGGCGTGCTCGTGGGCATGCCGGTGGACGGCAAGACGACGTCGCTGTTGTGTGGCCGCACGTACCGCTCGCCCATGCTGGTGCAGAACATCGCGCGCTGGAGCGCCGCGCCGCCCGCGCTCATCGCGCACCTGCTCAAGCAGGAGCTGGTCCGCCGTCAGCCCCAGTTGCGCATGATGCTCGCGCGCCACCCCAACGCCCCCGCTGACGCGAAGCGCGCCTGAGCCCCATGCCCCACGCCGAGGCCCGGGTCGTCCACTCGCTGAAGCAACACCTGCTCAAGCACGGGCTGCGCGAGTCGCGCGTCCTGCACCTGCTGGTGGACGCGCATCCGTCGTATGTCCGCAGCCCGTTCGCCCGGGCGCTGGAGCCCATGACCCAGCTCACGCTGGAGGACACGCGGCCCGACATCCTGTGCAGCGTGGCGCGGCCCGAGGGCGTCCTCGTCACCGGCATCGAGGTGAAGGCCTCCGAAAGGGATTGGGCTCACGGCCTGGGCCAGGCGCACACGTATCGCCCGAGCGTCCATCACGCCTACCTCGCCCTGCCCACGCCCGCGGGCAAGCTCCGCGCCCCCACGCTCGCGCAGGCGCGGCGCATCGGTGTCGGCATCCTCGCGCAGGACGCGAAGGACTGGGTGGAGGTCGTTCCCCCCGAGGACCCCTCCCCGCTGCCCCGCGCCGTCAGCCAGGCCTCCTCCCTGCTCGAAGGCGTCCCCGCCGCGCGCAGCCTTCAGCTCAACCATCCGCTCAACTACCTCGCGGCCGCGTTCCTCGCGGACCGTGGCCCTGCGTGCCGGTCGTTGCTGGACTCGCTCGAGGCTCACTGGAAGGCCCTGCGGACCGAGGGGACCCGGCGTCACGCCGCGACGGGAGCCAGCACGCTCGGGCTCCTGGACCTGGACTGGAAGCCGACGGTCGAGGGCCGGGCCGTGGCGGACCTCCTGGCCGCGCTCCACTTCGACCCGGACGCGCGCTACGAGAAGCGACAGCGCTTGCTGGAGGTCCATCCGGCCTTCGCCGCCGTGGCGCGCTTCGTCCTCATCCGTCAGCCCGCGGTGCGCCTCATCCACCGGACGCTCCTGGACCACGGCGGCAGCCTCACCCTGCCGAAGCTGGCCGTGGCCGCCGGCCGCGAGGACCTCGCGCTGGCGACGGCCCTCTTCCTCGCGGATCCGTCCATCGAGCTCAAACCCGGCCTGCGCGGCCCGGACATCTATCCGTCCAATGTCTTCAAGCTGAAGCAGAACCTCTGGCACGCGGGCCTGCTCGACACCAAGGCCCACGGCTCCTCCGGCAAGAAGGCCACCGTCTACCGGCCGGAGGAAGACGTCTGGGCCCTGCCCCGCGACAAGCGCTCTTGACTACAGCTGTAGCCATGGCATATCCGCTCCTGACTACAACTGTCGTCAGGAGGGATGCCATGGCCATGGACAGACCCGGTTCCGAAGTTCCGTCGTTCCTCCGGGAAGGGCTGGGCTGGCTGTTGGCCCTGCTGCTGCTGCTCGCGCTGCTGCCGTCCCTGCACCTGGGCGACGCGCTGCGCGCTGGCGAGGACACGGCCCGCGTCTGGTGGAAGACCGCGGCCACGATGCGCCGTCACGCAGCGCCGTTCGTCCTCGCGGAGCTGGAGTCGTGGTGGCACGAAGCGCTGGCGGCCCGGAGCGCGCCTCGGCCTCCGCGCGCGTGACGCGGCTTCAGGGCTTGCGCGCGGTGATGAGCGGCTGGTTGAAGCCCGTCTCCTCCGGCGTGTACCAGCGCGGATCCACGAGCCCCGCCTTCGTCAGCGCCTGCTCCAGCTCCACGGGTTGCAGCAGCCGGTAGACGCCGGTGTGCTCGGTGGTGTGCCAGATGCCGGACTCCTGGCGCAGGATGAACTGGCGCACCGTGTACTGCTTCTCATCCACCGCCCAATCCCAGACCTGGAAGAGCACGCGGCGGCCCAGCGGTGTGTCCAGCACGCGCTCGGCGGTGAAGCGCGGCCGCTTCTCCAGCAGCGCCGTGTGGTCGCGCAGGCTCGCCACCAGCAGGCCTCCGGGCACCAGGCGCGACGCCATCGCGGTCGCGGCGTCGTCCAGGTCCGAGTCCTCCAGCAGGTGCGCCATCGCGTTGTCGCACGACATCACCACGTGGAAGGTGCCCGGCACCTGCCAGTCCAGCATCCGCATGTCCGCCACGCCGGTGGTGATGCTCACGTGCATGGCGCGGGCTTCCCGCTCCGCGCGCGCCACGGCCGAAGGACTCAGGTCCGTGGCGTGCACCGCGTAGCCGCGTGACGCCAGCCCCAGCGCCTGCGTGCCGATGCCGCACGCGCAGTCCAGCACCCGGCGCGGCGGCGGCATCCCCGAGCGGCGCAGCAACGCGTCCAGCACCGCGCCCTGCCGGTCCACCGACTGCTCCCAGTCCGCGAAGAGCAGGTGGTACTCCTCGGCCAGCCCTTCGTAGAAGTCCAGGACGCTGTCAGACATGACGGCCTCCCCTTTAACACCCCCATGCGGGCCGTCACGCGCGCGGACGCCGGACGTCGCCTGTCCGTCATGTCGCTGGCGGGAGGTCTTCCCCTCTGTGAGCTGTTACCCGGAAGACGGGACTCGGGAAGCCCGCGCGCCATGGGCGGACACCGGGCAGGATGCACCGTCGTTCCCCGCGTGAAGCACGCGCGCACCCGAAGCAAGGAGCCCCGATGTTGACGCTGACGCCGTCGCAGGTCCGGCTGGGATGGACCGCCTCGGACAAGGCGGAGGCCATCCGCCTGGTCGGACAGGTGATGGTGGAGTCCGGCTTCATCTCGCCCGGCTACGTCGACAGCATGCTCAAGCGCGAGCAGGTGTCCGCGACCTTCCTGGGCCACGGCATCGCCATTCCGCACGGCCTGCCGGAGGCGCGCGACCTGGTGCTCCAGACCGGCGTCGTCGTGGTGCAGTTCCCCGCCGGGGTCGCCTGGAGCCAGGACGGCCATGCGCGCCTCGTGGTGGGCATCGCGGCGAAGTCCGATGAGCACCTCCAGGTGCTCGCCAACCTCACCGGCGTGCTGGGCGACGAAGCCCGCTCCGAAGCCCTGGCCTCCACGCGGGACACCGCCGCCATCGTGCAGGCGCTCAACGGCTCAGACGCGGAGCTGGAGCTGGACCCGGAGGAGCCACACGCCGCTCCCGTGCTCGACGGCCACGCGATCCAGGTCCTGTCCCCCTCGCCGCATGGCCTGCATGCGCGCCCCGCCACGGTGCTGGTGGAGGTGGCGCGCCGCTTCCGGGCGGACGTCACCGTGCACCACGAAGGGCGGCAGGCGAACGCCCGCAGCCTCCTGTCGCTTCTGCAGTTGGGTGCGCGAGGCGGCACGACGCTGACGCTCACGGCGGCGGGGGACGACGCGGACGCGGTGCTCCTCGCGCTGCGCGACGCCTTCGACGCGGGCCTGGGCGAGGCCACCGCCCACGCCACCCCTCCGGCGGCGCCGCCCGCGCCCACCGTGGTGCTCGACTACGAGGGAACGCTGGTCGCGGGCCTGTCCGCGTCACCGGGCATCGCGGCCGGGCCCGTGTGGGCCTTCCAGCGCGAACGGCTGGAGGTGGAGGAGCGGGCCGTCGACTCCGCGCGGGAACACCTGCTGCTGGAGGAGGCGCTGGCCGGAGCGGCGGCGGAGCTGCGCCAGTTGCACGAGGGCTTCCTGCTGAAGGCCGGAGCGCAGCGGGCCGCCATCTTCAAGGCGCACCTGGAGCTGCTGGACGACCCGGGGATGCTGTCGGAGACGCACGGCCTCATCGACACGGGGCTGAGCGCGGGCGCGTCCTGGCGCCGCGTCTTCGAGAGCCGCGCGCAGGCGCTGGCCGCGCTGGACGAGCCGGTGATGGCCGCGCGCTCCGCCGACCTGCGGGACGTGGGCCGGCGCGTGCTGCGGCCGCTGGCGAAGGTGCTGGAGGGCGAGCCCACCTTCCCGGACCATCCCGTGGTGCTGCTGGCGGAGGACCTGGCGCCGTCGGACACCGCGAAGCTGGACCCCGCCATGGTGCTGGGCCTGTGCACGGCGAGCGGCGGCACCACGTCGCACACGGCCATCATCGCGCGCTCGCTGGACCTGCCGGCGGTGGTGGCGGTGGGGCCGTCGGTGCTGGACCTGCGCAACGGACAGCACTGCATCCTGGACGGGGACGCGGGCGTGCTCGTGGTGGGCCCGTCGGAGCGGGACCGGACGAAGGCCGCGCACCAGCGCGATCGGATCCGCACCCGGCGCGAGGAAGAGAAGCTGGAGCGCTACCGGCCCGCCATCACGCTCGACGGCAAGCGCGTGGAGGTGGCCGCGAACATCAGCGAGGCCGCGGACGCGCGAAAGGCCGTGGACGCGGGCGGCGAGGGCGTGGGGCTGATGCGCACGGAGTTCCTCTTCCTCAAGCGCGACGAACCGCCCTCCGAGGAGGAGCAGTTCCACGCGTACCGGACCATGGTGCGGGCGCTGAACGGCCTGCCGCTCATCCTGCGCACGCTGGACATCGGCGGAGACAAGCACGTGCCGTATCTGTCGTTGCCGGCGGAGGAGAACCCGTTCCTCGGCGTGCGCGGCATCCGGCTGTGCTTCGAACGGGAGGACCTGTTCCGCACGCAGCTGCGCGCCATCCTGCGAGCATCCAAGGAGGGCCCGGTCCGCATCATGTATCCGATGGTGGCGATGCCGGAGGAACTGGCGAAGGCCCGCGCCATCACCGAGTCCGTGCGCCGCGAGGTCGGCGCGGATCCGGTGGAGACGGGCATCATGATTGAAGTGCCCTCGGCGGTGATGATGGCGGAGCGGCTGGCGCGCGACGTGTCGTTCTTCTCCATCGGCACGAACGACCTGACGCAGTACGTGCTCGCGATGGACCGGCAGCATCCGGTGCTCGCGCCCCAGGCGGACGGCCTGCATCCGGCCGTGCTGCGCATGGTGGACCTCACGGTGAAGGCGGCGAGGCGCGCGGGCATCTGGGTGGGCGCGTGCGGCGGCATCGCCGGAGATCCGTCCGGCGCGGTGGTGCTGTCCGGCCTGGGCGTGACGGAGCTGAGCGTGGCCATCCCCAGCATCCCGGCGGTGAAGGCGCTGCTCCGGGGCATCTCGATGGCGGACGCGGAAGGGCTGGCCCGCCAGGCGCTGGAGTGTGGCAACGCCGCGGAGGTGCGTGGCCTGGTGCGCGGCCTGGTGGCCCGGAACGGAGCGAAGGCGTGAGGCCGACGAAGCCGGGGGTGGTGACGGTCACGTTGAACGCGGCCATCGACCAGACGCTGGAGTGTCCGGGGTTCACGGCGGGCGCGGTGAACCGCGTGGTGGCGGAGACGCGCACGCCCGGGGGCAAGGGCATCAACGTGGCGGCGTTCCTCGCGGGAGGTGCCCGGCCGGTGACGGCGGCGGGCTTCCTGGGCACGGACAACGTGCCGCTGTTCGAAGCGCTGTTCCGCGAGCGAGGCATCCAGGACCAATGCATCCGGCTGCCCGGCTCCAGCCGGGTGAACATCAAGGTCGTGGACCGCACGAGCGGCGCGGTGACGGACCTGAACCTCCCCGGCCTGCGAGTCCCGGAAGAGGCGCTGGCCGCGCTGCTGGAGACGCTGGACGCGCTGGCGGAGGAGAACGGCTGCTTCGTGCTGTCAGGCAGCGTGCCCGCGGGAGTGCCCGCGTCCATCTACGCCACGCTGACGGAGCGCCTGCACGCGAAGGGCGCCCTCGTGGCGGTGGACACGAGCGGAGAGCCGCTGCGCCAGGCGGTGGCCGCGAAGCCGGACTTCGTGAAGCCGAACGCGCACGAACTGGGCGAGCTGGTGGAGCGACCGCTGAGGAACCCAGGCGAAGTGGCGCGAGCCGCGAGGGAGCTGCACGCGGGAGGCATCGGGCTGGTGGTGGTGTCGCTGGGAGCGGACGGAGCGCTGTTCGTCTCGGACGAAGGCGCATGGCGAGCCCTGCCGCCCCCGGTGGAGGTGGCGAGCACGGTGGGCGCGGGAGACGCGTTGGTGGCGGGAGTGCTGGCGGCAAGACTGGACGGCCACGACCTGGAGACCTGCGCGAGGAGGAGCACCGCCTTCGCCGCGGGGAAGCTCGCGAAGGTGGGCCCGGTGCCGCCAACGCCGGAGCGCGTGGCGGAGCTGCTCTGCGCGGTGCGGATGCACCCACTGGGCCCGGCCTGAGAAACAGCGGCACGACAAGGACTCGACGACGATGGCGAAACTGGTGGCGGTCACCGCCTGTCCCACGGGCATCGCGCATACCTTCATGGCAGCCGAGGCGCTGCGCCGCGTGGCGGACCTCAAGGGCCATGAGCTCTCGGTGGAGTCGCGCGGCGCGGAGGGCGTGCGCACGCCGCTGGATGAGGCCGTCGTGGCGCAGGCCGACGCCGTCATCCTCGCCACGGACATCACCGTGGATGAGTCACGTTTCCAGGGCAAACCCCTGGTCCGCACCTCGACAGCCGTGGCCATCCGCGACACCGAGCGCATCATCGACGAGGCCGTGGCCCGCGCCACGCTGCACCGCAAGACCGCCGAGCCCTCCACCGACGCGACCTCCCGCAAACCCGTCGCCCCGGAGCCCGAAGCACCACGCCGCGCGGACACGTCCGCGCCCACTCGCACGCCTCCGCCCTCCACGCCCATGGGCACGCTGGTCGCGGTGACGGCGTGCCCCACCGGCATCGCGCACACGTTCATGGCCGCGGAGGCGCTCACTCGCGCGGCGCGTGCCCGGGGCTATGCCATCCGCGTGGAGACCCAGGGGTCCGTGGGCGCGAAGAACACGCTGACCTCGGAGGAGATCGCCCAGGCGGACGCCGTCATCATCGGCGCGGACACCCATGTCTCCACGGAACGCTTCGCCGGCAAGCGCCTGCTCCAGACCTCCGTGGGCGAAGCCCTGAAGCAGGCCGACCGCGTCGTGGAGCAGGCCCTCGCCCTGCCCCCACCGTCAGGCTCCACGCCCTCCCTCCCCGCCGCTCCCGTCCGCGCCGAACCCACGGGCGCGTACAAGCACCTGCTCACGGGCGTGTCGTTCATGCTCCCGTTCGTCGTCGCGGGCGGCCTGCTGCTGGCCCTGTCGTTCGTCTTCGGCATCGACGCGTACAAGCAACCCGGCACGCTGCCCGCCGCGCTGAAGGGCATTGGCGACGCGGCCTTCGCGCTCATGGTCCCCGCGCTCGCGGGCTACCTCGCGTACTCCATCGCGGACCGCCCCGGCCTCGCGCCGGGCTTCATCGGCGGCATGCTGGCGAACCAGCTCGACGCGGGGTTCCTCGGCGGCATCGCGGCGGGCTTCCTCGGGGGCTACGTGACGCGCCTGCTGCGCGACCGCATCCGCCTGCCCGCGAACCTGGAGGGCCTCAAGCCGGTGCTCGTCCTGCCGCTCCTGTCCGCGCTCATCGTCGGCCTGCTGATGACCTACGTCATCGGCGCGCCCGTGGCCGCGCTCATGGGCGCCCTCACCCGCTTCCTGCATGGCCTGTCCGGCACCAACGCCGTGCTCCTGGGCCTGCTGCTGGGCGCGATGATGGCCGTCGACACCGGAGGCCCCATCAACAAGGCCGCCTATGCCTTCGGCGTGGGCCTGCTCGGCTCCAACACGTTCACCCCCATGGCCGCGGTGATGGTCGCGGGCATGACGCCGCCCCTGGGCATCGCCCTGGCCACCGTGGTCTCGAAGCGCCGCTTCACCCTCCAGGAGCGCGAGGCCGGCAAGGCCGCCGCCGTGCTGGGGCTCGCCTTCATCACCGAGGGCGCCATCCCCTACGCGGCCCGCGACCCGCTGCGCGTCATCCCCGCCATGGCCTTCGGCTCCGCCGTCGCGGGCGCCGTGTCCATGGGCTTCGGCTGCGCGCTGCGAGCCCCCCACGGCGGCGTCTTCGTCTTCGCCATCCCCAACGCCGTGCAGCCGCTGGGCCCCTACGTCCTGGCGCTCGTCGCCGGCACACTGGCCACCACGCTGGCGCTCGTCGTGCTCAAGCGCCCCCTGCCGGACGCGGGCTGATCAACACCCGCGCGGCAGGTGCACCCGGAAGGTCGTGCCCGCCTCGGCCGTGGACGCCACCTCCACCTCGCCGCCGTGCGCGCGGACGATCTGATTCACGATGAAGAGGCCCAGCCCCACGCTGCGGTGCTCGCTGCCCTCCGTGGTGCCCCGGGTCATCGGCTCGAAGAGCACGGGCAGCAGCGCCTGCGGGATGGGCGTCCCCGCGTTCGTCACCGCCAGCATCACCTCCCGCTCGTCGCCGCGCGCCTCCACGCGGATGTGCGCGCCCGGAGCGCTGTACTGCACGGCGTTGGTGAGGAGGTTGGTCAGCACCTGCGCGATTCGGTCCGGGTCCCACTTCCCGCACCCGTTGCCCTCGCACACCAGGTCCAGCGTGCGCCCCTGCGCGGTGAGCCGCACCTCGTCCACCACCTGCTCGGCGACCTCATGCAGGTTCATGGGCTGGGGCTTCACCGGCAGGGGCATGCCCGTGCGCACGTGGGTGAAGTCCAGCAGGTCGCGGATGAGCCGGTTCGCCCGGTCCGACGAGTCCAGGATGCGCCGCAGCCCGCGCCGGGCCCGGTCATCCAGGTCGTTCCTGCGCATCAGCGTCGCCGCCGCCAGCGAGATGGCGTTGAGCGGGTTGCGCAGGTCGTGGCTGACGATGCCCATCAGCTGCTCGCGCAGGACCGACGCCTCGTGGGCCCCCAGCAGCTGCGAGTCGCGGTCGGAGAGCACCTCCTCCTGCTCCAGTTGGTGGCCCACCAGCTCCCCCAGGTGGCGGAAGATCTCCAGCGTCTCGTCGGTGAGGTCCGCGGGCCGCGAGTCCAGCGCGCACATCACGCCGAAGAAGTCCCCGTTGCGCCGGTACAGCGGCACCGCGATGTAGCTCTCCACGTTGTACATCTTCGGCGCGGGGTGGTTCTGGAAGACCGGGTCCTGGCTGGCGTGGTTCACGCGCAGCGGCCTCCCCATGTTCCGCACGGTGTTGCAGAACGTGGTGCTGACGACCAGCGTGTCCCCGGCCTTCAGCCCGAAGCCCATCTCATCCAGCACCGCGCAGCACGTCCACGACTCCGGCGTCACGCGCGCAACCACCGCCAGGCGCAGCCCCGTGGTCCGCGTCAGCACCCGGAGCACCGTCTTCACCGCTTCGATGCGCCCTACGGCTTCCACATCCGCGGAGACGGAAACCGGGGGACGGATGTGGGAGTGGGCGGGCTGGGAAGGGCTCATGAAGTTCCTCACGGCCGAGTCTATCCAGCACGCCGGAGCGATGCTCATGGACTTCGGTCCATGGTGGCACGCGCCCGCTCGCGAACTACGCCTGCCCCCCAGCCATCCGACCCTCGAGCCGCTCGATGGCCGCGCGCACCGAGGGTGGCACCGGCACCTTCTCGTGCGTGGCGTAGCGCAGCGTCACGATGATGGAGCCGCCGCGGGTGTAGAGGACGCCGTCGTCCGCGCCCGCCACCGCGTGCTCGAAGGTGATGGAGGAATTGCCCACCCGGGTGACGCGCGCGCCCGCCACCAGGTTCACCGGGAACACCACCGGCTTGAGGTAGTCCGCGTGCGTGTTCGCCAGGATGGGGCCCACCCCGTCCGCCGTCGTCGTGTCCGCCCCCGCGCCGGACGGCCCCACCAGCCCGACGCGGGCCATGTACGCGATGCGCGCGGACTCGAACCAGGTGAACGTGCGGGCGTTGTTCACGTGCCCGTACGCGTCCATCTCGCTCCAGTGCACGGGGAAGGGCACGACCACGGGGAAGTCCTTCAGGGAAGCATTCGACATGTCCCCAGGCTCTCAAGGACCGTCCCGCCAGGGAACGGAAACCACGCCTGCCTGCCCTCCAGGAGCCCGGGGCAGACATGCTAAGCCAGGGGTCCATGGCTCTCCGGTCCACGCTGGCGCCGCCCGCCTTCCCGTCCCTTCCCTCCGCCGTCCGGGGTCCTCGCGATGGCCGGTGAGCCCGTGCGTCCGGACGGGGACCGCCGCTACGACCCGCCCGCGCCCTGGGAGGAGCAGGGCCCCACGCCTCCGCCGCACATCGTGCGCGAGCGCGGCAGCGCCACCGCCACCAAGCCGCAGAAGCACGCGGACATGGTGCGCTGGCTGCACCCCACGCAGGTGCTGCGCACGGGGCTGGACGCGGTGGTGGCCACGGTGTTCGGCGCGCGAGCGGACCACCGGCTCATCGAGGCGGTGGTGCGTCCGCAGCAGCCCTACTTCGACTACTCGCAGGAGACGGGCGCGGACGGGGACTTCTGGCTCGACTACGTCTCCGACATCGGCGACGGCTGGGACTCCACGTACGCGGTGGCGCGCCTGCTGGCGCTGCCGGAGCTGCGGCTGCCGGAGGAGGACGGCAAGACGGCCCACGTCACGCCGCGAGGCCGCGTGCTGGTGTTCGGCGGCGACGAGGTCTACCCGGGCGCCAGCCGCGAGACGTACGAGGAGCGCACGGTGCAGCCCTACGAGGCCGCCATGCGCCGCTCGCAGGCGCCCCACCCGGACCTGTTCGTCATCCCGGGCAACCACGACTGGTACGACGGCCTGTCCGCGTTCATGCGGCTGTTCTGCGCGCAGCGCTGGGTGGCCGGACGCCGCACGAAGCAGAGCCGCAGCTACTTCGCGCTGAAGCTGCCGAAGAACTGGTGGCTCATCGGCACGGACGTGCAGCTCAACAGCGACATCGACGTGCCGCAGGTGGAGTACTTCCGCCAGGTGGCCGAGCAGATGGGCCCCGACGACCGCGTCATCCTCTGCAACGCGGAGCCCGCGTGGGTGCTGGCGGCCGCGGCCCGGCGCGCCAAGGGCAGCTACCTGGAGAACAACCTGGAGTACCTGGAGGAGAAGGTGCTCGGGCGTCGCATCGCCGTGTTCCTCGCGGGCGACCTGCACCACTACCGCCGTCACGAGGACGACACCGGCCAGCACCGCATCACCGCGGGCGGCGGCGGCGCCTTCATGCACCCCACGCACGCGCCCGCGGCGCCCGTGCTGCGCGACGGCTCCACGCTGCGCAAGAGCTTCCCGGACGAGGCCACGTCGCGGAAGCTCGCGCGCAAGAACCTGTTCCTCATCCGCTACAGCCCGCTGTTCGGGCTCATCACCGGCCTGTGGTACCTGCTGCTCGCGCTGGCGGCCTACGCGGAGGTGGGCTCGCTGGGCATCTCCCGCCTGCCCGAGGTGGTGACGGCGGTGGCCAACAGCATGGTCAACCGGCCCTGGACGCTCATCCTCGGGATGGTGACGGTGGGCGGACTCGCGGGGCTGGCGGACGCGGCGCTGGGGAAGTGGCGCGCGCTGCTGGGCAGCCTGCACGGCGTGGCGCACATCGTGGCGGCGTTCTTCGTCGCCTGGGGAGGCACGTACCTCACGGTGAGCAAGCTGGGCGTGTGTCCGGTGCTGACGCCGGATGGCGCGCACTGCGCGGACGGCTGGCTGCACCTGGCGGGCAAGTTCTTCTTCTCCTGCGCGTTCACCTTCGTGGGCGGCTTCCTCGTGGGCCCGTTCATCACGGGCCTGTACCTCTGGCTGAGCGTGAACTTCTTCGGCGCGCACTCCAACGAGGCCTTCGGGTCGCTCGCGCTGCCGGACTGGAAGAACTTCCTGCGCATGCGCATCGGGAAGGACGGGGCGCTGACCATCTACCCCGTGGGCCTGGAGCGCGTGCCGCGCAAGTGGAAGCCCACCGGCGCGGGCCCCATGTCGCCCGCGTTCGACCCGGACGACCCGAACGCCACCGAGCCGTTCCTCATCGAGCCGCCCATCCGCGTCTGCCGCTGACGCTACCCCTCCGAGCCGGTGACGCGCGACGCGTCCTGCAGGAGCGGCGCGATGCCGGGCTGCTTGCGCGTGAGCGTCACGTAGCCCTGGAGCGCCGCGTCCAGGCCCACGTCGCGCTTGGCGCGCTCGGACAGGAACCACTTGTGCTCCAGCACCTGGCAGTAGAGCTCCGCGGTGTCCGCCGCGCGGCCCAGTTCCTTCTGAAGGCGTGACAGCGTGGGGTGGTAGCGCTCGTCCAGCCAGCGGAACGCGGCCACGCTCAGGGGCACGCTGCGGTCCAGCTTGCGCGTGAGCGTGGCCTTCATCTCCTGCATCTCGTTGAGCAGCAGGCTCGCCTGGCGCTCCTCCGCGACGATGCCGGTAAGCGAGTGCAGCTGGTGCCGGTGGTACTCGCGGTCCGTGACGATGGTGCGCATGCGCAGCTGGCTGCCCTGCCCGCTCGCCAGCAGCTCCACCTCGCCCACGGAGAAGCCCAGGTCGTTGAGCGTGCGGATCCGCTCGTGGATGCGGTAGCTCTCGTGCGGCTGGAGGATGAGCTCGCGATTGATTTCGGCCCACAGCCGCTCGTAGCGCTGGCGGATGCTGGCCGCCGTCTCCTGCCAGGCCTCCAGCTCCTGCGGCAGCTCCTCCGCCAGCTCCACGCGCGCGGCCAGGTCCGCCAGGCCCCCGGCGACGTTCTCCTCCATGATTTGAAGGTCCATCTCCCGCTGGCCGGCGGAGAGCTGCTCGTGCAGCTCGGACGTCTCCGCGTCCACCGCGTACGCCTGCAATTCGCCCGCGTCGCGGCGGAAGAGCACGTTGGAGAGCGAGCAGTCTCCCCAGAAGAATCCGCCCAGGTGCAGCCGCACCAGCAGGCCCGCCATCGCGTCCAGCAGCCGCGACCGGTAGCGCTCCAGTCCCTGGTGCATGAACAGCGCGCGGTACGGCAGCGACGAGGCGAGGTATTGGGTGATCAGCAGCCCGGGCCGGTCGCCTGGCGCGGACTCCAGCCCTTCTTCCGTCTGGACCGCCAGGCCCACGGGACACACCGACGGCAGGCGGCGGTCCTCCAGGCCGCGCAAGAGGTCGTACTCGCGCTGCGCCACGCGCACGGGCGTCTCCTTGAAGGCGTAGATGGTGGCGCCGTAGCTGACGAAGACGACGACGTGCCGGGACAGGCCGCGCGGCACCTCCACCACGCGCGGTGAACGCTCCGTCCACGCCTCCAGCGGCAGCTCCCACGGAAGGTCGAGGAAGTCCGGGTGCTCCTGCCGGATATGCAGGGAATGGAGGCGGCGCGCGGGGTGGGACATGGCGGCCACGAGCCTAGCGTCCGGGTGAGCGCGCGGCATCCGGGGCCCGCGCTGGCCCGCGTGGAACGTTCGCTGTTAGAGGGAGAAGCCATGCGCCCCCTCCGCGGACTCTCCCTCTGTGGCGCGGCCCTGCTGTCGGCCTGCGCCGGTTCCCCGCCTTCGACGCCCGTCACCCCGCCCGCGTCCGGAAACATCACGCTCGCCGCGCCCGCGGGAGACGCGTGGTACCGGGGCGCGGTGTTCTATGAGGTGTTCGTGCGCAGCTTCCAGGACTCCAACGGCGACGGCGTGGGGGACCTGCCGGGGCTCATCTCGCGGCTGGACTACCTGAACGACGGCAACCCCGCGACGACGGACGACCTGGGCGTGGACGCGCTGTGGCTGATGCCGGTGTTCGCGTCGCCCAGCTATCACGGCTACGACGTGACGGACTACGAGCGCATCCAGACGGCGTACGGCTCGCTGGAGGACCTGCAGCGGCTGTGTGACGAGGCGCACCGCCGGGGCATGCGCGTCATCCTCGACTTCGTCATCAACCACACCAGCTCGCAGCATCCATGGTTCGTGGACTCGGCGTCCTCGGCGCGGTCGGCGAAGCGGGACTGGTATCAGTGGCGTGCGAACAACCCGGGCTGGGCGCAGCCGTGGGACATCTACTCGCAGACCAACACGTGGCATCAGCAGGACACCGGCTGGTACTACGGCGCCTTCTGGGGCGGCATGCCGGACCTGAACCTCCAGACGCCCGCGGTCCGCGAGGAGATGAAGCGCCTGGCGACGCTGTGGCTCCAGCGCGGCGTGGACGGCTTCCGGCTGGACGCCGCGCGCTACCTCATCGAGACGGGCAGCGGCGCGGGGCAGGCGGACACGCCGGAGACGCACGCGTTCTGGAAGGAGTTCTCCGCGCACGTGCGCTCGGTGAAGCCGGACGCGGTGCTGGTGGGTGAGAACTGGAGCGAGACGCCGTCGGTGGGGAAGTACTACGGCTCCACGGCGACGGTGCCGGGCGGGGACGAGCTGCCGCTCAACTTCAACTTCCCCATGTCCGCGCGAGTGATTGAAGGCATCAACGGGGGCAACGCCGGGGGCGTGGCGGCGAAGCTGCTGGAGATGAAGAACAATTACCCGGCGGGCGTGGCGGACGCGCCGTTCCTGACCAACCACGACATGGTGCGGCTGGCGACGCAGTTCACGAACGACGGGGCGAAGCTGGGGCTCGCGGCGTCGGTGTTGCTGACGCTGCCGGGAGCCCCGTTCCTCTACTACGGCGAGGAGGTGGGCCTGGGGAACGGCAACGCCAACAACGACGAGTCCAAGCGCACGCCGATGCCCTGGACGGCCGCGGCGGGCGGAGGCTTCACGACGGGCTCACCGTGGTACGCGTTCTCCAGCGGCCGGGAGACGGCGAACGTGGAGGCGCAGCGGAACAACCCGGGGTCGCTGCTGTCGCGTTACCGGGCGCTCATCCACGCGCGCCAAGGCTCGGAGGCGCTGCGCAACGGAGGCCTGCGACTGTTCACGCCGACGACGGGCGTGTCGCGCTCGCTGGCGTTCGTGAGGACGCTGGGAGACGAGCAGGTGCTGGTGGTCCACAACTTCTCCACCGCGCAGGAGTCGGTGGGCCCGTTCGACGTGGAGGCCACGACGGCGGAGCCGCTGTTCCTGGACAACGGCGTGACGCCGCTCACCGGCGGCACGGGAGCGTGGAAGACGAGCGTGCCAGCGCGCGGCACGGGCATCTGGCGGCTGCGCTAGCTGACGACAGGTTGGCGCCACGAACGGGAGAGGTGCCCCTCTCCCGCGTCCTTGAAGCGGCGGATGAGCTCCGCCGCCGCGCCCTTGCCCTGACGGAGCAGCCATTGCAGCTCCGCGGGCATCAGCGCCTTCACGGTGAGCAGCCGGACCTCGCCCCCGGGAATCGAGAAGCGCGAGGGCAGTGAGTCCGTCTCCATGCCAATGAGCACGGCCACGCGGCCCTCGGGAGTGACGAGGGTTTCAGGCATGCCCACGCCATCCACCTCCATGGACAGCGTGCCCTTGGACAGGGTGACGCGGAGCTTCTCGAACTCAGCGACCTCGTAGGCGACACGTTCGAGCAGGTGCACCGGCCAGCTCTTCCACACCTCTCCCAGAGGCTCCGGAGTCTCGATGGCGAGCTCCAGTCCGAAGCCCGCGGTAGGCCGGTCGAGGATGTCGTTGAACGGGTCGGACAGGCCGTCGGTGACGATGAGCATGTGGCCGTCAGGACGTTGCATGGCGGTCCAGTTCTGTCTCTCACCGGGCCACGGGCCGCCCACGACGGGAGGAATGTAGAAGTCGTCCGACATGTCGCCGAGTTCGCGCCACACGGCCGCACGAGCCAATCGAGCCTGGTGCCACAACTCGGCGCGCATCCTTGTCTCCGCTCGGCGAACAGGGTCGAACGTCGGCGGCCCCGTGACCGCTTCGAACTTCGCGCCTGTGATGCCCGCGCGCTCCATCGCGTCCTTGATGTCCTCGGAGACGATGAGCGAGCCCTTCCACTCCGACGGACGAAACACCTTGGCGTCGCCTACCTTCGACGGGTCGATGCGCATGCCTGAAATGGAGAAGAGCTTCCCAACCTTTTCAGGAAGCCCATCCTCCTCGGTCCAGTAGTCCACCTCAGCGGAAGCCTCGGTATCGATGCATGGAAAGGTGCGGAGGGCATTGAGGATGAAGTACGGCCCCGCGTGGGAATCAACCTCGACGGGAATCAACTCCACGTCACCTGGAGCCAGTTCCTGGAAGACGGTGGCCAGCTTCGCACTGACAACCGGGGTACCGAACGCGGCATGGGAGTAGTCATGCGCCTCTCCCTCCACACTTAGCGGGAGCCTGATCAGCCCCTTGAAGTGGGCAGGCTCGCCCACACTGAATTGCCAGGGGTCCTCGAGCTCTCTTCTCCGAGCATCAAGCGGATGCCCCAAGCACCAGAATCCTTCTGCGACACGCTCGTAGAGGTCAAAGTAGTGCGTCGGCATGGGCGGAGTTCCTATGTCACTCCAGGCCAGTGACCCATCGATTCAAGTCCGTCCCTTCCGTTTGAATCTGGTTTGCGAGCCTGCGCAGTACTTTCGTCAAAGCAACACGGCAGTCCTGCATTGTCCTGCATTTTTCCGTCGCGTCCCGCAGAGCAGTGAAGACCCTCTGGTGGTACGCCTCAGGATGTGGACCTCGATGTCCCGGCACACTCACTTTATTCGCGGCATCGTCGAGTGACATCCCCGCCTTATCGAAGATTTCTTGGAACTTTGGCGACCACGGGCCGCCTCGGTTTGTGGCGTTCCAGAACTTGTTGGATGCGATGTGGTGCTCCTGCCCCTTTGCATCCACGCCCGTCGCGACAGGGCCCTTGTCGTCCCGCGCGGACATGGATACAGCGTTCGGCGCCAGCACCAGGGTGATGACGCCCTCGGAGGACACGGCCGCGGACTCCACCTGCGCAGCCGCGCCCAGCCGGACACCCGCGGACTCCGCGGCCACCAGCGCGGCCTGTCCTGAGCCCGGGAGCGTGGCGACCTTCGCCGCGAACGTCTCCGCCGTGCTGCCCACCGCAGCGAGCGCCAACATCACGAACGCCCGCGCCGCGTTCTGCCCCATCACCTCGCCGTACTCCTCTCCCGCGTCGCGAAGCTCATCGAACGTCCGGGCCATCCGCGCCTGTTCGGACAGCTCGATCCACCCCTGGATGAGGTTCCACACCGTGTCGATGCCCAGGTAGGCGATGAGCGCCACGGTCATCGCCGCCGCGAGTCCCTTCGACACGGGCTCCGGCATCAACCACAGCGCCAGGTACACCGTGCCCGTCGCGACGAGGGTCGTGAGCACCGCCCGCGGATCTGTCATCCCCACCAGCGCTTCCGACGTCTCGTCCCACACCGAGTCCAGCGCGATGGCGAACGCCAGCGAGCGCCGCCCGTCCTCGTCCAGAACAGACCCGGCCTCCAGCAACTGGAGACAATCGCCCGGTGTCTGCTTGCGCTGGCACCAACGCCCGTAGGCGCTCGCCAGCTCCCGGTCCGGGTCCTCCACCCGCAGCCGCGCACGCGGGGGCTCATCCACGGAGAGCAGCCCCAGGCGCCCGCGCACGTGGGCATACGCCTTCGTGGAGAACGCGCCCGCGAACCGCCGGTACGCCTCCTCGCGAGGACGCGGGGACACCGGCGCGTCCTCCACCAGCGTCCGCACCGCCTCCGTGAACGCGTCCTCATCCAGCGGCTCGGGTTCCACCTCCGCCCGAGGCACATGGACAACCGGCGCCCCACGTCCCGTCTTCAGCCGGACGCCGCGCGCCGCTGAACATCCCGTGCCCAGCAGCAACAGCAGCACCGCGACCGCCCAGCTCCGGCACGAGGACATGGCTGCCTCCAGGGCATCCATCCTCGGCCGCGCGGGCTCACCTCAACCAGGACCTCCCGCGAGCCCCACGGGAGCCCTCCATCACGGGGCGGGCGACGACGGACCCACGGCTCCCGCATCCACGGCGGGCGCGGCCTCGGGCACACCGGCATCCTCCACCGTGCCCGCCTCCGGAGCAGCCTCCGCCGCCGGAGCCACGGCCTTCCCCGAAGGCACCACCGCGCTCCACGCCGGCTTCGAGGCCCCCAGCACCTCCTCCTGCGTCGTGCCCGGCGCCACCAGCAGGTCCACCACCGGCGACTGTGACGGGTCTCCCTTGCGCCCGCCACCGAAGCGGTCGTTGTACGGCTCGCCCGCCATGATGCCCATGGCCATGAGCTGCTGATTCGCGGTCGTGTCCCCGCCAAACATCCCGCCCAGCGACACGCGCCGGTCGAGGGTCGCGCCCGTCACCGCCACGCCGTAGCCCCAGTCCGCGCTCGCGTGCGAGCCCAGGAAGCGGTCCGGCACCCGGAACATCACCGTGCGTCCGCTCACCTGGATGACCGTGGGGAAGAACACCCGCGCCTCCAGCTCCTGCTCCGTGGCCGCGTTCAGCTCCGACTCCACCTTGCCGCCAATGGGCCCCGTCTTCTTCTCGTAGGCATCCAGCGCCACCTGCCGCCATTGCTTGCGCAGCGACTCGCGCGCCTCGTAGGGACGCGGCGTCAGCACCACCGCCTTCTCCCACCCCGAGTCCGCCGCCAGCGTGAGCCCGCGCCCCGGCAGCGTGTCCGTACGCCCGGACCCCGGCTTGCGGTCCTGGTCCACGTACAGGTCCACGTTGAACGTGTAGAAGCCGTGCCGCGCCCGCTCCGCGACCGTCGCGCCCTCCAGGTCCACCGACTGCGCGCGCGAGGGCTTCGCGATGGGGCGCGCGAACGTCACCTCGAACCGCGTCGCGTCGCCGTCCGCGAACGCCGCCACCGACACCACGTCCAGGTCCCCGGGCCCCAGGTCCGTGCGGCGCGGATACACCAGCTCGCCGTCGCCGTGGTCGTCCCCCACCGGATCCGTCAGCCGGAACAGCAGCGCGTCCTCGCGCGTCTTTCCACCGGAACACGCGGCCAGGGAGGAAGCGAGCAGGAGCGCGGACACGCGGGAACGCACGAACATGGAGGGCACCTCATGCACGAAGGGACGGCCCGTCAGGTGTATCGCGCGGTGCCCCAAACGCAAGGAGCCCGGAGTGCCTTCACAGGCGCCCCGGGCTCCTCCTCTCGTCAACCGCTCGCCCCGCCGGACGCGGGGCGGAAGGTGACTAGAACTGCGCCTTCATGAACGCCTTGACGCGCATGTGGTCGAAGTTGCGCTCCTCCAGGCTGTTCCAACCGCCGTTGCGGTTGGTGAAGCCGCGCGAACCCACCGCCACGCCGTGGTCGGCCGCGATGGTGTCGTCCGCATACTGCACCACGTAGCCGTCGCCGAAGTCGGGACGGAAGGTGCCGAACGCGTACTGGCCCTCCAGACCGAACTCCACGCCGGACAGGATGTAGCGCGCCTTCACCAGCACCTGGTTCTTGTTGTGCTTGCCGGACGCCATCTCGTGGTTGTTGTACGCCTGGAACGCCGTGTTGCCGTCCAGCAGGTCCGCGAAGAACTTCGAGTAGCTCGCGGACACGTACAGGTCGTCCGTGAACTGGTAGCCCGCGCCAGCCGTGAACGTCGTGTAGTCCAGCAGGCGGTCGTCGTCGCCGATGTTGTCGAACGGCTTGAACTGGTAGCCCGTCTCACCCTGGCTGTTCGTGATGACGTCCGGGTTGCGGTAGATGCCGGACGTGCTGTTGCCGGGGCTGTACTCGTTGACCAGCGAGTTGTCGCACGCAGCGCCGCCCGCGCACGCGCCGGACTGGTACGGCAGGAAGCGCGGGTCGTTCATGCGCTTGTCCGACTCGTGGATGTACTTGAACTTGCCGAACACATCGATGCCCTTCAGCACGTCCACGACGTACTTGGCGCGCAGCGCGACCAGGTGCGTCTTCTTGTCCTGGAAGGGCTGGTAGGCCGTGCGGAAGTTGTGGCCCACGCCGGAGTCCAGCTCCGTGCCGGGGTACGTGGTGTTGTTCAGCGACTGCGAGTCGTTGCCGTAGGCCTGCCAGTTGGTGTTGTAGGTGATGAAGGAATACTCACCGCCCAGCTCCAGCGCGCCGTTGGTGTAGACCGGGTTCGCCGTCACGCCCTTCCAGCCGATGGCCGTCTCCGCCATGGGCTCGTCGAAGTCCGTGAAGTCGTTGTCCACGTTGATGGTCGCGACCTGCTGGGCCTCGCTCGTCCAGCCGCCGTAGCCGATGCGGGTGGGGTTGCCCTTGTAGATGCCGTAGGACGCGTTGGACGGACCGGGGAACGCGAAGCTGCCGTCGTGACCTTCCGTGAGGAGCACGTCCGCCTCGCGGCGGCTGGCCATCACCGCCACGTAGTCCGCGCCGATGCTGAACAACTGGAAGTTGAACGACAGGCCCACGTCCAGCGGGTCGTTGAGGGACGCGTTCAGCATGTACGTCTGGTCCGTGTGGTGGCCCGCCAGCACCGCGCTGTAGCCGCCGATGCCGCCGAAGTTCGCCGGCGACAGCACGGGGTCCGCGTTGGAGTACGACGAGTACACCGCGCCGCGCACGTCCAGCCACGAGCCCATGTGCAGGCCCGCCTTGATGCCGCCCACGCCGTTGCGGTAGCGCGGCGTCAGGTCACGGCCGTCGTCGACGTTCGTGTCCTCGGCGTTCACTTCCTGGTCGTTCGCGTACTGGAAGATGCCGCCGACGTCGAACATCTCCGAGGCCGTGTACTTCGCCTGGAAGCCGTACGCCGCGTCACGCGCGTGGAAGGCGCCCGTGCTGAAGTTCGGGCCGGCCCACAAGCGGGGCAGCGAGATGCGCGCCGCGTCCCACGTGAGCTTCCGGTCGAAGTTGGAGCCCTGCAGCATGATGGCCGCCGCGTTGTCGCGGTCGATGTAACGGACGCGGCCGATGACGAACGGGTCGAACTGGCCCAGGTCCGTCGCGCCGATGAGCGCCGAGTCGATGAGGTAGCCCGGGCGCAGCGTCACGGACATGCCGCGCAGCTTGATGTACTGGTTGGAGCGCGGATCGAACTCGCCGCAGTCGCCCGCGGTGCAGTTCGTCGGCGGGTTGCGGCCACCGAAGCCACCGAAGTTCGTCCAGAAGTTCTGGTTGAAGCGGCTGTGGATGCGGCCGTTGACCTCCACCTGCGGGGAGATCTTCGCGTTCAGCAACAGCTCCAGCTCCGTGCCGATGCCGTTGTCGCCGTAGCCCTCACCGGGCACCGTCGTGAAGTTGTAGAGAGCGCCCTGGTCGCGCTGCGTGCCCCAGAGGTACTTCGTATAGGTCGTGCCACCAATGGTGAGCTTGGGGCCGCTGTCCTGCGCCATGGCCGCCCCAGGAATGAGGCCGACCGCCACGGTGAGCGCGCACGCTCCCCGCACCACGTTCTTGCGATTCTTCATGATGTCCGGAAAACCCTTCTGAAAAGCTTTGAACCAGAGGGGGTCGTCCCCTCTCCCGGGCCGCCGCGGGGTCACCACGGCAGCCCTCCCCGTGTCACATCAAACCTTGAAACGGACTGTTTTGAACAGTCCACCGCCGACTACTTCGTCGGCGTAGCAGGCGCGGGCGCCGGAGCGACCGTCGTTCCAGCCGGAGCGGCCGGCGTGGGCGCCGGAGCCGGGGCCGGAGCAGCGGGAGCCGCCGGAGCCGGGGCCGGAGCCGCCGCCGCGCCACCCTGCGCCGCGGGGCGCTTCGCGCCGGAGACCATCTTCAGCGTGGCCTTCTTCGTGGCGGAACCGTCACCCGCGCACTCGTACGCGAGCATGTCGTACTGAGCCTTGATTTCAGAGCTGTCGCCCTTGCCCTGACCCGCGAGCACGTCGATGACGTGCGGATCGCAGTTGAAGTCAGAGCCGCCGCCGAAGCGGTGCTGGCCCTCGTACTCGTTGACGCGGCGGGTGAGCAGGTCGTTGTCCGCGGGGAAGCCCTCGTTGGACTGCATCACGACCTGGTAGCCCCAGGTGGACGGGTCACCGGCGCCCAGGTCCGCGTTCATGATGGTCGCGGTGATCTTGTTGCCGGAGGCGCGCACCTTGGTGGGCACCACGACGGCGCCCTTCATGGCGCCAGCCTTGTTGTTGGCCTCCGCGCGCACGCGCGACGAGCCCTGCGGCGAGATGACGATGACCTTGTCCCAGGCGTCCTCGGGGGCGAAGGACACGTTGAGGCCCGGGGGGCTGTCGGTGAAGCCGCTGCCGGCCTTGTGGTCCGTGTCGATGAAGATGAAGACCTCCTGCACGGAGAAGCCGTCCGCCATCTTCCAGGGGTTCTCCAGCGACGCCTTCAGCTGGATGGTGATGTCGGACTTGTTGCCGCCCTGGTCCAGCGTGAAGCCGGTCAGGTCGAACGAGCCCGGCTTGTACACGGGGTCCGTCGGGTAGGTGTACTTGCCCGGGCCCTTGTCGTCGCCGGTGGGGTCCTTGAAGGACACCTTGTCGGCCAGGGCCGGCGCCGCGGACAGGGAAGCAGCCAGGGTGAGGACTGCGATGCGGGGGTTGATCATGGGGGTGTTTGCTCCTTGCAACGACAGACGAAAAAAGGACCGCGAAGAACGACCGGGGACTAACCCTTCACGCCACCGGCGGTGAGCCCGGAGACGAGGTACTTCTGCAGGAAGAGGAAGAGGATGACGACGGGCACGGACACGATGATGGAGCCGGCCGCGAAGTAGCCCCACTGCTGGCTGAAGCCGCCCACGAAGAAGCGCAGGCCCACCGGCGCCGTGTACATGGCTTCCTGGTCCATGAACGTCGCCGCGAGGATGAACTCGTTCCACGCCGTCATGAAGCTGAACAGCGCCGTCACCGCCACCGCGGGCTTGGCCAGCGGCAGGATGATGCTCCAGAAGATGCGCCCCGGCGACGCGCCGTCCATCAGCGCCGCCTCCTCCAGGTCCTTGGGGATGGTGTCGAAGTAGCCCTTGAGCATCCACACGCTGAACGGGATGGACGTGGTGGCGTACACGATGATGAGCCCCAGCCGGCTGCTGCCCAGGCCCAGCCACTGCACCAGGATGATGTAGAGCGGGATGAGCATCAGCGTGCCCGGGAACATCTGGGACACGAGGAACGCCATCATGCCCGCGCGCTGGCCGGGGAACTTGAAGCGGCTGAAGGCATACGCCGCCGTGCACGCCATGAAGACGCCCAGCACCGTGGTGCCAATGGCCACGATGGCGCTGTTGAGCATCCACTTCGCGAACGGCTGGTCGGACATCACCGACACGAAGTTGGAGACGCTGAAGGACTCAGGCCACGGCGTCACCGCGCGCAGCCGGTCCCAGAAGGTGGGGTTCTCCGGCAGCGTGGCGATGGCCAGGCTCTGCTTGCCGGAGAAGGCCAGGCTCACCACCCAGAGGATGGGGTAGATGGTGAAGAGGGTGAAGGCCACCAGCACCACGTGCAGCGGCAGGTGGGGGATGCCTTCGCGACGTTCGGTGAAGAGCGCCATGGTTACGCGGCCTCCGTGGCGCGGCTCATGCGGTTCTGCACCATGCTGTAGATGAGCAGGATGCCGAAGATGACGGTGGAGTACGCCGCCGCGTAGCCGTGGCGGTAGCGCTCGAAGGCGAACTTGTACGCCTGGGTGACCAGGATTTCGGTGGAGCCGCCCGGGTCTCCGCCCGTCACCAGGAAGATGATGTTGAACATGTTGAAGGTCCACACCACCGACAGGATGACCGCCGGCACCAGCGCGGGCTTCAGCGCGGGCAGCGTGATGGCGGTGAACTGCTGCCACCGGTTGGCGCCGTCCACGCGCGCCGCTTCGTAGAGCTCACCCGGGATGGACTGGAGCGCGCCCAGCGACACCACCATCATGAACGGGAAGGACAGCCAGCCGTTCGTCGCCAGCGCCGTGAAGAACGACGTGAAGGGCGAGTCGAACCACGCCAGGCCCTCGCCGCCGAACATCCGGATGACGTGGTTCACCACGCCGAACTGCTGGTGGAACATGCCCTTCCAGATGAGCGCGGTGATGTAGTTGGGCATGGCCCACGGAAGGATGAGCAGCACGCGGTACACCGGCCGCATCTTCAAGTTGGGCACGTTGAGCGCCAGCGCGAGCAGCAGGCCCACCGTCACGCCGATGGTGACGTTCGTCACCGTCCAGAGGATGGTGAAGAGCAGCGTGTAATAGAAGTTCAGGTAGTTGAAGACGAGCGAGCCGTCCGCCGCGGTCTTCGCGAAGCTGAAGTCGCCCAGGATGTCGACGTAGTTGCGGAAGCCCACCCACAGCTCCGACAAGGGCTGGCTGCTGTTGTAGAGGTTGGCGTCCGTGAACGACAGCGTGATGCCGTAGGCGAAGGGGAAGAACACCAGCACCACCATGCCCACCATGGCGGGCGCGATGTATGCGTAGGCCTGCCGGTACTCCACCGTCGTGCGCACCACCCGGTGCAGTCCACCCAGGCCGATGAACAGCAGCACCGCCAGCCCCAGCGCGCCCAGCGCGCCCAGCGCCTTGCCCGCGTTGCCGCGCACCTGCGCGCCCACCGCCGCCAGCTTGGCCTCATCCGGCGCGCCGGAGTCCGTCAGCTTCCCCAGCGGGCGGCGCATCGCGTCCGCGTCCCACGCGCCGGGCTTCAGCGCCGGATCCGCCTTCAGGTTGTTGCCAGCGATGAGCGCCTGCGCCTTCTCACCGCGCGTGCGCAGCTCCGCGCTGACGGCGTTCTCCGTCTCGCGCAGCTCCGCGTCCAGCGCGCGCAGCGAGTAGACGGTGTAGGAACCCAGGCCCGCCAGGAACAGCGCCGCCGCCACCGCCACGCGCACGCCCTGGCGCGACAGCACGAACACCGCGGCCGCGCACGCCGCCAGGGGCAAGAGGAACGCCAGCAGCACCGCCGTCCACGACGGCACCTCGCCCTTCACCACCACCGGGGAGAGGGTCTCCACGGAGCCCACCACCTGGCCGTCCACCTCCACGGGCGCGGACAGCAGGCGGCTCTGGCCCGCGTCGAGCAGCTCGGACTCCACCTCCGGCTTGCGCGCCCCGCCCTCCTCGCGGTTCGTCTCCACCGCGGCGCGCAGGCGCTGGCCGCGGTCGTACAGCGGCTTCTCGTCGCGAGACAGCTTGCGCGGCGCCGCCTTGTCCCCGGTGTCCTGCGGGAAGGTGGACGCCTCCAGCCGGATGCCGCTGAAGGCGATGACGCGCACGGCACTGCCCGGCACGCCGGGCCAGCCCGCCACCACGGCGCGCACGGCGTCCCCCGAACCGCCCGCGCGCTGCACCAGGTCCACCAGCCCCAGCAGCGACACGGCGGCGGTGCGCTGCTCGCGCTCCGCCGCGCGCTCCTGGTTGGCGCGCGCGAGCAGGCCGTGCGCCAGGAACAGGGACACGCCCAGCGCGAGCGCGAGCCCCACCAGCACGCGCCCCCGGTACCCGCCCGCACCGCCGGCCGGGCCCGGTGCGGCGGGGCCTGTGGCGGCGTCGTTCGGCGGAGTGCGGGCCGGCGTGGGGGCGCCGGCCTGGGAAGGCGACTGCTGCGGGGCGTTCTGGCTCACTTCAGCTCCTCACTTACTTCTTGCGCAGGCCGGCGACGTCCTTCGCCACGCTCTTCTGGGCCGCGTCCAGCGCCGCCTTGGGGGTGGCGGTGTTCTTGAACACGGTGTTCATCGCGCTGGTGGCGGGGGTCCAGACCATGGACATCTCCGGCAGGTTGGGCATGGGCACCGCCACGTCCACCTGGTCCTTCATCGCCTTGAGCAGCGGATCCGCGGACACCTTCGCGTCCTGGTACACGGCCTGGTTGGCGGGGCTCTGGCGGCCCTCGAGGGCCAGCGTCTTGCCGGGGCCCGCGTCCGTGAGGAACTTCGCGAAGTCGTACGCCGCTTCCTTGTTCTTGGACGGAGCGGCCACGTACACGCCCTCCACCGTCATCCAGGGCTTCATCGGCGTGCCCTTGTTCTCATCCAGCGTGGGCAGCCGGGCCAGGCCGTAGCTCACGTCCTTGGAGACCTCGCCCAGGAACCACGGGCCGGAGAACACCATCGCGGCCTTGCCCTCGTTGAAGAGGGAGGTGATCAGCGCGCTGGAGGGCTCCGCGGGGAGGATGCCGTCCTTGTTCTTCCACTTGAGGACCTGCTCCACCGACTTCACGTTGGCGGGCGAGTTCATCGTCGGGGCGTTCTTCGCGTCGAACACGCCGCCGCCGAAGCCGTTCATCACGGCCGCGTGGTAGTAGAAGTCGTTGTACGCGTACGCGAGCCCGAAGCGGCCCGCCTTGGAGTCGGTGAGCTTCTTGGCCATCGTCACCAGCTCGCCGGACGTCTTGGGCGGCGTGGGGACCAGCTTCTTGTTGTAGATGAGCGTGATGACCTTGTAGTTCAGCGGCAGGCCGTACGTCGTCCCGCGGTAGGTCATCGCCTCCATCGTCGTGGGGATGAAGCGCTTCTTCGTGGCGTCATCCAGGAAGAAGTCGATGGGCTCCACCGTGTTGCCCGCTTCAATCCAGCCGCCCAGGCGGTCCTGCGCGAAGATGAAGAGGTCCGGGCCCTTGCCGCGCGGCACGGTGGCGGAGATCTTGTCCGCGTAGGCGTCGTAGGGCACCGCCAGCGTGGTGACCTTGACCTTGCCCTCGTTGGCCTTGTTGTACTCGGCGACCACCTTCTCCAGCGCGGCCTTCTCCTCCGCGCGGTAGGCGTGCCAGAGCACCAGCTCCGTGGCGGCGAAGGACGGGACGGGCAACAGGCCGACTGCGCACAGACAGAGGGCCGCGAGCAACGTTCGCAGGTGCGTCATTGGGAAAATCCTCCGGATATTCAAACGGACAGCCGCAGCTCGGATTCAGCGTCGAAGAGGTGCAGGGACTCCAGCTCCACCGTCACGGGCACGGTGGCGCCGGGCTCCGGGGTGGCCTGGGGCGGCAGGCGGAAGACCAGCGGGTTGTCTCCCAGGCGGGCGTGCACGATGAGCTCGTTGCCCAGGGGCTCCACCAGCTCCACGCGTGCGTCCACGGGTGAGGACTCACCGCGCGCCGTGGCGCCCGCGGCCAGGATGTTGTCCGGACGCAGGCCCACCTTCAGCTTGCGGCCGCCCTTGCCCGCCGTCAGGGGGCGCAGCTTCTGCGGCACGGGCAGCCGGAAGCCGTCGCCGGAAAGCGACGCGCCGTCCGCGTCCAGCGTGGCGGTGAGCATGTTGATGGGCGGCATGCCGATGAACTGCGCCACGAACACGTTGACCGGCTTCTCGTAGACCTCCAGCGGGGTGCCCAGCTGCTGGAGCTTGCCGTCCTTCATCACCGCGATGCGGTGGCCCATGGTCATCGCTTCGACCTGGTCGTGCGTGACGTAGACGGACGTGACCTGGAGCCGGTGCTGCAGCTTCTTGATCTCCGAGCGCATCTGCACGCGCAGCTTCGCGTCCAGGTTGGAGAGCGGCTCGTCGAAGAGGAACACCGCCGGCTTGCGCACGATGGCGCGGCCCAGGGCCACGCGCTGACGCTGGCCGCCGGACAGCGCCTTGGGCTTGCGGTCCAGCAGGTGCGTGATGCCCAGGATTTCCGCCGCCTCGTCCACCAGCTTGTCCATCTCCGGCTTGGGCGTCTTGCGGATCTTGAGGCCGAACTCCAGGTTCTGCCGCACGGTCATGTGCGGATAGAGCGCGTAGTTCTGGAACACCATGGAGACGTCCCGGTCCTTCGGCGGCAGCGCGTTCACCGCGCGCGGGCCAATGGAGATGGTGCCT
Source organism: Corallococcus macrosporus (assembly GCF_017302985.1). NCBI lineage: Bacteria > Pseudomonadati > Myxococcota > Myxococcia > Myxococcales > Myxococcaceae > Corallococcus > Corallococcus macrosporus. The sequence continues at coordinate 1,950,270 of NZ_JAFIMU010000007.1, forward strand.
CCGGAGATCTCCTCCAGGCCGGCGATCATCCGGAGCGCCGTGGACTTGCCGCAACCGGACGGCCCCACGAGGACCATGAACTCATGGTCGCGGATATCGAGGTTGAGCCCCTCGATGACCGACACGTCTCCGTACCGCTTCGCCACGTCCTTGAACGACACGCCGGCCATCAGGCCCTCCAGCAAGAGCCCCGCTCGCGCCGGTGACAACAGCACGTCCGGGTCAGGTTCTGCGCACGCCCCGCCGGGTGCCTCACGGCACGCGTCCGAGGATGCGCGCGGACAGCGGCGGGAGCGCCAGGTCCAGCGTGGCGCCAGCCTTCGTCCGCCCTCCGTTCAGCAGGTCCTCCACCTCGCCGACGCCCGTCCACGCTTCCGGCCACGGCACCGACACCGTGCCCTTCGTCTTGCCGCGGTTCACCGCCACCACCACCGTGTCGCCCGACGCGTCGTCCCGCCGCTGGAAGACATACACATCGCCTTCCGTGGAGAGCGGCGCGTGCACGCCCCGGGACAGGGCCGGGTGCGCGCGGCGGATGGCGATGAGGCGCTTGTAATACTCACGCAGGGACTCGTCGCGTTTCTTGCCCGCGCCCGGCTTCACCGCCTGCTTGCCCCACGGCATGTCGCTGCGGTTCTGCGGCCAGTCTCCGCCCGCGCGGCCCACTTCCTCGCCGTAGTAGATGACCGGGATGCCGGCCGTCGTGAGCTGCAGCGTGGCGGCCAGACGGAAGAGGGGCACGTTGCCCTGGAGCTGGTGCAGCGCCCCGTCCACGTCGTGCGACGACAGGAAGTGCGCCAGGTGGTGCCCCGCCGTCACCTTCGCGCGCGACTGGAGGTAGCGGTCGAACGCCACCGTGCGGCCGCGCCCCTGGATGAAGCCCAGCGCGTTGCCCACGAAGGCGAAGTCGAACCCGGCGTCCATCTCATCCGCGGTGAAGTACGGCGCCAGCGACTCCACGTCGCCGCCCCACAGCTCGCCCAGCAGGAAGAAGTCCGGGGAGACTTCCGCGCGCGTGCGGCGGCGGTGCTCCTTCCAGAAGTCGTGCGACACGTGCTTCACGGTGTCCAGCCGGAAGCCGTCCACGCCGGAGCGCTTCGCCCAGTCGATCTGCGCGTCCAGCAGGTACTTCGCCACCTCCGGGCGCTCCGTCTTGAAGTCCGGCAGGCCCGCCACGCACGACGTCAGGTCGTCCGAGCCGCAGGTGCCCTTGTCCTCGGAGCGCAGCCAGTCCGGGTGGTCCTTCAGGTAGCGCGAGTTGTAGCCCGGGTGGTTGTAGACGACGTCCAGGAGCACGCGGATGCCGCGCGCGTGCGCCGCGTCCACCAGCGCCTTGAAGTCCGCCTCCGTGCCGAAGCGCGGATCCAACGCGTGGAAGTCGTCCGCCCAGTAGCCGTGGTAGCCCCAGTCCGGAAAGCCGGAGCCGGTGACGAAGCCGGGGATCTGCTGGAGCAGCGGCGTCAGCCACAGCGCCGTCACGCCCAGCGACGACAGCTCCTCCAGGTTCGCGGTGAGCCCCTTCAGGTCGCCGCCGTGGAAGGTGCCCGGAGCCTTGGGGTCGCCCTTCTCGTTGTTGGAGGGGTCGCCGTCCGCGAACCGGTCCACCACCACGAAGTACAGCACCTCGTCCGCCCAGGGCCGCGCGGGCTCCTTCCTCGCCGGGGCCGGAGCCACCGGAGCGGCCTCCTTCACGGGTTCAGGGGCGGGGGTCGCCGGTGCCTCCGTGGGGGGCGCGGCGGGCTGCGTCGCGGCGGCCTCTGGCGCGGGTTGCGTCGGCGTGGGGGCCGTGGCGCACCCCGCCAGACACAGGGCGACAAGGCCCTGGAACATCGGGCGCCACCGACCGCGGTGGGAGACAGCGTTCGGTTGTGGGCAGGGGAAGCTGGAGGACATCTGGGCGCGGCACTGTATCCAACAGTCTGGAAATGGGTGAAGGGGCGTCGGAACAATCGGCTGATGCCGCAACGCGCCATGCCCCGGATGTCTTCCTCTGCACATCCGTGTGACGCAAGGCGTGAGCGAGCACGACGGAGCGCGTGATTCCTGCCGCGACGCGTCTTGTTCCTGGGGCCGATTGCATCCGACGTCCTGGGGTGTCTGCGCCGGCTCCAACTCGGATCATCCAGTGGGTCCTGCAAGTCGTGGAACGGGGCCGTGGATCACCGGAGACAGGGGTGACTGCTACGGTGCCGGGGATTTCCACCCCCCTTGGAGGTTTCCCCTGAGAGCTCTCTTCGCAGTTCCCCGCATGACGCGAGCGCTCGCGTTCGGCGGGCTTTTCGCCGCGCTGCTTCCCATGGCGTCGGTGGCGGCGCCCACGTCGGTGACGGTCATTGGCGACCTGCAGACCGAGGCGGGCTGTGCCTCGGACTACAACGCCACCTGCGCGCAGACGGCGCTGACGTACGACGCGGCGGACGACAGGTGGCAGGGCTCGTTCAACGTGCCGGTGGGCACCTGGAAGTTCAAGGTCGCGCTGGACGGCTCGCTGTCGCAGACGTACGGCGGCCCTGGCGGCGCGGACATCGTGCTGAACCAGACGGCGGCGGGCGCGGTGAAGTTCTACTTCGACGCGAACACGCTGTACGCGACGAGCAACCGCTCCGGCACCATCGCCACGGTGGCGGGCTCGTTCCAGAGCGAGCTGGGCTGTCCGGGTGATTGGCAGCCGGACTGCCTGCGCTCGATGATGCAGGACCCGGACGGCGACGGCATCTACACCTTCATCACGAAGGCGCTGCCCGCGGGCAACTACGAGTGCAAGGTCGCGCTCGACGAGAACTGGACCACCGCGTACCCGGGCAGCAACGCGGCCTTCGCGGTGGAGACGGACAACCAGGAAATGGTCATCACCTTCGACTCCGGTGCCTCCAAGAAGGTGACCATCCGCGCGGCGGGGGCTCCGGCGGGCAACCTGCTGCTGGCGCGGGCGCACTGGATTGCGCGCGACACGCTGGTGTGGAGCCCGGAGGTCGCGGTCCCCGCGGGCACGGTGTTCAAGCTGCACACGGCGCCCACGGGCGGCATGACGCTGAACAGCACCGGCGTGCAGGGCGGCACCGTGGCGACGCTGACGGTGGACCCCGCGGGGCTCACCGCCGCGCAGGCCGCGCGCTTCCCCAACCTCATTGGCCGGCCGGTGCTGAAGCTCGCGCAGGCGGACGTGGCCAACGCGGCCGCGTGGCTCAAGGGCCAGGTGGCCGTGTCCGCGACGAACGCCGAGGGCGTGATGCTGGACGCCACCAGCGCGCAGCTCGCGGGCGCGCTGGACGACCTGGCCGCGTATGACGGCCCGCTGGGCGCCACGTTCGACAACGGCGTCCCCACGCTGCGCCTGTGGGCCCCCACGGCGAAGAGCGTGAACCTGCTCCTGTTCGCGGACGGCAGCCCCACGTCCACCTTCACGCGCGTGCCCATGACGGCCGGCGACAAGGGCGTCTGGAGCGCGACGGGCGACGCGGCGTGGAAGAACCGCTTCTTCCTCTACGAGGTGGAGGTCTACGCCCGCAAGGAGGGCAAGGTCGTCACCAACCGCGTCACCGACCCCTACTCGGTGGCCCTCTCCACCAACAGCGAGCTGAGCCAGCTGGTGGACCTGGCGGACCCCGCGCTCGCGCCGCAGGGCTGGAGCACGCTGGCGAAGCCCGCGCTGGAGGCCCCGGAGGACATCGTCCTCTACGAGCTGCACGCGCGCGACTTCAGCATCAACGACCTGACGGTGCCGGAGAACGAGCGCGGCACGTTCAAGGCCTTCACCCGCGAGTCCGACGGCATGAAGCACCTGACCCGGCTGGCGAAGGCGGGCCTCACGCACGTGCACCTGTTGCCGGTGTTCGACATCGCGACCATCAACGAGGACCGCGCCGCGCAGCAGCACCCGCAGGGTGACCTGGTGTCGCTGCCGCCGGACTCGGACCAGCAGCAGGCGGCGGTGAAGGCCGTGGCGGACCTGGACGGCTACAACTGGGGCTACGACCCGTACCACTACACGGTGCCCGAGGGCAGCTACTCCACCAACGCGCAGGGCACGACGCGCACGGTGGAGTTCCGGGAGATGGTGCAGTCGCTCAACCAGCACGGCCTGCGCGTGGTGATGGACGTGGTCTACAACCACACCAACTCCTCCGGGCAGGACGCCAAGAGCGTGCTGGACCGCATCGTCCCGGGCTACTACCACCGCCTCAGCGAAGACGGGAACGTGGAGACGAGCACCTGCTGCCAGAACACCGCGTCCGAGAACGCGATGATGGAGAAGCTGCTCATCGACTCCGTGGTGACGTGGGCCCGGGCGTACAAGGTGGACGGCTTCCGCTTCGACCTGATGGGCCACCACCTGAAGTCCAACATGGTGAAGCTGCGCGCCACGCTGGACGCGCTCACCGTGGCGAAGGACGGCGTGGACGGCAAGGCCATCTACGTCTACGGCGAGGGCTGGGACTTCGGCGAGGTGGCCGGCAACGCGCGCGGCGTCAACGCCACGCAGGCCAACATGGCGGGCACGGGCATCGGCACGTTCAACGACCGCCTGCGTGACGGCGCTCGCGGCGGTGGCCCCTTCAGCGGGCTCCAGGAGCAGGGCTTCATCAGCGGCCTGCTGTCCGACCCCAACGGCACCAACCAGGGCACGGATGCGGAGCAGAAGGACAAGCTGCTGCGCTACAGCGATTGGATCCGCGTGGGCCTCACCGGCAACCTGAAGGACTACTCGCTGGTGGACCGCACCGGCGCGACCGTCACGGGTGAAGGCGTGGACTACAACGGCGCCAAGGCCGGCTACACGCTGGACCCGCAGGAGGTCATCACCTACGTCTCCGCGCACGACAACGAGACGCTGTTCGACGCGGTCCAGTTGAAGGCGCGGCGCGACCTGCCCATGGCGGAGCGCGTGCGCATGCACAACCTGGGCATCTCGCTGGTGGCGCTGGGCCAGGGCATCCCGTTCTTCCACGCGGGTGACGAACTGCTGCGCTCCAAGTCGCTGGACCGCAACAGCTACAACTCCGGGGACTGGTTCAACAAGGTGGACTGGACCTACCAGTCCAACAACTGGGGCGTGGGCCTGCCCCCGGCCGCGGACAACCAGGGCAACTGGGCGCTCTTCGGGCCGCTCTTGGCGGACCCGGCGCTGAAGCCGGCGAACGCGGACATCGTCCGGGCGCGTGACCACTTCGAGGAGATGCTGACCATCCGCAAGAGCTCGCGGCTGTTCCGCCTGCGCACCGGTGACGAGGTGAAGCAGTTGGTGCACTTCGAGAACACCGGACCGGACCAGATTCCGGGCCTCATCGTGATGGCCATGCAGGAGCACGGCACGAACAAGGAGGGCGCGCGCGCCATCGTGCTGTTCAACGGCACGGACGACGCCCAGACGTTCAAGGCGGACGGGTACAAGTCCCTGAAGCTCAAGCTGCACCCGGCGCAGCAGGCGTCCACGGACGCCGTGGTGCGCACGGCGGCGTACGACAAGGCCACCGGCGGCTTCACGGTGCCGGCCCGCACCACCGCGGTGTTCGTCACCGACGACGCGGTGGAGGAGCCGGACGAGTCCGACGGCTGCAACTGCCAGAGCACGGTGCCCGGCCCGCTGGGCGCCACCAGCCTGCTGATGCTCTGCGGCCTGGCGCTGAAGCTGCGCCGCCGCCGGGCGTAGGCCCGGAGGTCACTCGCTGGAAATGAAGCGGGCCCCGGATGCGAAGCGCGTCCGGGGCCCGTGGTGTTTCAGGGGTGGGGAGTCCTCAGGGGACGGTGAGGATCTCCGCGCCCGTGTCGGTGACGAGCAGGGTGTGCTCGAACTGGGCGCTGCGCAGGCCGTCCGCGGTGACGACGGTCCAGTCGTCGTTCCACGTGCGGTGGTCCCAGTGGCCCTGGTTGATCATCGGCTCCACGGTGAAGATCATCCCGGGCTGCATGACGGTGTCCGCTTCCGGCTCGTAGTAGTGCGGAATCTGGAGCGCGGTGTGGAACGTCTCACCGATGCCGTGGCCGCAGTAGGCGCGCACCACGCTGGTGCCGTTCTTCACGGCGTGGGCCTCCACCGCGCGGCCAATGTCGCTGATGGGGCGGCCGGGCTTCACCGCGGCGATGCCGATGTCCAGGCACTCCCTGGCAATCTGGACCAGGCGCTGGTGCTGCGGCTCCACGTTGCCCACCAGGTACGTGGCCGAGCAGTCCCCGTGGACGCCATCCAGGTAGATGGTGATGTCCAGGTTGACGATGTCGCCGTCCTCCAGCGCGCGGCTGTCGGGGATGCCGTGGCAGATGACCTCGTTGACGGAGGTGCAGAGCGACTTGGGGAACTTGTGGTAGTTCAGCGTGCTGGGGTAGCCGCCGCGCTTGAGGTAGGCCTCGTGCGCGATGGCGTCCAGCTCGTCCGTGGTGATGCCCACGCGCACGTGCTGCGCGGTCTCCACCAGCACCTGGGCGGCGGCCTGGCAGGCGCGGCGCATGCGGGCGATGACGTCCGGCGACTTCACGTCCGGCTCGTTGCGCGAGCGCGAGGGCCGGCCGGCCATGGAGTCCGCGTAGTCCGGCCGGGCGATGGTGAGGGGCACCACGCGGCGGGGGCTGACGATGCCCGGGCGGATGCCCTTGCGGTTCGTGTCCGGGCCCTTCTTGCGGGCCTCCACGGTGTCCGCGCCGCGGTGGCACTTCTTGTACTTGGAGCCACTGCCGCACCAGCAGGCGTCATTGGGCCCGGGGAGGACGGCGGGGGCGGTTCGGGGGGTGGCGGTGGTCATCGGGAACCTCGGGAGCTTGTGTCGGTGATGGCGGCCTGGCGGGCGCGGGCCCAGCGGAGCATCTGGGGCTTGAGCCAGAGGCGCGGGCGCCCGGCGCCCAGGTCGAGCACCGGACGGGGCATGTCCGGATAACGGCGCAGGTACGTACTGACGCTGTTGGGGTGGGCCAGGCGCAGGAGGCCCGCCACCTCCTGGGCGTCAATCAGGTCCTTCGTGTTCACCAGGGGGCACATGGGGCGTGTCTATACCCATAGACACCCGGGGATGCACGGTTTCCTTCCAACGCGCCAGGCTGGGGGGCCTGACGGCCAGGGGCCTGCCTGCTTCCGGACACGACAAAGCCCCGGGCTCCATGGAGGAACCCGGGGCTTCGGGACGGCGGGGACGTCAGGTGGGGAGGACTACTCCGCCCACCAGGTCTCGGTCATCACGCTGAAGCCGGTCACGGTGTCCACGTAGATGTGGACGGTGTTGCGGCTCCAGGGGTCGTTCTCGTAGGTGATGATGCAGCCCTTGAACGACCGGCCCGCGATGAGCGAGTCCAGGTTCGCGAAGCCCGCGGTGCGGACCGAGGCGGGGATGAGCGTGTTGCCGTTGACGTAGGCGACGGCGTTCTGGACCGCGGCGCGAACCTCGGCGGCGTCGGCCAGGTTCGGGCGGACGTAGGCGCCGGACGGGACGCTGCTCGGCTCCAGGCCGAAGCAGGTCTTGTCGTCGCGGTAGTAGTGCTGCTCGGACGCGATGTTCCACCAGTCGAAGTGGCGCAGCGTGGTGGCGCCATAGGAGCCGTTGCTGGGGATGGCGTTCACCGCGGCGAAGAGCGCCTCCAGCGGGCGGCTCAGGGTGGCGGAGTTGCGGATGTTGCGGAAGCTCACGTCACCGATGCCCGCCGTGTCGGCGATCTGCTGCGCGGTGGTGAAGGGGCGCGTGTTGAGCAGGTTCACGGCGCCGTTCCACGCGTCCGGCAGGACGTCGTGCAGCTCCGAGTCGTCGATGCTGTTCACCAGGTTGACGATGGCGGTCTGGTCGTCGCGGGAGATGGCGATGCCATCCAGGATGCCGACACAGTCCGCGTCGATGAAGTCCATCGTCCGGGCGCCGCCCTCGAGCTGCTTGAGCCGGGTCGGGCCGACGAGCGGCACGGTGGACAGGTCCGCCAGCGACGTGAACGGCGCGGTGGCGCGGCGGTTCACGATGTTGGTGACCACGTTGCTGGGCAGATAACGGTCGAGCAGCGAGTACGACGCCGTGTTCGCGAACTCGAGGATGCCGGAGCACTCGATGGCCACGTCGACGTTCGTCTGCGTGAGGATGGGCGCCTGCTGCTGCTCGACGGCCGGGGTGGAGGGAGCGGACTCGGAGGGAGTCTCCGCCTGGGGACCGGGGCCGCAAGCGGCGAGCATGCTCACGGCAAGAAGGGCTGTGCCAAGACGACGCATCAGGAACTCCTGAATGAGGGGGAGGTGCTGCGTGAGACGCGGCTCAATACACCAAATCCGTCTGACACATCCCGCTTGTTCAGCGACTTGTTCATGTCACATTTCAGTCACCACCGGCTGATTCCGCTGGGAGCATTCCGCGCGGACATCAGGGTGAGACTTCCTGACGTGAGAACACATGATCCAGGGGTTCTGGCCCGGCTCCAGCTGGACTGACCTTCCAGGTTGAGTGGACTTCATGCGACCCTATGGGTCCATGGGTCCGGAAGTGGCACAGGTGTTCCCGGCGGCGCTCCAGCCCGGTGCGGTGGTGGGGTGCTGGCGCGTGGTGGGGACGTTGGGGGTGGGCGGGTACGGCGCCGTCTATCGGGTGGAGCCGCTGGACGCGCCGGGACGGAGCTTCGCGCTCAAGCTGTCGCTGCATCCGGATCCCGCCCGGGCACTGCGGGAGATGGCGCTGCTGTTGGATCGGGCGTGTCACCCGAACGTCGTCCGGGTGCATGCCACGGGGCGGTGGCCGGACCCGGTGGAGGGGCTGCCGTACTTCGTCATGGACTGCGTGGAGGGGATGGCGCTCCACGCCTGGGCGGAGACGGTCAACCCCACGTTCCGGCAGGTGGCCATGGTGGGAGGCTCGGTGGCCATGACGCTGGGCGTGTTGCATGCCCGAGGGGTGCTGCACCGGGACCTCAAGCCAGAGCACCTGTTGATCCGCACGCGGGGGCAGGTGCCCGTGCTGATCGACTTCGGCGCGGGGGACCAGGCGGGGGCCCTGACGCTCACGACCACCACCCTGCCCCCGGGCACGCTGCACCTGCGCAGTCCGGAGGCCATCCGCTTCCAGCAGCGCCACTGGAGGCAGCCAGAGCTGCGCTATCCCTACAGCGCGGCGGATGACCTGTATGCGCTGGGTGTCTGCCTGTACCGGGCCGTCACCGGCCACTACCCGTTCCCGCCGGACCAGGAGCCGGAGCTGCTGTCGGTGGCCATCACGGAGCGGCTGCCGCCGTCTCCTCGGGACATCAACCCACAGGTGCCGGAGCCCCTGTCGCGGGCCATCCTGAAGCTGCTGGAGAAGGAGCCGGAGCAGCGGCCCCGCACGGGCGAGGCGGCGCATGCAGAGCTGATGCGGGGGCTGCTGTCAGGAGGGGCCACGGCGTTCGAGGCGCACCTCTTCGATGAGATTCCGGGCAAGCCGAATCAGATCCGCCGGCCGGCATGGCCATCGCAGCCCTACCTGACGCCCGCGCCCCGGCCCGCCCCCGTGACGGCAACCCCACGCCGGTTTCCGGCCTGGGGCTGGGTGGGGGTGGTGATGTGCCTGGGGTTGCTGCTGGCGGGACCTGGGACCTGGGAGGTCCTTCCGCGAGGCTGGACTCGCCATACAACCCCAGAGGTTCCAGAGAGGGTTTCCGCCCTGCTTGGTCATAAACTGGCCAGTGAGCCGGACCGCCCGCACAGTGTTCCTGTCGCCACTCCGGCGACCGCTGCCCCCGTGGTGGCGCCGAAAGGGGAACCTGCTCTCGTGACAACCAAGCCGCCTGTTCCGCCGTCTCCGAAGCCCGGTCGCACCCTCAAGGCCGCGGCGATTGCGTCCTGCGTGGCCGGCATGGCCTGCGCCAGCGCGCCCCTGGTGGACCGGCCCACGCCCCCCGCCGAGGACTGTCCAGAGGATGCCAAGGCGGCCATGAATGCGCTGAAGATCACGGGTTACACATGGGCAGCCGTGTTCGACCCGAACACCCGCGCTGACTTCGTCACCGTCCGCGAGGGACGTGCCGCTTTGTACACCCACGGCAGCCAGGGACGTGTGAGGCATAACTCCATGCTCACAGGCACGCTCTACGTCGGCAACAAACGGGTCTACGGCCGTTTCACGCAACTGCGTGAGAGCAGGACCGGTGAAACATTTCCTGTCTGTCTCCAGCTCTGGTTCTTGGATGACAGGACGCGGGGTATTCCACGCAGTGAAGGAGGTGACGAGGACACCGCCGTCGTCCCCAACCTGATCTCCGTGGAGTCCATCTGGCGATTCGACGCATAGGAGTGAGCGTGCTCCTGCTCCTGATTCCGCTCCTCGCAGCCGCGCATGGAGGGGTGTGCGACGAGGACTGTGCCAGCGCAGGGCTGACGGCGATGCTCTCCGAAGACCTCCTGGATCAAAAGGGAGTCCGGGCGCTGGAGGTGAAGACGTCCGAAGCGACCTCCTCGGACCCGATGTTCCAGGTCAGGACCTTCCGCTCCGTGCTCCGGGTTGCTGTGCAGTTGGAGTTTCCCGGGCGGACGTCCCTCCCCGGCAAGGTTTCGAAGGCCAGTCTCAGTGGTCCGAAGCAGCAGGCCTTGAGGGTCGTGGCGACACGCCAGCTCGATCCCACGTCTGAAGCCGGGACTGCCCGGATCATCGTGGAAGCCGAGGCAACTGTCCTGGAAGCTGGCGGTGTCTACACACTGGAGCTGCAGGATCCGGAAGGCACGCGACTGCTCGTCCTGCCAGGGGTGCGGTTTCCGTCCCTCTGAGCACCGGTGGCGCGCCCCCGGGGAGCACTTCGCGCAAACCTGTCCGACAGTCGGACAGGTTTGTGGCGTGAGGCACCCAGGGGTGGCCGGCCACGAGGACGGTGGGCCCGCGCATCCATGTCAGACCCCTCTGGTTGGATGCGCGTGGCGTGGGTGAGGAGGAGGACGGTGATGGAGCGGGTGGGACGCGTGGCGTACGTGGAGGAGCAACTCGAGCGCTACATTTCGCTGGGGATGCTGCCGAGGGGGCAGTTCGCCTCGGAAGAGAAGCTGGCGCGTGAGTTCAACTGCTGCCGGGGCACTGTGCGCGAGGCGTTCCGGCGACTGGCGGCGCGAGGCCTGGTGGTGAAGCACCCCGGTCGCAAGACGCGCGCGGTGGCGCTGGATGAGTCGCTGACGCTGGAGAACCTGGGCCTGGCGCTGCATCACCGGCACACCGAGGAGGGCCGGCGGCTTTTTGAGGGCTTCTTCAGCCTCAAGCGTCAGGTGCTGGTGGAGCTGCTGGCCGACTGCTGCACGAAGGCCTCCGCGTCGCAGGTGGGCCAGTTGGAGTCCGTCTGTTACGCGCTCTCGGACGCGGCGCGCTGGGAGCCTGGTACCCGCTGCGCGCAGCTGGAATTCGAATTGCTGCGGCTGGCGGCCCATGCGGCTGCGCGTCCCGGGCATCTGCTCCTCATCCAGTCACTGCAACGGGCCCTGCGAGGCAACGCGGCCCGGCTGCTGTCCTTCATGGGCGGAGAGTCGCTGCGCGAGTGGGCCCGCTGCGCGATGCACGCCCTCGGCGAGCGCGATGTGGGAACGCTCCAGCACCAGTTGCCGGCGCTGATGAAGGCTTGCGATGAGGGCGTGCTGGACGCTTTTGCTCCTGCACCTCGGGAGGCTGCACTTCCTGAGGAGCCCGAAGCCACCGCGCCAGCCTCCTCTCAAGATGGGGCTTTGGAGGTACGCCCCTGCGTGGAGGAGGCGGTCCCCCTGGCGCCGGACGGTGGGGAGTGTGCCGGGAAACGTGACACTCCTGGCCTTGGGCCACCTGTCCGACTGGCGGACAGGTGGAGGCGATTCGTCCACGGAGGGTGGCCTCCCGCCCGAGCTTCGACCCACCGGCTCCCGTGGACGAGACCGCGGGGCCGTGTGGCTAGAACCCCATCGTGAGTGCGAGCTGCTCCGTGCGGTCCATGTCCGAGGCCACCTGCGCCAGCTTCTCGCGGATGGAGCCGGGTGCGTCCGTTCCCAGGAAGAGCCGCAGCGTCGGGACTCCCGCCGCCACCGCGTCCACGATGGCCTTCGCGGCCTTCCGTGGGTCCCCGGGCTGCGTGCCCGCGGACTGGGCCACCCAGGCTCTCGTGGGGCCCATCGACTCCGCGTAGGCAGGCAGCTCCGGCATCGACCGGAACCCGGGGCCCAGCAGGTTCGTGCGAAACATCCCCGGCTCCACGAGGAGCACCTTCACCCCGAACGGCGCGATCTCCTTCGCCAGCGCCTCGGAGATGCCTTCCAGTGCGTGCTTCGCCGCGCTGTAAGCCCCCGCGCCCGGGTACCCGACCAGCCCGGTCAGACTCGAGACCTGCACGATGATGCCCGTCCGCCGCTCGCGCATGTGCGGCAGCACCGCTCGCGTCATCGACACCGCTCCGAAGAAGAGCGGCTCGAATATCGCTCGCAGCTCCGCTTCGCTCGTTTCCTCCAACGCTCCCAACACCGAGTAGCCCGCGTTGTTCACCAGCACGTCGATGGCCCCGAAGCGCTTCAGCGCCGCGGTGATGGACTCCTGCACCTGCTCTGGCTTCGTCACGTCCAGTTGGAGCGCGAGCACCCGGTCCGGGGCCCTCGCCACCAGGTCATCCAGCTTCCGCGGGTCTCGCGCCGTCGCGACCACGCGCTCGCCCCTGGCGATGACCTCTTCCACGATGTGCCTGCCGAACCCCGTTGACGACCCCGTGACGAACCAGACCCTGCTCTGTGCGTTCATGACTGCCTCCCTGGGCCCTTACCTATGGCCCTCCCCTCCGCTCCGAAACGCGTCGTCTCTGCATTCACTTTGTAGTTACGCTAAGGAATGCGCGACGACCTCTCCGGCCTCATGGCGTTCCTCGCGGTGGCTCGCAGGCGGAGCTTCACCGCCGCGGCGACGGAGCTCCGGGTCACTCCTTCGGCGGTGAGCCAGAGCCTCCGGGCCCTCGAGGAACGCGTCGGGGTGCGGCTCCTCCAGCGCACCACGCGCAGCGTCGGGCTCACCGAAGCCGGCACGCGGTTCCTCTCCCGGCTCGAGCCCGCGATGCTCGGCGTGCAGGACGCCTTCGAGTCCCTGAGCGAGCTTCGCGGCCGGCCCGCCGGCCTCCTGCGTCTGACCCTGCCTCGCTATGGCTACCAGGAGGTACTTGGTCCGCGCCTCGCGGAGTTCCTCACCGCCCATCCCGACATCCGCGTGGACATCCAGTTGGACGACGCGCTCGTCAACATCGTCCAGCAGGGCTTCGATGCGGGCTTCCGCTTCGGCGAGCTCGTGGAGCGCGAGATGATCGCCATCCCGGTGAGCGGTGACATCCCCATGTTCGTGGTGGGGGCGCCGTCGTACCTGGCGGCTCGAGGCAAGCCGAAGCACCCTCGCGACCTGCGCGACCACGACTGCGTCAACTACCGCAGCCGGACCACCGGCGGCATCCTCCCCTGGGGCCTCACCGACGACGGCAAGCGCATCGACGTCGCCGTCGTGGGCCGCGTGGTGGTGGATGACGCGGAGCTGGTGCTGGATGCCGCCGTCGCCGGGCTGGGGCTCGCCTATGTGCCGGAGAGCCGCGCCCGGAAGCTGCTCGCGGAGAAGCGCCTGGTGCGAGTGCTCGAGGCGTACTCCCCCACCCTCCCCGGCTTCTTCCTCTACTACCCGAGCCGGGCCCACGTGCCGCTCAAGCTCAAGGCGCTCATCGACTTCTTCAAGCTGAAGCGGCGGCGCTGATCACGGACAGCGCGGGCGGCGCCAGCCACGGGGCCGCCAGCGCTTCGGCCTCCTCCAGCAACCGCAGGCGCCGGGACTCCTCGGGGAACGGCGCCACCGTGCTCCGGGGGAGCGCGTCGTACGTGCGCCCGTCCAGCACCCGCCCCGCCGCCGCCTTGCGCTTGCCGCCCCACTGCTTGAAGAAGAAGGCGACGCCCGCCGCGGCGCACTGCTCGCGCACGGAGCGCACCCAGTCCGGGTCCAGCGGCCGGGCCTTCGCGCCGCTCTCTCCGCCGACAATCACTCCGTCCACGCCGGTGAAGTCCACCGTGCCCAGGTCCTCCAGCAGCGGCTCGATGGACAGGAACCGCACCCTCGCGGGCGTGGCTTGCAGGTGCTTCACTCGCGGCAGGCCGTACTTCCGGTCCTCCACGCTCACGCCCCACCACACGTTCGGCAGCCTCGCCGCGAACGCGAGCCGCGTGGACAAGAGCCGCTGCATCCGCTCCGCGCGCTTCGTCAGCACCTGGAACGTGTGCCAGCCCGCCAGCGCCATCACCCGCGCCACCGTTTCGATGTACGCCTCCGGGACTTCGTCCAGGAAGAGGTCGCTCATCGAGTTCACGAACACGCGCTTGGGCGCCTTCCAGCGCAGCGGCTCGGCGAGCTTGCCTGGAATCAACTTCAGGTCGAAGCCCTGCTCATACGGGTGGCCCGGCACGCCCCGGAAACGCTCCGCGAAGGTTTCCGCGTAGCAGTGCTTGCACCCGGGGCTCAGCTTCACGCAGCCGCGCACCGGGTTCCACGTCGCATCCGTCCACTCGATCTTGGAGTTGTCAGCCATGGCGTCCGGATGGAACACCCGGCCTGGTTGCCTCCATCCCCTACTTCGCGGGAGGCGTCTCGGGCACGGTCAGCGACTTCGCGCGCTTCTCCACCGCGCGCAGCGTGTCCACCACCGCGTCCTTCTGCCCCACGTTGGCCAGGAACCCGGGGATGGAGCCGGCCGGGTCCACCGTGAACTTGTAGACGACCCAGGAGGTGCCCTCGCCCTTCGGCTCCACCCTCCAGCTGCCCTCGTTCAGCCGCAGGCGCACCACGTCCCTCCTGGCGGGGAACGCGTCCGGCTCCGCCTTCCAGCGCTGCTGGTAGACGCCCGTCCCGTCCGGCGCGACCTTCGACTCCGTCACCACGTGGCAGATGTAGTCCCGTGACGACACCACCGGCAGGTCCAGCCGCGTGTACGTGAGCCGCCCGCCGTCGTCCGTGGGCCGCACCACCCGCGACTCCTTCACGTAGGGCATGAAGAGCCGGTACGACTCCTGGTCCTCCAGCGTCGCCTGGATTTGCGCCGCGCTCGCCTTGAGCTCCCCTTCCGCCCAGATGTCCTTGGCCTTCGTCCCCGGGCGGGGCCGCACCTTGATGAGGAAGGGCGTCGTCGCCACCGTCTCCCATTCCTGTGCCCCCGCCACGCCCGCCGCCAGCACCGCGCCCGCCACCAGGGCCGCGCCCCACCGTCGCGTCATTCCCAACATGTGTCCGCCCTCCGGTCCCGCGCGCTTCCCGGCCCTTCGCGGCGCGTGCGGCACCTGTATCCCATCTTTCCGACACCTGGACGACCCGGGCCTGCCCACGAGCTGACGCGGACACACGGGCCGCTCGACTTTGCGTGGAAGCCTTGGCAAGCCTTGCTCCCATGCGTCCTCACTTCTCCGGTCCCCCGCCCGAGCGCGGCCTGTTCTGCAACCGCACCCTCAACATGCGCGCCATCAAGGCCGTGGGCTACGACATGGACTACACGCTCATCCACTATCGGGTGGAAGCGTGGGAACGCCGCGCCTACGAGTACATTCGCGACCGGCTGGTGGAACAGGGCTGGCCCGTGGCCGACCTGACGTTCGATCCGATGCTCGCCATCCGCGGGCTCATCATCGACACGGCCAAGGGCAACCTCCTCAAGGCCAACCGCTTCGGCTTCGTGAAGAAGGCCCTCCACGGCAGCCGCCCCATGGACTTCGAGTCCCAGCGCGAGGCCTACAACCGCACCGTCATCGACCTGGCGGACCGGCGCTGGGTGTTCCTCAACACGCTCTTCTCCCTCTCCGAGGCCTGCATCTACGCGCAGCTCGTGGACCGCCTGGACGCCGGCCAGCTCCCCGGCCCCATGGGCTACGCGGACCTCTACGAGCACGTGCGCAAGAACCTGGACGCCACGCACATGCAGGGGCGCCTCAAGGCGGAAATCATCGCGGACCCCGAGCGCTACGTCATCGACGACCCGGAGACGCCGCTCGCGCTGCTGGACCAGAAGAACGCGGGCAAGAAACTGCTGCTCATCACCAACAGCGAGTGGGCCTACACGGAGCCCATGATGCACTTCGCCTTCGACCGGCACCTGCCCGAAGGCATGACCTGGCGCCAGCTCTTCGACGTCGTCATCGTCAGCGCGCGCAAGCCCGAGTTCTTCACCACCCGCTCCACCCTCTTCGAGGTGGTGGAGGCCAACGGCGAGGCGCTGCTGCGTCCGCACTCCGGACCGCTGGACAAGTACAAGCCCTACTTCGGCGGCAGCGCGCTGGAGCTGGAGCGGCACCTGGGCCTGTCCGGCGACGAAATCCTCTACGTGGGCGACCACATGTTCGGCGACGTGCACGTCACCAAGAACGTGCTGCGCTGGCGCACCGCGCTCATCCTGCGCGAGCTGGAGGACGAGGTGCGCGCCATCGCCGCGTTCCGAGCCACCGAGGTGCGCATTGGCGAGCGCATGCTCCAGAAGGAGCGCCTGGAGGCGGAGAGCTGCCAGGTGCGCCTGGAGCTGCAGCGCCGCCGCCACCAGTACGGCCCCCGCACGGACGTCGCGGAAGCGGACCTCGTCACGCGCCTCACGGAGCTGCGCACGGAGCTGGAGGCGCTGGACGCGGAGCTGGGCCCCATGGCCCGCGCGGCGGGCGAGCTGTCCAACCCGCACTGGGGCCTGCTCACCCGCGCCGGCAACGACAAGAGCCACCTGGCGCGGCAGGTGGAGCGCTACGCGGACATCTACACGTCGCGCGTGAGCAACTTCCTCTTCGCCACGCCGTTCGTGTACCTGCGCAGCCCGCGCGGCAGCCTCCCGCACGACCCCAGCCTCCCCGGCGGCACCCCGGTGTTCACCACCGGGGACGGCGCGGGCAGCGGCCCCACGGAGTAGGTCAGCGGCCCGGCTGGCGCCTACTGCGTGAGGCGCCAGAGGGCCTGCAGGTCCGCGGGGAGGTTGCTCGCGACCTTGTCCGCCTCGCCTTCCGTAATCTGGTCCTGGAAGGCGCGCAGCACCGCGCGGATCACCACCTCCGCCTTCTCCACGGGCATCTGGAGGTCGTCCGCGACGGTCGCGACCATCTCCTCGCGGCCGAAGCGGTGGGGGCGCGGGGGGCGCTCGTCCGGGGGCGGCAGGAACTCCACCAGCATCCGGGGCAGCTGGGCCTCCAGGTTGCGCGCCCCGTTGGGCATGAGCCGCCGCTCCAGCGCGCTCAGCACCGACACGGCGGCGCACTCGGCGAGCGCGGGGGGCAGGGCGCTCAGGTCGCACAGGTGGTGGAGGAACGCCGCGTAGGTGGCACGGACGTGGGCTTCGTGGCGCCGCGCGTGGCGCTCCTGCTTCTCGGTGTCGGTTTCGTGGGCCTGGGCCATGGGCACACCTCGGGCGAAAGGGGGGACGGGACCTCCCGGAAGGTGGGCACCGGAACCCCGCTCAGCGCCGGGCAGGCAGGCGGGCCCCACCCCCAGACGCCCCACCCCCGCCCGGCCGCCGGGGGAATCTTCAAGAAATGCCGGGGGTTACTGAACACGTGTCCAGACCTCCGAACGGAGGGGGACCTGGCGGAGCCGGGCGTGAACCGGGCATGTCAGACCCCTCGCGTAGAAATGATCGCGTGAGCCACTCGACCCCGCCATCGTCTCCGTCGCGAGTCCTGGAGCAGCGCAACCTCCTGGGAGGCCTGGACCTCCTGCCCGTGATGAGCCGGGGCAAGCGCGCGCGTCAGTTCCACGTGCCCACGGAGAAGAAGCTGGGGTTCGCGGCCGCGCTGGCGCTGGTGGTGGAGCACGGGCGGGAGAAGGCCAAGGAGACGGGCACCACGTCCATGACGCGCTGCCCGCGCTGCGGCCACGTGGGGCCCACGGAGCAGGACTTCGGCTTCCGCATCATGAGCCGGGGCCAGCGCCGTCCGCAGTCCTGGTGCCGAGGCTGCCGCGGCCAGCACCTGGAGCCGGTGAACGCCTCCCAGCCCCGCCCCGAGGACGGCTGGCTGTTCCCGCCGGAGCCCGCGACCAAGCAGAAGGCCAAGGCGAAGACGGCGGGCAAGTCCGGCAAGCCCAAGGCGAAGAAGCGCGCCCGCCGCGACAACGAAGACCTCACCTGAGCCAGGCGTTCCCCTCTTGGTACCGGCCGCATCCGGCGTGATTCCCGCTCTGCGGGACACCGCCGCCCGCGTGCCCCCTGTCATCCCGCGCCACCGGGCGCCCGCGTCCCGGATGCTCCTGGAGCGTCCCCTGTCCCGCCCGTCGCCAGGGATGGCATCACTCCGCCGGGGTCCCTACCTCCATCTCAAAGGAGGACTTCATGTCCGTGCGGACCCGAGTGGCAGGTATCAAGAACAAGCGACGCGTGGATCCCCATGCGGCCCAGGCCAGCGTGCAGGCCAGCAATGGGCGCAAGACGCTGCCTCATGACGAGGCGTTGGCGCAGATGATGGAGAAGGCCTTGAAGCGCGTGACGCTCGGCCCGGCCGCCAGCGACCACGGCCCCCGGCGCAACAACCGGGGCACGGGGCTGCGGGGGCGCAAGAAGGCCCCCAGCCAGATGCACATCAAGCGCGCGGGCGGCCCGCGCGACCGCTCCCGGCTGCACGGGGGCTAGAGCGCGGATGCCTCGGAAATGACGACGCCCCGCGTGGGAGGCGAGAACGCCTTCCACCGCGGGGCGCGGTGCGTCTGGCGGGCTTTGAGGCGCGCCGGTCAGTAACCGACGTAGCCGCTGCCGCTGTTGAGACCCTGGATGCCGGGGACGTTGGACACGGAGCCGTAGCGGGCGATGGAGTAGCGGACGCCCGCGATGATGTTGTCCACCGGGTTGCGGATGTTGTCGTGGCCCGGGAGCTTGTAGGCGTCGAACGTCGGCTGGATGGTCTGCATCAGTCCGATGGACGGCGTGCCCTTCTGGGCGTTGGAGTCCCAGTTGTTGATGGCGTTCGGGTTCCCGCTGGACTCGTGCTGGATGATCTTCGCGATGTCCTGGGGGTTCATCTTGTCCGTCGGGACGCCGTTGGCCTTGAGGATGTCCATGGCCTGCTTGATCCAGTCACCGACCTGGCCCGGGGGCACGTCACCCACGGCCTGCGAGCCCTGCGTCTGCTGCGTCCCGCCCGTCAGGTTGGGCCCGTTGGAGGTGCCCTGCGCCTGGAACTCGTCCTTGCTGCCCGGGATGTTGAGCGTCGCCCCGGCGTAGATGAGGTCCTTGTTGGTGATGTTCGGGTTCGCCTTCACCAGCGAATCCACGTCCGTGTTGTAGCGCTTGGCCAGCGCGCTCAGCGTGTCGCCCGACTTGATCTTGTAGTCCATGGGGGGAAGGACCTTTGTGATTGCCGAAAACGTCGATGCCTGATTCTCGGAAGTTGGTTCGGGGAGTTTCGCCTACACTTGCGGTTTTGTAGGTGCTTTCACGCACCAGAGCAGTCCCAGCAGGACGGCGAGTGTCACCCCCAGGCCGCCGGGGCCGCTGGCGCACCCGCTGGCCTCCCCGGGATTGCCGTCCCCGGGTGTCCCGGGGTCGACAGTGGCTTCACAGGGGGTGAAGCAGCGGCAGGCGTCGTCGCCGTCCACCTCCAGCCGGGCGCACACGCCCCGGTCGCCGCAGGCGGCGTCCTCCGAGCAGGTCCCGCCATAGGTCCCGGCCTGGAGCGCGGGCAGGAGGCACCGGGCGGGTGCGTCCCCGGCGCTGACGCACAGGAGTCCGGAGGGGCAGTCCGCGTCGCTGGCGCAGGCCTCCTGGCAGAGGGCGTCCAGGGGGAACGGGGAGGCCGGGGCCGGGGGCGGGGCCTCCTCCAGGAAGGGGCGGAGGAAGTCCCCCAGGGCGTCCACCCGCACCTGGACGGCCTCCGTCCGGCAGGCCACGTCGCCGCTGACGGTGAGGCCCAGGAGGAGCTCGTTCCCGGGCGGGCCTCCCAGCACCGGGCCTCCGCTGTCCCCCACGCAGGTCATGGCCGGAGCGGGGCCGGCCTGGAAGGCGCTGGCGGTGACGCCCGTCACCTGGAGCCCCCCCTGGCGCCGCTGGCCCGAAGGCCTGGACGCGTCCTTCGTGTCCCCGTAGCCCACCGCCCGCACGGGGTCTCCCGGCGCCACCGGGGCGTCGCTCCCCCCGGGGAGCCGGAAGGGCGGGACGTCCGTTACCGGCACCGCCAGCCTCAGGAGCGCGGCGTCCCAGGCGTGCGTGGCCGGGACATAGCCCGGGTGGGCCACCGCCCGGGTGACCCGCACGAACCGCCCGCCGGGGCCCGGCTCCGGGAGCAGCGTGGGCCCCAGGAAGACCTCATAGGGCCCCGCCTCCCCGAAGACGGCCAGGCAGTGCGCCGCCGTCAGCACCACGTCCGGGGCGATGAGGGCTCCCGAGCACAGGAGCACGGGCGCCTCGCCTCCGCAGCGTGTGCGCCGGGCCACCAGCGCCACCGCCGCCCCGTCCCCGGGTGCGTCCGTGCCCTGGACGAGACCCGGACTCCGGGTGTGGAAGACCTGCCCGGGGGGCTCGCGAGCAGCCGGGCCACAGGCAGGCAGGCAGCCGAGCAGCAGGCAGGCGTGGAGCGCAACCACCCCCGGGGGTCGGCATCCTGTCCGTTGCCGAGCGGACGCGGTGGACCGTTTCGCCATGGGGCGCATCATAGGCAACAGGGGTCATGGGAATGGGGGGTGCCCCGCGTTACCTTGCCCCCGGGGGACGTGAACCGGATAGAGTCCGTTGCACGTCTCCCTGCCCCGAGGGGCGGAAGGCTTGTCTGCCTGCCTTCTCCGCCGGAGGGGACTGCCACATCGAGTGGCCCGCCACATCTTCACGGGTGGTGGGTCTGCAACCCTTTTTGGAGGATGTTCACATCATTCGCGAACAGAGAAACAGCAGCCGGGGTCCCAACAGGGACCAGAGAACCAACCGCCGCATCCGCGCGCGGGAAGTCCGTGTCGTGGGCTCCGACGGTTCGCAGCTCGGGGTCATGACCATCGAGGCGGCCCTGGAAAAGGCCCGCTCCGAGTCGCTCGACCTGGTCGAAGTCAGCCCGATGGCCAAGCCGCCGGTCTGCAAGATCATGGACTACGGCAAGTTCAAGTACGAGGAGAAGAAGAAGGCCTCGGACGCGAAGCGCACGCAGGTGGTCATCCAGCTCAAGGAAGTGAAGCTCCGTCCCAAGACGGAGGAGCACGACTACGAGTTCAAGGTGCGCAACACCCGCCGGTTCATCGAAGAGGGCAACAAGGCCAAGGTCGTCATCCAGTTCCGCGGGCGTGAAATCACGCACAAGGAGTTGGGCAGCGCCATCCTCGATGACGTCATCAAGGACCTGAAGGACGTGGCGGTGGCGGAGCAGCTGCCGCGCATGGAAGGCCGGCAGATGTACATGATCCTGGCCCCCACGCCGAAGGTCGCGCAGAAGGCGCGCGAGCAGGCGCGGCAGGCCGCGGCGGCCGCCCGCAAGTCCCCGCCTCCTGGCGCTGGCAAGAAGCCCCAGGCGCCGGGTGCGCCGGGTGCGGACGCTGCCTCCACGGCCCCGGTCGACGCCGACGGCGGTGGCGACAACGACGCCGACGACACGGACGAAGCGCCGGACGCCGCGCCCGCGACGACGTAAGCCTCACGGGACGCGCAAGGCGTCTCCCCTCACCGGGAGACGCGCCTACGGGCGGTGCCCCTCGGAAGCTGTTCCGAGGAGACCGCCCGCGTTCGTTTCCGCCCTACCGCGCGCCGTCCAGGGTACGCCCTGCCCCGCTAGCCGGGCAGGACCCGGGCGCGCCGGCGGCGGCCCCACTCCATCAGGATGAACGTCACGCCCACCGCGAGCATCGCGCTGGCCCCGCCACACCCGGCGGCCATCGCCTGCTGGGAGGCGGTCGTCGCGCCGCTCACCAGCGTGCCGGGGTCCTGCGGCGGCTCGAAGGAGCCCGAGCCTCCCGTGGCGGTGAGCTGGCGGTCGTCGTCCGCCGGGGCCTGCTTCGCCGCGACGGCCTGCGACTTGAGCGACGACGCGCTGGTGGAGAAGAAGGACAGCCGGTAGCTGGAGCCGGAGGACGGCTCGATGCCGAAGAAGCACACCAGCGGCACGCCCGAGGGCAGCACGTCCGGCGCCGACGGGTAGCCCGCGAAGCCGGACACGGACGCGAGCTCCTTGCCCGCCCCCGGCTTCCCGCTGGAGGACAGCGCGCGGACCCACAGCCGGTAGCCGGAGCCATCGCTGCGCGGCTGGTTGTAGAAGAGGTACAGGCTGCTGCCGGAGCGCACGAGCGCGGGCTGCGTGGCCCAGTCCCCATCCTCCAGCACCCTCACCGCGGAGCCGAAGCTGCTGCCGTTGAAGCGGCGGTACACCAGCCGCTCCGAGTTGTCCTTGTAGACCAGGTGCAGGCCGCCGTTGCCGTCCGCCACCGCGCTCATCGCGGCGCCGTGGTAGATACCGTCGGAGAAGGCCGTGCGCGTGGAGGACCACGTGGACACGGCCGCGCTGTCGTCGCGGATCCGGTAGCGCGTGCTGTCGCGCCCGTCATGCGAGCTCCACAGCATCATCATCCGGTTGCCCAGGCTGATGAGCCGCCCGCCGCCGCGCTTGGAGATGTCACGCGCGAGCGCGGACTGCGTGCGGAAGGTGACGCCGCCGTCGCTGCTCACGGAGATGGCCAGTGTGTTGCTGCCGTCCTTCTCCCGGAAGAAGGCCTGCACCCAGAGCCGGCCCTTGGAGTCGCGCGCCAGCTCCGCTCGGTAGTACGCGGTGCTGGAGCTGGTGGAGTCGAAGACGCGCACGGGCTTGTCCGGCAGCCAGTGGTTGCGGGACGCGCTGTAGCGCCACCACTGGAAGTACACGTCGCGGGACGTGGAGCCGCCGATGCCCTGGCTGTCCGGCGTCTCCACCGCGTAGACCAGCGCCACGTCCCGGCCCACCGCCACCAGGTCCGCGCGGTCGTAGGTGGAGCCGTCGTGGATGACGCCCTCCTGCTTCCAGCTGCCGCCGCCGTTGTCGCTGCGGAACAGGCGCAGGCCGTGCCCGTCCTGTCCGCCCTGCTGCACGGCCGCGAGCAGCACGGAGCCCTCGCTGCGGGACACGCGCACGATGTGCCGGTGCGCGGGCAACGTCAGCGCGTTGCCGCCCCGCACCGGAATGGCCGTGGGCGGTGTCGCCGCCGTCATGCCCGCCAGCAGTACGCCTGTGAGTGCAGCCCAACCCATTCCCACCCCCTCCGTTGGTTTCCTCGCCGGGAAACTGGTCGGCGGGGAGGGATGAAAGAAGCTGGGAAAAAGAGTTTCTGCCTGCTCGCCTGCTCCACGACGGGGGCTGACGCGGAAGCCTTGCGACGCGAGGGGCGTCGTTTGCTGGACGCTTCAGCCTCGCGCCGCGGCCCGGCCACCGATGTGTTCGCCCGCATCTGGACGAAGCCGGCGGAAGAGCGGCCCGGCCAGCGACGACACCATGCCGATGGCGAGGAACGGCAGCACGAAGCGCTCCGGCGTGAGACGCACGTCCCCGCCGCCGCGCGCCACGTGCAGCATCAGGCCGCCGAAGCTGATGCCCACGCTCAGCGCCATCTGCTGCGTCACCACCGCGATGGTGGAGCCGTTGCTCACCGACTCCCTGGGGAGGTCCGCGTAGGCCACCGTGTTGGTGGCGGTGAACTGCAGCGAGCGCATGAAGCCGCTGCACACCAGCGTGGCGATGATGAACGGGATGGGCGTCCCCAGCCCGAAGAAGGCGGGCACGGCCGTCAGCGCGGCGGTGAGCAGGTTGGAGGCGATGAGCGTCTGACGGAAGCCCACGCGGCGGATGAGCGCGGGCGCCACCGGCTTGCACATGAAGGCGCCCAGCCCCGTCCCGATGGTGACGAGCCCCGCCTCCAGCGGCCCCCACCCCAGGGCCACCTGGAAGAGCAGCGGCAGGAGGAAGGGCGTCGCCCCCAGGCCGATGCGCACCAGCGCGCCGCCCACCATGCTGGCGCGGAAGGTGTCCACCTTGAACAGGCGCAGGTTGAGCACCGGGTGTGGCGTGCGCAGCGCGTGCCGCACGAAGGCCACGAGCGCCCCCACCGCCACCAGCGTGATGCCGGCCTGCACGGGCCACGGCACCAGGCCGATGCCCACCGTCTCCGCCGCGCCCATCAGCGCGGTGATGGCCACCACGGCGATGGCGAAGCCCTTCGTGTCGAAGGGGCCCGGGTCCGGCTGCTTCAGCGGGGGCACGAAGCGCGCCACGGCCCACATGCCCAGGAGGCCCACCGGCACGTTGATGAAGAAGATCCACGGCCAGTCCGCGACGCCCAGGATGAAGCCCGCGAGCGGCGGCCCCAGCAGCGGCCCCACCAGCGCGGGCATGGTGAACCAGCTCATCGCGGACACCAGCTTCTCGCGCGGCGCCGAGTTGACGACGATGAGCCGCCCCACGGGCGTCATCAGCGCGCCGCCCAGCCCCTGGAGCGTGCGGGAGGCGACGAGCTGCGCGAGCGTCTGGGAGAAGCCGCACAGCACGGAGCCCGCGAGGAACACGACCATGGCGGTCATGAAGACGCGGCGCGGGCCGAAGCGGTCGGCGATCCACCCGCTCGCGGGCGCGAGCACCGCCAGGGCCAGGATGTACGACGTCAGCGCGAGCTTGAGGTGGACGGGGTCCGTGCCGAACGCCACGGACAGCGTGGGCAGCGCGGTGGACAGCGCCGTGGAGTCCAGGAACTCCATGAACAGCGCGCTGGCGACCGCGATGGAGGCCAGCCGGGTGCCTCGGGAGGAGGAGGTACTGGAGGGCCCGGTGGAAGCAGTCGCGGTGGAAACAGACACGTCCCTTCCTATGCACATGCCACGCCGGGTCTGTCACGCCCGTGTGAAGGGCGCGCCGCGCACGGCAGAAGCGCTTGTACTCCCAGCGCGCAGCGATGGAGGCCCACCGGTGAAGAGGACACGGCACCCGGTCCGGAGAGCGGGCGAGCAGGCACGCGGGTCATGGACGCCCGGACCGGCGGGCTCCCTCCGGCCCCACCCGGCCTCAACGGGTCCGACTGTCGGACCCGTTCGTGCCGCCCGGCCAGGCACCAGCGCCCCGGTCACCGCGGTTGCCCAACCTGTCCGACTGTCGGACAGGTTCAGGGCGTCAGGGCTCCGGGGGCTCGTTCCGGGCAGCCTCGGCCAGGGTGCGGGCTTCTTCCCGCAGCTCGCCCAGCCGGACGCGGTGGCGCTGGAGCAGCGCGTCCACCTGGCCGACGCGGACCTGGTCCCCGCGCGCCTTCGCCTCCTGCCGCTCGCCCTCCAACCGGGACACGTCCCGGCCCAGCAGCGTGGCGATGTGCTCCGTCTTCTCCAGCTTCCAGCGTGCCGTCTGGGGCTGTTCCTCGACGATGGGGTCGTTCGCCTGCGGCGGCGCGTTGGCCACCTCCGGCTCCGGCGGCACGTCTCCGGGAGCGGGCGGCACCACCGTGGCGGGGCGGGGCGCGGGCTCCGGCGTCCGCACCGGCACCGCGCGCTTCGGCGCGACCTGGGCGGCCGTCACCGGGCCGGCTTCCCGGGCCGCGGGCGCGGCGGAAGGGGAATGCTCCTCCCGGGCCGGCCACAGCAGCAGTACGGCGACGAGCGCGGCCACCAGCACGCCCACGCCCCCCAGCATCACCCGTTCCCGGTTCCGCATCATCCACTCCCCCTACAGCCGAAGGCGCCAGCCATCACCCTGGCGCTCCACCCGGAAGAGGAACGGCTCCGCGCGCTCCGTTCCTCCCTGCGACACGCGCGCCCGCACGAGCACCGCGTCCGGGTCGCGCCCGTCCACCTTCGCGTCGAGCACGTCCACCAGGCCCATGCCGTGTTCGCGCAGGTCCTTCACCGTCTCCTCGCACGGAGGCACGCCCTGCCCGGTCACCAGCATGGGGCCCAGCACCGCGCAGTCCCCGGACGGCAGGGCCTGGAAGAAGCGGCGCACGGCCGCCTCTCCGGCCTCCGCCTTGGAGGACGTCGTCGAAGTGCAGCCGAGCGCGGCGAGCCACAGCCCCACCGCCCCCACCGCGTGCCTCACCGCGCGCCGTCCCATCCGCTTCAGTAGCAGTTGGGCGCGAACAGCTCGTCGTCCGACGCGGACATGAACTGGTCATCGCAGTAGCCCGACGCCAGCACGTGGCCGTTGCGGACGCAGCCGTCGTGGTTGGTGGCGTCCAGCGTGTACTGGGTGTCGCCGCCGCACCCGCCGCCGCAGCGGCCGAAGCAGTTGCCCATCACCTTGGGGCGCGACCAGTGGTCCGGCTCGCCGCACACCCAGGTGCCGCCGTTCAGGTAGTACTCGTCGCCGCTGCACGTCGTGTGGTCACCCAGCTGGGCGATCTGCTGGTTGCGCGCGTTGTCGAAGCCGCCCACGTTGCAGTCGTGCTTCGCGTACGAGTACCAGTTGTACGTGCCGCCACAGCTGCCCGTGTTCCTGCCACCGCACTTCGCGTAGCTGCACAGCATCGTGTAGCCGCGGCCCTGCTCGCCCATCACGGTGCGCTTGAGCGTGACGCTCGTGGGCTGCTGCGCCCACAGGCCCACCGCGCGGCGCAGGTACATGGCCTCCGGCGCCGCCGCGTCACCCTGCGGCAGGCCCTGGTTGAGCGCCCCGTAGAACGCGCTCAGCGTCTGCCGGTCCTGGCCCACCACCTGCGTGTCCTGCACGTTCGCGTCCGCGAAGCCGTCCAGCGTGGACACGCCCGACGCCGGGTCCATCAGGCCCGTCAGCGTCATGCCGTGCATGCGCACCTCCAGGCGGTACACCCCGGGCTCCACCTCGCGCGAGGCGAAGGACACCGTCTGCCCGTCGTGCGCCCAGGTGCCCTCGGTCACGCCCGTCCCGGAGGTGAGGGACAGCCCCTCGGGGGATGCCGGCGAAGCCTCCGTGCCCGCGCCACCACAGCCCCACAGCAGCAACGCCGCGACCGCACCACCCAGTGCCTTGCGCATCCGTTTCACCCTCCGGCCAGGACAACTTCCAAGAATTCGAGGCGAGCGCGGAATTACCGGGCGACTGGACGGGACTCAAGGCGGGGTGCGTCAGGCAGGGCCCCCGGGCCTTCGGGCGCTACCGGAGGGCCGCCTGGCTGTTCACGGCGGACAGGCGCGGAGGGGCGGGGATGTGGCATGACGGGCCCGCGAAGCAGGTCGTTTCCCCAGTGGAGGAAGTCCCCTTGAGAATCCCCGCGCTCACCGTGGTGGCGGCGCTCGCCGCGACGGGTTGCTCCAACGGCAGCATCACGCAGAACCGCGAGGCCATGGCCCGCATCGCGGCCAACACGGCGAAGCCCCAGATGGCGCCCGCCAAGGGCTCCGAGTCCCTGGCCGGCACGCCGGACGCTTTCAAGGCCCTGTGCAAGGCGGACCTGGAGCGCGCGCAGGCGCAGGTGGCCGCGCTGAAGAAGCTGGATCCGAAGAAGAGCGGCCAGGACGTCCTCAAGGCGTACGACGAGGCGCAGACGGCCATCCTCAACGCGGCCAACCGCTCCAGCCTCACGCACGAGGTGCACCCGGACGCCGCCATGCGCGACGCGTCCCGCGAGTGCGAGCAGCAGGTGGACGCGGCCAGCGTGGCGCTGTCGCAGGACCGCGGCGTCTATGACGCGCTGTCGCTGGTGGACCTGTCCAAGGCGGACGCGGCCACGCAGCACTGGGTGAGCCGCACGCTGCTGGACTTCCGCCGCGCGGGCGTGGACCGGGACGACGCCACGCGCGCCCAGGTGAAGACGCTCAACGAGGAGATTCTGAAGCTGGGCCAGCAGTTCGGGCAGAACATCGCGGAGGACACGCGCAGCGTGGCCTTCACGCCCAAGGACCTGGACGGGCTGCCGGAGGACTACAAGAAGGCGCACGCGCCCGGCGCGGACGGCAAGGTGGTCATCACCAGCAACTACCCGGACTACTTCCCGTTCATGACGTACGCGAAGAACGCGAAGGCGCGCGAGAAGCTGTGGCGCACCTACCGTCAGCGCGCGTTCCCCAAGAACCAGGCGGTGCTCGCGCAGCTCATCGAGAAGCGCAACGCGCTGGCGAAGCTGCTGGGCTACGACAGCTACGCGGCCTTCACGACCGAAACGCGCATGACGCGCACGCAGCAGGCGGCGGCGGACTTCATCGACCAGTTGGCGCAGGCCACGGAGGCCCGCGCGAAGAAGGAGATGGCGGACCTGCTGGCTCGCAAGAAGAAGGACGTGAAGGGCGCCACCGTGGTGGAGCCCTGGGACCAGGACTACTACGAGGACCGGCTGCGCGCGGAGAAGTTCGGGTTCGACTCGCAGGCGGTGCGGCCCTACCTGGAGTACGCGCGGGTGAAGGACGGCGTCATGGGCATCACCTCCAGCCTGTGGGGGGTGGCCTTCCAGCCGGTGAAGGACGCGAAGACGTGGCACGCCGACGTGGAGGCGTACGACGTGGTGGACAACGGCAAGCCGCTGGGCCGCATCTACCTGGACATGCACCCGCGCGACGACAAGTACAAGCACGCGGCGCAGTTCGACCTCGTCACCGGTGAAGAGAACAAGCGGCTGCCGGAGGCCGTGCTGGTGTGCAACTTCCCGCGCCCCGGCGACCTGATGACGCACGACGAGGTGGGCACGTTCTTCCACGAGTTCGGCCACCTGATGCACACCATCTTCTCCGGCCACCAGAAGTGGACGCCCATCTCCGGCATCTCCATGGAGCGCGACTTCGTGGAGACGCCGTCCATGCTCTTGCAGCAGTGGGCGGAGCAGCCGGAGGTGCTCAAGAGCTTCGCCAAGCACCACGAGACGAACGAGCCCATCCCCGCGGAGCTGGTGGAGAAGCTGCGCGCGTCGAAGGAGTTCGGCCAGGGCCTGTACGCGCGCCGCCAGCTGTTCCTGTCCGCGGTCAGCCTCCAGTACTACTCGCGCGCGCCGGGCTTCGACACGACCGCGGTGCTCGCGGAGCTGCAGAAGAAGCTGTCCCCCTTCCGTCACGAGTACCGCGACGGCACCCACTTCGAGCTCGCCTTCGGGCACCTGGATGGGTACTCGGCCGCGTACTACACGTACCTCTGGTCCTCCGTCATCGCGAAGGACCTGGAGACGAAGTTCCAGGAGGCGGGCTACCTGGACCGCGACACGGCCATGCACTACCGCAAGACGGTGCTGGAGCCCGGCGGCTCCAAGCCCGCCGCGGATCAGGTGAAGGACTTCCTCGGCCGGCCGTACGCCTTCGACGCCTACCGCGCGTACCTCGACGGCACCGCGAAGACGACGGGCACCGCCAAGGAAACGAAGTAGTCGCTGTCGCTGCATGAAGCGCCGCGCGCCGCCTGCCCCGTCCTCCGGGGCAGGAGTCGGCGCGCGGTGCCTTCGCGGTCCACGGGCACTGCCCTGCCGCGGAACTCCCCTTCCCCACCCTGTCCCCCGCGCAGGCCCATCCCCGCCCCGGGGACGGAGCCTGGCGTCGCCCTGTCGTCACGCGGGCGCTGGTGAGGGTCTTGCTTTGAAGCGCGCCCGCCGGGGCCTTCCAACGGCCCGGAGGAGGCGTGCACGGGGTGACGGCCTGCGGTCGGAGATGGCGGAGGGTGGGGCTCGCGGCGGCGGTGGTGCTGACCGCGAGCTGCAACGGGTCTCCTCCCAGGGCGCGGGTGCTGCCAGGGCCGGACGCGCCCGGCCCCGTGGATCCGCAGGACGCGCAGTGCCGCTCCAAGGCGCGCGACCCGGGCCGCGTCACGCTGCACCGCCTGAACCGCGCGGAGTACGACAACACCGTGCGCGACCTGCTGGGCGACACGGGCTCACCCGCGCGCGACTTCCCGCCGGACGACCACGGCTTCGGCTTCGACAACAACGCGGACGTGCTCAGCATGTCTCCGCTGTTGATGGAGAAGTACTCGCACGCGGCGCAGGCGCTGGTGGAGGCCGCGTGGGCGCGGGGCGCGTTCGGGGCCTGCGTGCTGGACCCCGCGCAGCCGGAGCCGTGCGCGCGGGAGCTGCTGAAGACCTTCGCGCGCAGGGCGTGGCGCCGGCCCGTCACGAATGAAGAAGTGGAGCGGCTGGTCGCCTTCGTCACGCTGGCCCGGCAGCATGGTGACGCGCCGGAGGTGGGCGTGAAGCTGGCGCTGCGCTCGGTGCTGGTGTCGCCCCACTTCCTCTTCCGCGTGGAGCTGGACCCCGCGCCCGCGTCCACCGCGCCGCACCCGGTGAGCGACCTGGAGCTGGCGAGCCGCCTGTCCTACTTCCTCTGGAGCAGCATGCCGGATGAGGCGCTGCTCCAGGTCGCGGAGGGCGGCCACCTGCATGAGCCGGAGGTGCTGGAGGCGCAGGTGCGGCGCATGCTGGCGGACCCCAGGGCCCGCGCGCTGGTGGACAACTTCGCGGGCCAGTGGCTCTACACGCGCGCGCTGGACTCCGCGCAGCCGGTGTCGCGCTACGGCTTCGACGAGCCACTGCGCGAGGCCATGCGCCAGGAGATGCAGCTCGTCTTCCAGGAGTTCGTCACCGGCGACCACCGGCTCAAGGACCTGCTGGACGCGCCCTTCACCTACGTGAACGACCGGCTGGCGGCGCACTACGGACTGCCCAGGCCGGGCACCCCCGCGATGACGCGCGTGGAGCTGACAGGCCACCCGGAGCGCGCGGGGCTCTTCGGCAAGGGCTCGCTGCTCACCGTCACCGCGAACCCGGACCGCACGTCCCCGGTGAAGCGCGGCGTCTGGGTGCTGGAGCAACTGCTGTGCAAGGCGCCGCCGCCGCCTCCTCCCGACGCGGGCGGGCTGGCCCCGGCGGTGGACCCGACGCTGAACATCAAGGCGCGCATGGCGGAGCACCGCGCGAACCCGGGCTGCTCGGGCTGTCACACGCTGATGGATCCGCTGGGCTTCGGCATGGAGAACTTCGACCCGGTAGGCCGCTGGCGCACGAAGGAGGAAGGCGGCGCGACGGTGGACTCCAGCGGCGAGCTGCCCGGCGGCAAGACGTTCCAGGGCATCGTGGAGATGCGCGCGGTGGTGAAGCAGGACCCGGACCTGTCCGCGTGCATGACGCGCCACCTGCTCACCTACGCGCTCGGGCGCGGCGCGGAAGAAGAAGACCGCTGCACCGTGCGCGACATCTCCCAGCAGGCGGAAGCCCGCGGCGGCCGCCTCACCGACTACATCCTCGCCATCGTCCGCAGCGACGCGTTCCTGCGGCGGCGCGGCGAGGCGGAAGGGCCCAAGCCATGAACCGCACTCCCGTCATGTCCCGCCGGACGCTGCTGCGTGGCATGGGCGCGCTGATGGCGCTGCCCCTCCTGGACGTCATGCGCCCGCGCACGGCCCGCGCCGCCACGCCGGCCCCGCGCCGCTTCGTGGCCTTCTACACGCCGTGCGGCATCCACATGCCCAAGTGGACGCCCGGTGGCGAGGGCGCGGAGTGGTCCCTGACGCCCACGCTCGCGTCGCTGGCGCCGGTGAAGGGGGACGTGCTGGTGCTGAGCGGGCTGGACAACCTGCCCGGCAGGCCAGATGGCGACGGCCACCACGCCGCCGCGACGGCCGCGTTCCTGTCCTGCGTGAAGGCGCGCAAGACGGAGGGCACCAACATCCGCACCGGCATCTCCATGGACCAGGTGCTGGCGAACGCGGTGGGCAAGGCCACGCGCTACCCGTCACTGGAGCTGGGCATCGACCAGGGCAAGGGCATTGGCAACTGCGACTCCGGCTACGCGTGCCCGTACGCCAACAACATCGCGTGGGCGGGGCCGTCCACGCCCGTGCCCAAGGAGACGAAGCCCCGCGCGGCCTTCGAGCGGCTGTTCGCGGACTTCGACCCGGGCGTCACGCAGGAGGAGCTGGCGAAGCGCAAGGCGTACGGCCTGAGCATCATCGACGCCGTGCGCGACGATGCGAAGGCGCTCCAGGGGAAGCTGGGCACCACGGACCGGCGCAAGCTGGACGAGTACTTCACCGGCGTGCGCGAGCTGGAGCTGCGCGTGAACGCGATGGACGGCGCGGGCCCCGCGTGCGGCGCCGTCACCGCGCCCGCGGACACGGAGGACGTGCGCGAGAAGACGAAGGCGATGCTGGACCTCATCGTGCTCGCGTTCCAATGCGACCTGACCCGCACGTGCACCTTCATGCTGGGCAACGCGCGCAGCCAGCGCGTGTATTCGTTCCTGGGACTGTCCGGCGAGCACCACGCGTACTCGCACCACCAGCGGGCCCAGGCGAACTACGACGCGCTGGTGAAGATCGACAAGTGGGAGGTGGAGCAGTTCTCGTACCTCCTCCAGCGCATGAAGGGCGTGCAGGAGGAGGGCGGGACGCTGCTGGACCACAGCGCCGTGTACTTCTCCAGTGAGATCGCCGACGGCAACATGCACGAGCACAAGAACCTGCCCATCCTGCTCGCGGGCCGCGCGGGAGGCGCCATCGCGCCGGGACGGCACATCCGCTATCAGGGCCAGCCGCTGGCGAACCTCTACATCGCGCTGCTGAACATGCTCGGAGTGCCCACGACGACCTTCGGTGACGACGGCACGGGGCCCCTGCCCGGCCTGGGCGCGTAGGGCAGGAAGGCGCTCGGGCACCCCGGGGGCCGCCTGCTGCGCACAGTTCGGCTGCGCGACGGGCGCGCATGCGGAATGATTCCGCGCATGGCTCTTCCTGTGTTCCGTCGCGGGCTCGCCGTGTTGCTGCTGGCCCCGTTGCTCGGTTGTGGTGCCAGCGCGAACGCGCAGCGCCCGGTGTCCTCTTCCACGAAGCAGGCCGCGACGAAGGCCGCCGCGCGCAAGGCGCCTTCGGCCACGCCCGCGCCT
Organism: Corallococcus macrosporus; assembly: GCF_017302985.1. Lineage (NCBI taxonomy): Bacteria > Pseudomonadati > Myxococcota > Myxococcia > Myxococcales > Myxococcaceae > Corallococcus > Corallococcus macrosporus. The sequence continues at coordinate 1,982,895 of NZ_JAFIMU010000007.1, forward strand.
CCGGAGGGCACGCGCAAGCCGCTGCCGTCCGCCGCGGAGCTGAAGCGCGACATGGTGGCCGCGCACAACGAGGCCCGGGCGAAGGCCTCACGTCCCACGCCGAAGCCGGCGCTGCCCGCGCTCACCTGGTCCGACGAGGCGGCGCGCAAGGCGGAGTCCTATGCGAAGGAGTGCCGCTTCGAGCACAACCCGGACCGGGGCACCTTCGGAGAGAACCTGGCCGCCGCGACGCCGGACACGTGGAACACCGCGCAGGTGGTGAAGGGCTGGGCGGACGAGTCCGCCGACTACGACTACGCCTCCGGCAAGTGCAAGGCCGGGAAGATGTGCGGCCACTACACGCAGGTGATGTGGCGCACCACGAAGGCGGTGGGCTGCGCGACGCGGCTGTGCACGAAGAACTCGCCCTTCGGAAGCAACGTGAAGACGTGGCAGCTCTGGGTGTGCAACTACGCGCCGCCGGGCAACTGGGTGGGTGAGAAGCCCTACTGAGCCGCGAGCGTGACGACCTCGATGCCGTTCGCCGTGCCCACGGCGAAGCGGCGGTTCGCGGCGTCCATCGCGAAGTGCGGCGGGGGCGGCAGGTGGTGGCGGATGCTGGCCAGCACCTTGCCCGTGTCCAGGTCCTCCCAGCGCTGCACGACGCGGCCGGTGGTGCGGGACACGAGCTTCGGGTGACCGAAGAAGTCCACCACGTGCTCCGCGTCCACGACCATCAGCGGACCCGCGGGCTCCTCCAGCTCCACCTCCGACAGCAGCCTCTTCTCCGTCAGCGAGTACGTGCCCAGGTAGAAGGTGTCGCCGTCGCGGGACTCATCCACGCGGACGAACACGAGCGTGTCCCGTGCCCCGAAGGCCACGGACGTGAAGAACATGCCGCCCTCCACGCCCTCCATCAGCGCCGCGCTGTCCAGCGACGCGGGCTCCTCCAGCGCGCGGGGCACGTCGAACACCGACGCCGCGTCCACCGGGTGCCAGATCCACCCCGCGCTCGCCAGGTAGCGCCCGTCCGGGCTGAACTGGAGCCGTGAGTGGAAGAAGTCCACGGAGGCATCGTCGCGCTTCGTGAGGCGCTCGCCCGTGGCGGCATCCTCCAGCTCCAGCACGCAGTACGACTCCGGGCAGTGCGCCAGCAGCGTGCGTCCGCTGGGCAGCGTGTGCAGGGCCACGGGGTAGTCGTAGACGTGCGCCTGGTAGAAGTCGCGCGTGAGCTGCCGCACCACGCGCGTGCCTTCGAGCAGCAGCCCCGCCGTCCCCAGCGATTCGTACAGCACGCTGTAGCGGCCGTCCGGGGACATCACCGCGCGGTCGAAGCGGTAGGCGTAGCGGATGTGCGGGTCGTCGGTGCCGCCATCCAGGCGGTAGCGCACCATTCCGCCCACCGGGTCCACCAGCGCGTCGCCGCTCCAGCACAGGGAGGACACGGCGCCGGGGGTCTTCAGGGTCTGTCTCTGGAAATCCATGCGCCGGGGACGGGGGTGCCCGGCGCATCCTGACCCGGGCTCAGGCCGGAATCATCGTCAGGAGCTGCTGGGCCTTCGTGCGCAGCTCCTTGTCACTGCCCTTGAGGACCTGCTCCGCGTGGTGGCGGGCCTTCGCCGGCTCACCCAGGCGCAGCGCCAGCGCCAGGTTGAAGTGCGTGGTGGGGTCCTCGGGGTGCGCTTCCAGCACCGGGGCCAGGACGCTGGCGGCGAGCGCCGGGCCTTCCCGCGGCACGTGCTCCAGGTAATGCACCGCCAGGTCGTTGGGCGCGCCCGTGTCCGTGGGCGCCCGCGCGACGGCCTCTTCCAGCAGCGTGCGCACCCGGCCGCGCTGGCCCGCGACGTCCAGCGCCCGCGCGAGCTGCCGCCGGGCCTCCACCGACTCCGGGTCGCGCTGGAGCACCTCCTCGAAGAGGGGCAGCGCGTCCGCCAGCTTGCCGGCGAGCAGCGCCGCCATGGCGTGCAGGCCGATGAAGTTGGGGTTCTCCGGCGCCAGTTGGCGCAGCCGCAGCGCGGCGGCCAGGGCGTTCTGGGTGAGCCCGCCGAGCAGCGACAGGTTGAAGATCTCCTCCCAGAGGACCGCGTCGTCCGGCGCGAACGTCAGCGCGTCCCGCAGCTCCTGGAGCGCGAGCCCCAGGTCCCCCGTCTCCAGATACGCCCGCGAGCGTTCCCACTGCGCGCGGTAGGACTCCTTCGCCATCGTGCCCCTCAGCCCCGGAACATCTTGTGGAACAGCCGCATGAACATGCCCGACCTGGGCGCGGTCTCCGGGCGTCCGGACTGCTGTTGCTGCGCCTGGGACTGGAGGTCCAGCTTCTGCTTCAGCTTCTTGAGGTCCGGGTCGATGGAGAAGGTGCTGAACTCATCGTTCCCTTCAAGGGCTGTCTGGATCTTCCGCGCGCGGGATTCGTCGTGGCTCATGTCGCGTCTCCTGACCGGGCTCCGACCCTAGCACGGGCCACCGGGCCCTCCCCATCCCGGCAGCCCCCCTGTCCGCTTGCCCGCACACCCACCCGCGCGCGGATAATCCCTCCCATGCGACGCCCTTCCCGCTTCCGCCCCCTGCCCGCCGCCGCCCTGCTCACGCCGTTCCTCCTGCTCGCCTGCATCCCTGACGGGGACCCGGACGACTCGACCTCGGACGCGGGCACCCAGGAGGACGGGGGCACCGGCACCAACACCGACGGGGGCACCGTGGAGCTCTCGCAGTTCGCCCGCGACATGCTGGAGGCCCACAACGCGGCCCGCGCCGCCGCGAAGCCCACGCCGTCCCCCGCGCTGGAGCCGCTCACGTGGGACCCCGCCGTGGCGGAGGTCGCCCAGAAGTGGGCGAGCAACTGCGAGTTCGAGCACAACCCGAACCGGGGCAACGCGGGGGAGAACATCGCCTGGTCCAGCCCGAACTACTGGGACACGAAGGGCGTGGTGAAGGCCTGGGTGGATGAGGCGGCGGACTACGACTATTCGAAGAACACCTGCGCCGCGGGCGAGCAGTGCGGCCACTACACGCAGGTGGTGTGGCGCAACACCCGCCGCCTGGGCTGCGCCATGCAGCGCTGCACCCAGAACGGCTCCAGCTCGGACTTCTACGTGTGCAACTACGCGCCGCCGGGCAACTACGTGGGCCAGCGGCCGTACTGATCAACGCTTGAGCGTGCGCGCGAGGAACGCGGATGTCTCCGCCCAGGCGGACGCGGCGGCGCGCTCGTCGTAGCGGGCGCCGGACGGGTTGGCGAAGGCGTGGTCCGCGTCGTACTCCACGACGCGGCTGCGCACGTTGGCCTCCGACAGGGCCTTCTCGAAGGCCTGCACCGTCTCCGGCGGGATGGACTTGTCCTTCGTGCCGAAGATGCCCAGCACCTGCGCCTTGATGGTGGACAGCTCCTGCGGATCCGTCACCGGGTGGCCGTAGTAGATGACCGCGGCGCTCAGCTCCGGGATGGCCATGGCGGTGCGCAGGGACCAGCCGCCGCCGAAGCACCAGCCGATGCTGCCGGTGCGCGTAGCCTGGATGCGCGGGTCGCTCTTGAGGAACGCGTGCGCGGCCAGCAGCGTCTTGGTGGCCTGCGCGTCGTCCACCTGCTTCACCAGCGCGAGCGCCTCGTCGGGGTTGGTGCCCACCTTGCCGCGGTAGAGGTCCACCGCGAGCGCCGCGTAGCCCTCCGCCGCCAGCCGGTCCGCCCAGGCCTGCACGTGCTCGTTGAGGCCCCACCACTCGTGGATGACGATGATGGCGGGCAGGGGGCCCTTCGCGTTGGGCGGCAGGGTCAGGTAGGCCTTGGAGCCGTCGGACAGCTCCACCTGCTGGCCCTTGCGCTCGGGGGCGGCGTCCTTGCGCAGGGTGTGCATGGCCTTGAACTCCTCTTCGGAGACGGCGCCCGTCGCGGACGGCGCGCGCGCCACTTCCGACGGCTTGCCCGTCGCGCAGGCTGTGAACATCAGCGCCGCCGCCAGCACCCACGTGAGCCTCTTCATGTCCGTGTCCTTTCGGGCCCGGACCTGCCCGGGCCGCTGCGTGTGCCTTCCGGGCGTAGCGCGGTGAGGTGCCTGGCGCAAACGCGAAGAGGGCCGGCGCGAGGGAGGCATCCCCCCACGTCCGGCCCTCGTTCTCACCGCTCCCTCATGGGGAGGCGGTCACTACTTCGTCGCGGGGGGCGGCTTGGCGGCCGGGGGCGGCTTCGCGCCGGGGGCCGGGGGCGCGCCCATGCCACCGGGCATGCCGGGCATGCCGGGAGCGCCTTCGGGCGGCTTCACGATCTCGAGCAGCTCCACCTCGAACACCAGGGCGGCGCCGCCGGGGATGTTCGGGGGCGCGCCGCGGTCGCCGTAGGCGATGTCGGAGGGGCACACGAGCTGCGCCTTGCCGCCGACCTTCATCTTCTGGAGGCCCTCGGTCCAGCACTTGATGACGCCCTGGAGCGGGAACTGCGTGGGCTCACCGCGCTTGTAGGACGAGTCGAACTCCTTGCCGTCCGAGAGCGTGCCCTTGTAGTGCACCTTCACGACGTCGGAGGCCTGGGGCTGGGCGCCGGTGCCCGCCTGGGTCTCCTTGTAGATGAGGCCGGACTCGGTCTTCTGGGCGCCGGGCTCCTTCTCCTTCTCCGCGAGGAAGGCCTTGGCCTTCTCCTTCTCCGCGTTGGCCTTGCGCAGCGAACGCTCGCGCGCGAGGTCCTGGAGCTTGGGACCGTAGGTCTCCAGGTCCACGTCGGACTTCTGGCCGGTGACCTGGGCGCTGAGGCCGGCCTTCACGAACTCCAGCTCCTGCGGCGTCATGTCGAACACGCTGATGCTGCGGCCGATGGACAGGCCCAGCGCGTACAGCGTCTTCTGCTCCTCGGTCTGGGGAGCGCCGGCGGCGCCCGCCGTCGTGGTGCCGGTGGCGGAGGTCTCGCCCGGCTTCGCACCCTGGCCCTGACAGGCCGTCAGGCTCAGCATCGCCGCGATCAGGATCGTCTTCTTCATCATGATGTCGTCGCCTTTCCTTTGGCTCAGCGGCGGCCGACCGCCCCCCGCTGCATGCCTGGGGGCGCGGTGTACTACAGAAAGTGCCCGGCATCCTCTTGGGAACCGTGCTTTCCCCGGAAGGGGGCCCGCGCAGGTAGGACAACCGGCCGCCGGCCCCCCAAACCAGCGGAAAGGCTCCGGATTCCCGGCTACCGGGAGGAGCGTCCGCCGAAGGCGGCCTGGGACACCAGGAGCAGGACGATGGCGCCCAGGATGGCGCCGCCAAAGCCGGTGGGCTCCGGGTCACGCCAGTTGGTGCCCCGCCAGACGGACGTGAGGAAGCCGCCCACGAAGGCCCCGGCGACGCCCAGCAGCGTGGTGCCAATGCACCCCAGGCGCTGGTTCCCCGGCAGCACGGCCCGGGCGATGAGCCCCGCGAAGAAGCCGAAGATGATCCACCCCAACAGCCCCATGACGCCCTCCTGCGTGCGGCGAGTGAAGGCCCGCAATGTGGCGCAGGCAGAGCGGGGGCGGAAGTGCGGGTGGAGGTGTTCTTGACCCTTGAGGGGAGCGTGTGGTGCGGTCCTTCGACGATGCAGCGCCCCTGGAGCCCGGGCGGACCCTCGATGAAGAAGACGAACACGCTGACGCGGCTCACCATTGAGAAGTTCCGGAACGTCGCGCCGACGACGCTGGAATTCCGCCCGGGAATCAATGTGCTGCTGGGCAGGAACGCGACGGGGAAGACGACGCTCCTGCGCCTGCTCTCGATGCTGCTGGACGTTCCTGGAGAGCCACTTCAAGACGAACCCCTGAGTGCGAGCTGGCGCGTCATGGGCCGCATCCTCGACTTCGAGCAGACCACCTCCAGAGTGAGGGTTGAGGCGCCAGCGCTTCCCCTTGAACCCGGTGGTACCCCTGAGAGGGGCTCTCTCCCTGGCCTTCAGTACTCGGGGGCGCTGCGCTTTGAACAGGACGGCGATGAAGTCCTGAGAGCCGAATTACTGCCAACGGAGTTGGTGCTCCACCACGCGGGTTCTTCAACGCGTGAAGCACGCCATTCCAGCTCCCCACCCATCACGTCAATCATCGCAAGCCTCTGGAGGAATCAGGGCGAGGCTTCGCTAGAATTGACAAGCAAGCTCTTGCACAGCCGCATCCGGACGTCAGGAAGACTGGACGAAGGCCTGGACCGCTTCAACGAGACAAACCGTCTCAATCCCGAGCCGGACCGGCACACTGCACGACTGAGCAACCTCAAACTCTTCTTCAAACGCGCTGGCGAAGAGGTGTCCCACGAGGAGCTCAGCCATGGCCAGAAGCGCCTGCTCGCCTTTTTTGCTCACGTCGACGCGTCACCGGACCTTGTCATCTCGGATGAGCTCGCGAATGGCCTTCATCACGAGTGGATCTCCGTATGTCTCGATGAAATCGGCGAACGACAAGCCATCCTGACCAGTCAGAACCCGCTGCTGCTGGACTTCTTGCGCTTTGGCGGCATCGAAGAGGTCCGTCGCACCTTCATCCTCTGCGAGCGCATGGGGAGTGCCGCGAATCCGCGGCTCATCTGGCGCAATCTCTCCGAGGATGAAGCCGGGTCCTTCTTCCTCGCCTACCGGACCGGCCTTCAGCGGGTCTCCGACATCCTGCGAACCCAGGGCCTCGAGTGACGGGTATGAGCCCCCTGCGCCGTGCCACCCGGGACGACAACGCCGCGCTGCTGGACCTGTTCGGCGACGTACCCATGACCGGGGACCTGGTGCTCAGCACGCAGCGGTCGCCGGACTACTTCGGCCTCTTCGCCATGCAGCGCGGTGAAGCCGAGGTCTGGGCCCACGGTGAATCCTCCCGCCTGGATGGCATGGGCGCCATCCATGTCCGCGACGGGTGGCTGGAGGGCCAGCCCTGCCGCGTGGGCTACCTGGGGGACCTTCGCACCCGCTTCTCCGCTCGCCGCTCCCGGGGCCTGGCCCGGTTCTATGGGCCCGTCCTGGAGGAGACCTCCCGCCGCCATGGCGTGGACGTCTTCCTCACCGCCGTCATGGCCTCCAATGCCGCCGCGCTCCAGGCGCTCGTGCGCCGTGCCGCTTCCCGGGAGGCGCAGCCGCACTACCACCTGATGCGCGCGTTCTCCGCCGTGTCGCTCCAGTTCGTCCTGCGCCGCAAGCCGCGCCCCAGCCGCTACACCGTGCGCCGGGCCACCGCCGCGGACGTGCCCGCCATGGCCTCACTGCTGGACGCGGACCACCGCTCGCGCCCCTTCGGCTACCGCTTTGACACCGGGGAGCTGGAGCACCGGCTCGCGCGCTGGCCGGGCCTTCGCGTGGAGGACTCGTTCCTCGCGTTCGACCCGGCGGGACAGCTCGTCGGCTGCACCTCCGCGTGGAACCCGGACGCCGTGAAGCGCTACCGCGTGCTCGCGTACCGGGGCGGCATGAAGTGGGTGCGCCGGGGCTTCAACGCGCTCGCCACCGTCACCGGCGCGCCCCGCCTGCCCGCGCCCGGCGGCGACTTCCGCTACTTCTACCTCTCCAACACCAGCATCCCCTCGGAGGACCCTGCCGTCCTGCGCGCGCTGCTGGATGCCGTCTACGCCGCGTTCCACGGCCAGGGCTTCCACTTCTTCACCGTGCAGCAGGACGCCGGTGACCCGCTGGCCCCCGCCTTCGACGGCTTCCTCCAGCGGCGGCTGGACTTCCACCTCTACGCCGTCACGCCCGCCTCGCGCCCCCCGAGGACCTTCCCCGGGGGACGCACCGGCTTCGAAATCTGCCTGCCCTGACGCTCAGACCACGCGCGTCTTCCAGCGCCCTCGCCGGAACAGCACGATGCCCAGCACGGACATCGCCGCGAAGGCCGCCGGCACCGCGAGGTACGCGCCCACCGCGCCCAGGCCCAGCGGCTTCGCCAGCACCCACGCCAGCGGCAGCTCCAGCACCCAGAGACATCCCAGGTCGATGAGCGTGGGCGTCCGCGTGTCCCCCGCGCCGTTGAACGCGGAGGTGATGACCATGCCGTACGCGGCGGAGAAGAAGCTCAGGGAGAAGACGCGCAGCGCCGTCGCGCCCTCGTCCACCACCGCCGCGTCCGTGGTGAAGAACCGCAGCAGCGGATGCGCGAAGATGAAGAACAGCACCCCGATGCTGCCCAGCACCATCAGGTTGTACCGGCCCGCCAGCCACACCGCCTTCGCGCCCCGGTCCGGGTCCCCCGCGCCCATGCTCTGTCCCAGCAGCGTGGCCGCCGCGTTGCCCAGACCCCACGCGGGCAAGAGCGCGAACATCACGATGCGGATGGCGATGGTGTAGCCCGCCAGCGACGTGCTGCCGAACGTCGACACGATGCGCACCAGCACCACCCAGCTGGTCGTGCTCACCAGCGCCTGCACCATGCCCGCGCCCGACAGCCGCAGCATCGCGAGCATCGTCCCGGGCTCCAGCGCCACATGCTCGCGCCGCACCTGGAGCCGGCCGTTGGAGCGCACCAACCGGTAGAGCTGATACGCGACGCCCGCGCTGCGGCCCAGCGTGGTGGCCCACGCCGCGCCCACCACGCCCATCTCCGGGAACGGTCCCCACCCGAAGATGAGGCAGGGCGCGAGCAGGATGTTGAGGCCGTTGGCCAGCATCAGCACGCGCATCGCGATGGCCGCATCGCCCGCGCCCCGGAAGATGGCGTTGATGAGGAAGAGCAGCAGGATGCTCACCACGCCGCCCATCATCACGCGCGTGTAGCCCACGCCGTGCTCCAGCACCCACGGCGAGCCGCCGAGCGCCGCCAGGATGGGCCGCGCGAAGACGATGCCCGCCACCGCCAGCACCGTGGAGATGATGATGCCCAGGCCAATGGCCTGCACCGCCGTGCGCCCCGCCCGCTCCGCGTCCTTCTCTCCGATGCGCCGGGCCACCATCGCCGTGGCGCCGATGCTCAGGCCCATGCCCGCGGCGTAGATGAGGGTGAGGATGCCCTCGGTGAGTCCCACCGTGGCCACCGCCTCCGCGCCCAACCGGCCGACGAAGGCGACGTCCACGACGGCGAACACCGACTCCATGCACATCTCCAGCACCATGGGCACGGCCAGCAGGAAGATGGCGCGCCCGAGCGGCATCCGCGTCAGGTCCTGCTCGGTGCCATGCAGGGCCTCCTTCACCAGGGTCCAGACGCCCTTGTCCACGGGCGCGGGGACCTGGGCGTTCCGGTCCGCCAGGGGTGTCTCTTCCACGGGTGAGGCCTTTCGAGAGCGAGGGGACTTCCTAGCGCGAAACGCCCGCACGTGGCGCCCAGCGACGCGGCTTCCTACGCACCCTGCCACCCACTCCTGACATCTGAAGGTGCCGCACCCACCCCCGGCGGGGCAGCGGGCGAGCGTTGGCTGCCGGACGACGCGTCGCGCCCCGGGACAACATGCCCATTGGGAACCCAGGAGTAGCTTGCTGCCTCCTGATGAGTCCCTCACCCGCGACCGCTTCCCTCCTGCCCACCGCGGTGGGTCCTCACTTCACCCTGGCCTCGTCCGCGCGACTGCTGGGCACCACGCAGGTGGGGCCCGGGGCCATCATCTCGCGAGGCGCCGTCGTGCGCTCGGTGGGGGGCTCCGTGACGCTGGGAGCCTTCTCCGCGCTGCGCGAGGACGCGGTGGTGGTGGGCACTCCCGAGCGCCCCACGTCCATCGGCGAGAAGACCGTGCTCGGTCCGCGCTCGCTGGTGATGGGCGCGCGCGTGGGCTCGCTGTGCGACATCGGCGATGGCGCCGTCCTCATGCCCGGCGTGACGCTGGGCGACCGCTGTCTGGTGGGCGAGGGCACGGTGCTGCCGCCGGGCATGACGGTGCCGGATCAATCCGTGGTGCTGGGCCGGCCGGGACAGGTCCTGCGGATGCTCTCCGCGGAGGACCTGGCCCACCTGCAGCAGCGCCGGGGCGGTGATTTGTCATTGCCCCTGGCTCCATTGACTTCCTTCTCCGCGCGCGACCGCGCCGAGGACGCCCCCATGGGACAGCTGTATGCCTTTCGCGACCGTCACCCCTTCGTCCACCCCACCGCCACCCTCTTCTCCTCCGCGGAGGTGTCCGGCGACGTGGTCATCGGCGCGGGGGCCATCATCGGCGCGGGGGTGAAGATCACCGGCGACCTGAACGGGCCGGTGCGCATTGGCGCGCGGGTGCAGATTTTGGAGAACACGGTGCTGCACCTGCAGCCGGACACGATGCTGGTGCTGGAGGAGGGCGTGGTGGTGGGCCCGGGCTGCGTGCTGCACGCGTGCAACCTGGGCGCGGGCACGGTGGTGGAGCCCGGCGCCATCCTCTGCGAGGGCAGCCACCTGGGGAAGGGCTGCCACGTGGCCGCCGGCAGCTTGGTGAAGGCGCGGGCGGTGTTCCCGGACTACGCGCTGGTGGAGGGCTTCCCCGCGACGCAGGTGGGCACGCGCACGTCACCGCCGGAGCCGCCGCGCTGGGTGCTGCGGCCCGAGGACCTGCCGGGCCTGCGCCGCATGGGGTGAGAGGATTTGCACGGGCCGTGCGTCCTCTGGCAGGGTCGCGGGCCATGGAACCGCTCAACGCAATCATCGAGATCGCGGGCCCGCTGCTGCTGGGGTTGGTCTGTGGTGCGCTCTTCCGCAAGGTCGTGTACCCGCGCATCCTCGAGCAGTTGGGAGAACGGGTCCGGCGGGTGACCACCGCCACCAGCACGGTGTCGCTGGTGGTGCAGATCGGCATCGCGCTGGGCCTGGCGGCCGCGTGCCATGCGTCCCACGCCATGGCGACGCTGATGTGGCTGCACGAGCACCTGCCCTCGCTGCCCTTCGCGCTCACGGAGGGGCTGATCCACTGGGTCTTCCTGGGGGCGACCTTCTTCACCGGCTACTCCCTGGCCCTGATTCCCTCCTCGGGCTCCGAGGAGGCACAGGCCTCCGGCACGGTCTAGACCCAGAAGACCACGTCGCGCTCCGCGTCCTCGGGACCGGGGCCGTGCGCGCCTTCGCGCAGCCAGCGGCGGTAGGCCTCGATGTCCGCGTGGTGCAGGTCCGCCTCCGTGCCGGAGTACACGCCGCCACCGGGGCCGTCCGTCAGTCCCTGACGCTGCGTCTCCATGATGACGACGTCCTGCTGGATGACCTGCCGCGTGTACCAGCGCACCAGCGGCGTCAGCGCTCGGCCCACCCATGCTCCCGGCACGTCCACCGGCAGCCGGTAGCTGATGGCCGTGTACACGAGCGTGTCCGCGGGCCCGATGGGCGTGCACTGCGAGTTGATGGCGAAGCCGCTGTCGCCCCACTGGTAGTCCACGCGCGTGACGTTGGGGACGATGAATTCGTCCGTGTGCACGAGCGGCAGGCCGCGCGGGTTGAACAGCCGCCCCAGGCCCGTGAGCGCGTCCTCCTCCTGGTGGTAGGTCATCCGCACGCGGCCCGCGTGGCGCTTCACGGTGGAGGGCACGCGCTTGCGCGTGGGGTCGCGGAACCAGCCGCGGTGCACGAAGGATGTGTGCGGCACGTCCATGAAGTTCTCCACCAGGTTCGTCACGCCGTTCGAGAAGCGCGTCACCATGAAGTACACGGTCCAGCCGCGCTCGCCCCAGTAGGGCACCCGGAAGGGTTCGGCTCGGGCCTGCGTCACGTCCGCGCCCAGGTAGACGTAGACGAGCCCATCCTGTTCCCGCGTGGGAAAGCGCGCGAGCCTTCCCAGGTCGCACGGCGCGGGCTTGAGGCCTTCGTGCGCGCAGGCGTGCGCGTTTAGCTTCTCGCCGCGCTGGGATGGACCCAGCGCGGGGATCTCCACCACGGCGCCGGACGCGTCATAGACCCAGCCGTGATACGGGCAGCCGAGCCGTCCGTCGAACACGTCGCCCTTCGACAGGCGCGCGTTGCGGTGGAGGCAGCGGTCGCGCAGCGCGGTGGGAGCGCCGTCCGGTCCGCGGAAGAGGACCAGCCCCGTGCCGAACACGGTGCGCGCGAGGGGCTTGTTCGCGGGCAGCTCCGTGGAGAGGCACGCCACGTACCAGAAGTCCTTCAGCGCGCCGCAGCGGTTGAGGTCCGCCTCCGCGTCCAGGTCCACCGTGCGCACCGTCATGACGTCCCTCGAGCGAACCATTCCGTCCAACCGGGCTGGCGGTGCAGATCCACGGGCTTGATGTCCCCCGCGCGCTGTCCCAACTGGATGCACCGGGCCTCGTAGCGCCGGGCCCCCTGTGTCACGCGCACCGCCTGCACGGGACCGAGCTGTCCCAGCTCCCGTGCGTAGCGGTAGTGGTGCCCTTCGCACAGGGCGCGCTCCACGTTCGCGGCGACGGCGTCGGGGGGCTGATCCGTTTCGAGGAACAGGCGATAGGCCGGCGGCGTCCCCCACTCCGGCGCGAGCATGGCGAAGGTGGGACGCGCGGGGCCCAGCGCGGCGTCCAGCACCGTGCCCACTCGCGCGGCGGAGAGCTTTTCTCCCACGAGGTCCGATACCGAGTCCGCGCGTCCGAGGAACCGCAGGCAGGGCGTCGCGTGCACGAAGCCTTCCACCCGGACGAGGTCCCCCAGCCGGTAGCGCAGCAGTCCGCCGGACGTGGAGAGGAGTACCGCATAGGTGCGGCCCGCCGTCAGCTCGTGCGCCAGGAGTGGCCGTGTGTCGGGATGCTCGGGATCCATGAACTCGAGGAAGTGGCTTCGGACCGCGAGCACCGGCGCGGGCGCGTCGAAGAGGGGCACCGTGATGACGCCCTCCGTGGCGAGCAGGCCCTTGCCCTGGACCTCGACACCCGGGAAGCGGCGGCATGCGCTGGCCACGGCGTGCGCGGCCTGGGCGTCCGTCCACATGCTCAAGAGCGCGAGCCCCGGCCACAGCGCGCGAGCGGAGGGCAAGCCTTCCCGCAAGGCAGCGCGGAGCACCTGGGCCCTCGCTGTGTCACGCACGCCCTGGAGCCCCTGCACGAGCACCATCCAGGCAGGGTCTCCAGGCACGGGTGCGCCGTCAGCGTCCTGGCCGGGAGGCCGCAGAGTTCCCCGCTCCAGGTCCTCCGCGAGCCGTTCGCCGTGCCGCTCCAGTGCGTCCATCAGCAGCGTGAGGAAGCTGGGGTTCCAGACGCTGATCAGCGACAGGTTCGAGCACCGCGCCAGGAACCACAGCGTCACGTAACGGCAAGGCTCGACATGCGGAGCCTGGCCCACGATGCCCGGCACGGCGAAGACGCGCGAGAGCAGCGGCTGCAACGGACGCGGGAACCACGCGCTGTCCTCGGCCGAGCCCACGGGGATCCCTCCCGCCGTCCGGTGTTGCCTGCGGCCCAGTGGGGAGATGGACCAGTAGCTGGGACCCTCACGCACCGCGGGGCGGCGCAGGAACACCTCATGCAACATGGGCGCGAGCGCGCGCTGGAACTCGCGCAGCATCCCGTGTGTCACGGGCACGCGCTTGGACGCGCCGGAGGAGCCACCGGACAGCTCGAAGCGCAGCACAGGCTCGCGTGTGAGGATCCGCGCTTCTCCTCGAGCGATGCGCTCCACGTCCTCCGCCACAGTGTCCGGAGTGGACACCGGCACCGCGTCCTGGAACTCCCGAGCCGTGCGGATGCGTCCGAAGTGCGCAACGCGGCCCGCCTGCGCCGTGCCTTCCACGGCGGCCAGGATGCGCGTCAGGCACTCCGCCTGCGCGGCCTCCGGTTCCCGCAGCGCATGACGAAAGCGCAGCGCGGATGGCGTCAGCGCCGCCATCGTCGCGGACAGCATCGTGCGTGAAGTCAGCACGCCCGGGCTCCACACGAAGGCGTCCGCAGCGCGGACGTCGTCATTGCAGCCATCGTCGCGTTCAGCATGCTTCGCGAAGTCAGCACATCAGGTCCCTACGCCGACCCGTGAGGCATCGCGCTCACGGCGGGCCCAGCGGCGCAGCTGGCCCCAGATGCTTCGCGCCAGCGCCCTTGCCAGATCCCAGCCCCGGATCTCCACCAGACACACCAGCTCCTCGCCTTCGGCGTGGCCGGGATTTCGCTCCGCGAAGTAGGCGATGTGCGGATGCGCCGCCGCGTCCCTGTCGATGGGCGACACGCCGTCCCGCACCCGGTAGTGCGCTCCGTCGAAGCGCAGCGTTCCTTTCGCTCCGTCGTACTGCGCGCCGAACCACCGCGTCGCCAGTCCTCGCAGGAACTCCGAGCGCCCTTCCGGCGGCTCCCAGTCCCGGCGTGGATGCGTGCGCGGGAAGTAGTTCACCGCCAGCAGGTAGGTCTTGTACCCGCCCGACAGCAGCAGCCAGTACAGCGGCCTCCACGGCCTCCTCAGCTTGCGCGCGAGCAGCAACCTTCCGAACACCACCTGCAACGTCTTGTGCCCCCACCAGTCCGGGTGGATCACCGTGTCGCCCGAGTACAGCACCTCCGCCCCCTCCTCCTCCGCCACCCGCACCGTGCTGAACCCCACCAACTCCCGGGTGCGCCTCGCGTGCAGCAGGAACACCCACTGCTTCGCGTCCAGGTCCGCGTGGAAACGCTCCGGACTCACGCCCACGTAGCAGCACTGCATCAGCGCCAACATCCGTGCCCGAGTGCTCGCGTCCAGGTCCTCGCGCCGCACCGTGGTGCCCTTCATCGCGGAGAGCATCGCCTCAGCGCCCTCCCCGCTGCGCCGTGGGCGCGGGCGGCTGGCGCACCTCCTGGTAGCGGTCCGCCTCCAACGTCACCTCCTGCGGCTCCGCGCCATACCAGTGGATGACCGCCTTCACCGGCCCCGCGTGCCGCCCCAGGCCGAAGTGCAGCCGCGGATCCGCTGACGCGGAGAAGCCTCCCATCAAGCCCACCTCGCGCACCTGCTCCACGCGCTTGCCGCCCTCCTCGTAGGACAACACCACTCGCGTGCCCACAGCGCTCCGGTGCGTGCGCTGGCCGTCGCCCACCAGCGACAGTCCCACGAAGTGCGCGTCCGGCTTCGCGTCCGTGGCGCTGGCTCGCAGCGTGTTGCGGTACAGCGACACCGGCGCGTGCTGATTCGTGATGAGCACGTCCAGGTCGCCGTCGTCATCCAGGTCCGCCATCAACACGCCTCGCGAGTTGTCCGGAGCGTCGATGCCTACCTCCCTCGCCACGTCCACGAAGTGTCCCGGCCGCGCGTCGCCCAGGTTGAGGTACACGCGGCGCGCTTCGTTCGGATAGAGCACGCGGCCCCGGATGTCGCCCCACTTGTCCGCGTACGTGTGCACCTCCGGGCCGGACTGCATCAGCTTGTGGTTCACGTACCAGTAGTCGTTGCGCTGGCCCGCCGGGATGCGCCACTTCTCCGCGTCCAGCCGCGCGTCCACCATGCCGTTGGCCTGCACCAGGTCCGGCCACCCGTCGTCATCCAGGTCCCCCGCCGCCGCGCCCCAGCCGAAGCGGCGCTCGTTCAGCGCGCCCCGGAAGGTGGCCTCGTCCTTGAAGCGGGGAACGAAGGCGTCCTCGCCGGGCCCCACCATCCACAAGAGGCTGCCCTCCGCCTGGAGCGAGTGGTGCACGTTGGACACGTACACGTCCAACCAGCCGTTGCGGTCGAAGTCCGCCACGCTCGCGTTCATGCCCTTGTACGTGTCCCGGCCAATCTCCCCGAAGCGCTGCCCCACGAGGTGGCGGAAGTGCCGCCCTCCTTCGTTCAGGTACACGTCGTCCGGCCCGAAGTCGTTCGCCACGTAGAGGTCTGTCCACCCGTCGTGGTTCAGGTCCACCGTGCTCACCGCGAGCGACCAGTGCGTCTCCTTCAGGCCCAGCGCCTCCACGTCCTGCTTCTCGAACGTGCCGTCCCCTCGGCCCCGGTAGAGCGCGTTGCGCCCCCCGTTGTTCGCGTCGTGCCAGCCGTCGTGCATGAAGCGCAGCATGCGGCGGTCCCCCGCGTACTCGGGCTCCGGCAGCTTGAAGAGGTTGAGCGGCGGCGCGGGCTGCGGGTAGTCCGGCAGGTGCGTCGTCATCGCGTTGAGCACCAGCAGGTCCAGGTGCCCGTCGCGGTCGTAGTCCAGGAACGTGAGCCCCAGGCTCACCGCGTGGTCCGTCACGCCCGCCGCTTGCGTCACGTCCTCGAAGCCCGCCGTGCCCGTCTCTCGCAGCGTGTTGCGCAACAGGCGCACCGGCCCGAAGGCCACCGCCACCGCGAGGTCCAGGTCCCCGTCCCCATCCCAGTCCACGAACGTCCCGCCGCCCGCCAGGCCCTCTTCCTTGTAGCGCGTGGCGAAGCGCTCCAGCGCGGGCACGGCGACGCGCTCGAAGCGCAGCCCGCCCAGGTTGCGGTACAGGCCCGCGTGGTGCTCCGGCGTACCCAGCGGGTGCGTGAGGAACAGGTCCAGCCGGCCGTCCCCGTCGAAGTCCCCCGTGGCCACCGCGTCTCCCACCGCCACCAGCCACTTGGCGACGTGGGCCACTCGCGGATCCAGCTCCTCCAGCGTGTGCCCCATCCGGGAGTCCAGGCCCGCCTGCTGGAGGTCCTGCGCCTCCAGCTTGAACGTGAGCGGCGCCTCCCGCGTCCCCTGCGCCGCTGACACCGAGTACCCCGTGGCCAGCACCGCCCCCAGCCCGCCCACCACGCCCAGGCGCTTGAGCATGTCCGGGGCCAGGAGCTGGCGCAGCGCCGCGCCCCGCGTGCGCCACAGCTCGCGCGCGTGCATGAACACGAAGCGGCAGGTGGCCACGGTGAGCGCCGCGTAGAAGAACGTGTAGACGCTCTCCTTCAGGTGCAGCACCAGGTCCACGCAGGTGATGGCCAGCGCGACCAGCACCTGCGCCTTGCGCGTCCCCGGCGACGTCGCGGGGTCCGTGAGCATGTAGAAGACGAAGATGAAGAACGACGGTGCGCCGAGCGTGCCCAGGAACAGCACCTCCGGCGGCAGGTGGTGGCGGAGGATGAACGCGCGCAGCGCCGTCTGGAGCGCGTAGAAGCCCAGGAAGCTCACCACCAGCCAGCCGCGTCCCACGCGGAAGAAGAACAGCACCAGCGCCGCCATCACGATGAAGGCCGACAGCGCGACCTCCCCGTTCGCCCACTGATAGGCGGGCGCGGCGGTGATGAGCTCGCGCGTGGTGAGCAGCGACACGGCCACCGCGAACATCGACGGGTTGAAGACGTGCCGCCCCTGGAAGGTCAGCACGTACTTGGAGCCAATGGCCAGCCACACCGGCAGCCACAAGAGCGTGCTCGCGTGCGAGTAGTTCAGCAGCAGCGCCAGCGAGCAGCACGAGATGTACGCGGAGAGCGGCAGCTCCTTGCGCCGCTTGAGCACCCAGCCCAGGACCGCGTCCAGCAGCGTGCCGGAGACGACCAGGAAGGCCATCTGCCCGGGGCTCCGGTTGAAGCCGAAGAAGGTGAAGCCGAGCACGCCGTAGAGCGTGAGCAGCGCCGCGAAGGGCAGCCTCGGGTCGTTCCAGCGGGGGAACACCCAGCCGCCCCACTCCACGCGCGTGCCCGCGAGGGCCGGCGCCGTCGGCACATCCACACTCATGATTGACCGTCCCGATGCACGCGCGGAGCGTGCCGTGCCCGTCTCCGGGTGTCCAATCCCCCCGGGGCTTGCGTCCCGCGCCCATGCGTGGAGTCCTGGCGCCCGATGGTCCCTTCCCTGCCTCGCCGCGCGGCGGTGCCTCGCGAGCTGCTCGTTCCGGCCACGCCTTCAGGCCTGCTGCGCCTGGCCGCCGTCGAGTGGGCGGGGATGGCCTTGGGCTGGGCGGTCATGGCGTGGGCTCCTCCGGTGTTCGCGCCGCTGGCGGTGTTCGTCGTCGCGGGGCGGCTGCATGCGCTGGGCGTCCTGCTTCATGACGCGGTCCACCTGCCTTCGCGAAATCGCGAATGGAGACTGTGTCTGCTGGAGGCCGTCGCGGGGTATCCCATCGCGTCCACGCTGGCGGCGATGCGTTACCACCACCTTCGACACCACCGCGACGCGGGCCTGCCCACGGATCCGTACCGCAAGCCTCCGGAAGGAGGACGCCTGCGCACGGCGTGGCGGTGGCTGCTGCTCGTAGGCGTGATTCCCGGCTGGGTGCTGCGCGGGCCCGTGGGGCTGTGCGCGTGGGGGCTGCCGTTCCTGCGCACGGCGTATGCGCGCGCGTTCCTGCAGGACCGCTCCGGACGCGTGGACACCCGGGAGGTGACGGCGTGTGCCCGGGCGGAGGCGGGGCAGGTGCTGTTCCACCTGGGTGTGCTCGCGCTGGCGGTGCGATGGCCCTCCGCGGTGCTGTGGGGGTACGCGGTGCCCTTGCTGGTGGCGTCGGGGTTCAACGCGCACCGGTTGCTCGCCGAGCACACCGCCGCGCCCGTGCAGGGACGGACGCTGGGGGATGTGTTCGCGTGCACGCGGGACCACGGGCTGGGATGGCTGGGGCGGTTGGGCCTGGCGCCCCGGCACGTGGGGCTTCACGTGGTGCACCACCTGCACCCGCAGGTGTCCCTCACGCACCTGCCCCGGCTTCGCGCGTGGTACGTCGAGCGGTTCCCCCACCACTATCCCCGGCCCCGTTCCTACTGATGCTCTCTTCGTCGACGCGGGTGTTGCTGGCGGTGGCGCTGCTGGTGTGCGCGGGAGCGGCGGTGGCGTTCCGGCACCGGCAGAACGGGCAGGGCGCGCAGGGTGGGCGCATCTCCGGGCCGAAGCTGGCGTGGCTGCTGTACGCGGTGTTCCTCTGGTTCCTCGTGTGCCCGCTGGTGGCGCTGGATGCCGCCGTGCCGGTGGAGGCGCGCATCGTGCTGGGGGCCTTCGCGGTGTCCATGTGGCTGCGCGGGGCCGCGGAGCTCTACATGCTCTACGTGTCGCGCAACTGGCGGCCGCCGTATGGCGTGGGCCATGACCTGGGGTGCATCGCGCTGGTGGGGGCGGGGCTCGCGTACACCGGGGAGAGGTGGGCCGGCGTGCTGGACGGGCGCGACGTGTGGGCGCTGGCGCTGGTGGGGCTGGTGCTGGTGAGCCTGGTGGTCGAGGTGGCCTACGCGGCGCTGTTCCATCAGGCCGTGGAAGGACGCACCACCGGCGAGGACGGCGTGTGGTTCGCGGACGCCGAGCAGGCGCGGTTCCGGCGCATCAACCGGCTGACGCTGGCGCTCAACGTGCCGCTGTATGGAGCGCTGGCGGTGTGGCTGGTGTTCGGGATGCGGTGATCAGACCACGGACTGGCGCCAGGCCTTGGACAGGTGGCCGGGGTGGGACTGGTTGAAGCGGTGGAGCAGCTCCTCCCGGCCGTGCTCCAGCAGGTACGTGAGCTCCCGGGGCATCAGCGTCTTCACGGTGACCAGCCGCACCTGTCCGTCCGGCATCGTGAAGTGGCTGGGGAGCGTGGGGGTGTCCATGCCCAGGAGCACGGCGACGCGGCCGTCCTTCGTCAGGAGCGGTTCGGGCAGGTGCGCTCCGTCCACTTCCATGGAGAGGAGGCCGGTCCTCGCGGGTTCGCGCAGGTGTTCGTGGCCCACCAGCTCGTTGGCGATGCGCTCCAGCAGCGTCACGGGCCATTTCGCCTGGGGCTCATCGGTTTCGAGCGCGAGCTCCAGGCCGAAGCCCACGGAGGGCTCCCTGGTGTCCACGAAGAAGTCGGAGAGGCCGTCCGTCACGAAGAGTGCGCGTCCTTCAGGCCGGTGGATGACGCGCCAGACCTGACGCCTCGCGGGCCAGCCTCCTCCGACGACGATGGGGAGGATGGCGTTTTCATCCAGCGTGCCAAGGGTGCGCCAGAAGGCGGTGCGGGCGGTCTCGGTCCGTTCATAGAGCGCCTGGAGCTTGCGGTTGTGTTCACGCTGTTCCGGACTGACTTCGCTGGGGCCCGTGACTTCCGTGAACGACATCCCCGTGGCACCGGAGCGCTCCAGTGCATCCTTGATCTCCTCGGAGACGATGAGCACACCCGTCCAGCCCCAGGGGCGGAAGACCCTGGCATCACCCACCTTCGTCGTGTCGATGCGCATGCCCATGACGGACCTGTATCGCCCGGTCTTTTCCGGCCGCCCGTCTTCGGGCTTCCAATACAGCACCTCCGCGGACTGCTGATCATCAATGCATCGGAGGGTCCGCGTCGCGACGAGGATGAAATAGGGCTCCGCCTGTCCATCGACATCGACCGGAATGACCTGCACCTCACCAGGCGCCAACTCCGTGAACACGCTCGCGATTCTTCGATGAACAACCGGCGCAGCCCCCACGCTCGTCGTGGAGAAGTCGACGACCCTCCCTGGATGACTGACGGGGATCCGTAGAGGTTCATTGACTTGAACCGGGCATCCATCCGCGAACTGCCAGATGTCATCGATCTCCTGGCCCTGGACGTTCCTGGCTTCACCCGGCAACCAGCGGTCCATCAATTCCATGTCGTCAAAGAGTTCGAAGTACCGCATCGGGATCACTCTTCTTGTGAGTCAGGGTTGGGTAACAAGCAGGTTGAGCGGGGTGTTCTGCGTGGAGATCTCCTGCCCCAGGGATTGCAGCTCCTCTACCAGCGCCTCCCTGCATGTCAGGATGGTTCTGCACCGACCTAAAGCGTCACGCAGTCTTTTGTAGACTGCCTTATGGTACGCCTCCGGATGTGGCCCTTTATGACCGGCAACACGGACGGTGTTCACCTCGTCATCCAGGGACATCCCTGCACGGTCGAAGAGCTCCTGGAACTTGGGCGACCAGGGGCCGCCATCGCGCGTCGCTTCCCACCACTTGTTCGTGGCGATGTGATGCACGCGGACTTCGACGGGGGCGGGGATGTTCGGCCCCTTCGCGGACATCGCTACCGCGTTGGGCGCTAACGCGATCGTCACTGCGCCACTTGCGGACACCGCGACCGCTGAGACTTCCGCCGCGGCCACCAGCCGGAAGCCTCCCTGCTCCGCTCCCACCAGCGCGGCCTGGGCCGAACCCGGCAGCGTCGCGACCCTGGTTGCCAGCGTCCGCGCCGTTCCTCCCAGCGCCGCCATCGCCAGCATCACGAAGGCCCTTGCCGCCTGCTTGCCCATCACCTCGCCGTACTTCTCTCCGGCGTCACGGACTTCGTCGAACGTCTCCGCGTCCTTCACCTCCGCCGCCAGCACCCTCCAGCCCTGGATGAGACTCCACACCGTGTCCCAGCCCAGGTATGCAATCAGCGCCACCGTCAGTGTCGCCGCGACTCCCTTGGACAGCAGCGGCTCCGGGACCAGCCACAGGCTGAAGTACACCGCTCCCGTCGTCGCCAGCAGCGTCACCATCGCCTCGGGGTCCACCATCCCCTCCAAGGCTTCGGCCGTCTCCTCCCATACCGAGTCCAACGCGATGCGGAAGGCCAGCGTCTGCTTGCCCTCCTCATCCAGCGTCAGGCTCCGGTCCAGCAGGCGCAGGCAGTCTCCGGACTGCCGCTTGCGCACGCACCAGCGTCCGTAGGCGGCCTCCAGCTTCGTGCCCGTTTGCGCCACCCGGACGCGGCCCTGCCTTGGATCCACCACGGAGACGACGCCCAGCGACGCTCGCGGACGCTCTGCCCTGGGATTCAACAGCCGGAGCGCTTCCCTCCTGGGGTGCATGGACACCGGCGCTCCTCGCGCCAGCGTTCGCACCGTGTCCTCGAAGGTGTCTTCGTCCAGCGCCACGGGCGGTGTGTCCGTTCGCGGCGTGTACTCACGCGTTCGGCCCTCTCCCGTGTCCAACCTCAGCGCATGTGACGTCGCGCAGCCCGTCACGAACAGCACCCACAGCACGCACAGCCAGCGCGCTGGCATGTCCGTGCGCTCTCAGCCTTGCAGCGCCGCTCCCAGCTCCTCGTCTCCGTGCTTCAGCCAGGTGCGCGCCGCGGACTCCTGCCAGAAGCGGCGGAGGATCTTGTCCGTGCCGCTTCCGGAGGCCACGCGGTTCAACTGCAACGCGACGATCTGGTTCTGCACCAGCTCCGCCACCCGCGTCACGCCGGAGCGCAGGCCGTACTCCTGCACCCGCTTGATGAGGTCCGCGGCCTCCGGCGACGCCGGCCGGAACGTGCGCAGGTCCGCTTCGATCTTGATGGGCTGCCCCGCCACCTCGTCCGTCGCGGCCCGCAGGTCCACCACGAACCGCTGCATCTCCTCCAGCCGGATGTAGCCCTCCAGCGCGAAGCTCACGATGGATTCCGCTCGGTCCACGTCGATTCGATACATCGAGGCCCCCCTTCGTGAGACTGCGTCGACCCTTCTCTCCCATCCAGCGTCCACGTGCCAACGTCCGGAGGGATGAGGCCCCTATTCAGGACTCCACTCGGAGCTGCTCCAGAAGGAGGGCCAGCCCTCGCGCCGCCGCCGCCTGACGCACCTGCCGCCGGTCCCCTTCGAACCGGTGACGCTCCACCACCGCCGCCTTCCCGCGCCGCTGCACCGCGATGAACACCAGCCCCACCGGCTTCGTCTCCGTCCCGCCCCCGGGCCCCGCGATGCCCGTCTCCGCCACCGCCCAGTCCGCCCACGAACGCTCCAGCGCCCCCGCCGCCATCGCGCCCACCGCCTCCGCGCTCACCGACCCGTGCGCCTGCAACAGCGCCAGCGGCACCCCCAACTGCTCGCCCTTCGACTCGTTCGAGTACGGCACGAACCCGCGCTCCACCACCGCCGAGGCCCCCGGCACCTCCGTCAGCGCCGCGGTCATCAGCCCGCCCGTGCACGCCTCCGCCAACACCAGCCGCACCCCTGCCTCCCGGCACCGGCCAATCACCTTCGGCGCCACCGCCTCCAGTTGGCTCATGCGCCCTCCCGGGGCACCGCCGCCAGCACCGACACCAGCACATCCCCACGGAAGGTGATGCCCACCGTGCCCTCCTCCAGGCGCAGCCCCACCGCGGGGTGCACGTCGCCCGGGCACACCGCCTCCAGCCCTCGCCGCGACGTGAAGCCCGCGCGCTGCAACCGCTCCCACCATGCGGGGGCCGGCTCATGGCGCTCGCACCGCTCCGACTCGTTCACCGTGCCCACGATGTCGTCTACCTCCCGGCCGAAGAACCGCTTGATGGCGCGCCGCTCCGCGCCCGGCACCTCCAGCGTATCCAGCAACTGGAACACGCGGGAGAAGTGATGCCACGCATTGATCAACCGTTCACGCGCCGGCGCGCGGTGGTGGTCCACGTGGGGCTCGCACAGCACCACGCCCACCGGCCCCAGCGATGCCAGCCTCGCGAGCACCGCGTCGCGCGCCTCCACGCCCGACGTCTCCTGCTCCGCCACGTGGTGCAGCGCGAACGCCGCGTTCACCACCAGCGGCCGCTTCACGCCTCGCAGCGCCGCCCACGTCGCCGCGTCCAGGTCCTCCACCGGCGACTCCAGCTTCACGAACTCCAGCGACAGCCCCACCTCCTCCGCCACCGCCAGCACCGCGTCGCGGGCCTCCACCAGGCTGGTGCCGCTGGGGTCCACGCCCACCACCGTCAGGTGCTGGGGCAGCGCGTCCGCCTTCGCCAGCGCGCGCAGCAGGTTGCACTCCTGCCGTCCCTGCCCGATGCCCACGTCCAGCAGCGTCGCCTCGGCGTGCCCTCGCAGGAAGTCCGCGAGCAGCGCGTTCGCCACCGCGTCCGCCGCGGACGCCAGCGGCAGGTGCTTCATCAGCCGCCGGAACAGCTCGATCTGCGGCGCGCCTCCGTCCACCTCCGAGGCCCGGTACGGATGCAGTGCCCCCGTCGCTCCCTCCAATCGGCGCGACAGCGCGGTGGCGAACACGGCGTAGTTCTCGTCCTCCGAGATGCGCTCCGCGTCGAGCAATCGATAGAGCTCGGCCAGCGTCTCCACCGCCGCCAACGTTCGCGCTGACAACGCATGGTCCATCGCCCGGAGCAGCAGTTCGTCCTTCGGCGTGCGCATGCGCCCTCCCCGCGAAGCCGTGGCCGTGGCTTCCGCTCGACATGAAAAAGTGTAACGACCGCTCTTGTCGCGGCTCCAGGGGGCGGCACCTCGGGACACGGGGCCGTGCGCGTGTGCACAGCGTGCCCGCCCTCGGGGACGGACTGGCGCGACGCGGGGGGAATGGCAGGGACTGCGCTCTCGGAGGTGGGAGCCCGGAGACTCCGCTCGAGGCGCCCCTGGGAGATGGGACGGGTCGTGAAAACATCCAGCCAGGATCGGGCCCAACAGACGTATGGTTTCGCGTGCCGACTTCCGCCCCGGGCCGGGGAAGCTTCGGACGCCCGTGGCAGAACCCGATGAATGCATGCGGTGTCGCGAACAGACCGGAGCCCTCCGGTGCGGTCGCGAGTGACAGTTTCGTGGGGGGCCGGTGTTGAAGCGCCCGCCCATGTCCTCCCCCCGCGCCGTCCCCCTGGTGCTGGCCCTCGTGCTGCTGTCCGGCGCGACCGCTCGCGCGCAGGGCGTTCCCTCTGGCACCAGCGCGCCTCGCGCCGTGGAGGTGGACGTCCATGCCACCGACGCGGGCCAGGCCCTCTCCGCCGAGGATGCCGCGCGCCTGGGTCTTTCGGCCGACGCGGGCGACGCGACGCTCGTGCCTCCCAGCCTCACCGCCGACTCGACTGCCGCGTGGCCTGAAGGCCTGGAGGGCACGCCGGGCGAGGTGGAGCTGGAGCTGCTGGTGGACGTGGAGGGCCGCGTCGCGGAAGTGAAGGTGACTCGCGCTGCCTCCGAGCCGCGCCTCACCGACGCGGCGCTCGCCGCCGCACCGGGCCTGCGCTTCACCCCGGCCACGCTGGGCGGCACGCCCGTGGCGGTGCGCCTTCCCTTCGTCTACCGCTTCACCCCGCCCGTGCAGGTCCCCGCCTCCACCACGCACCTCACCGGTGAGGTGCGCGCACGTGGCACGCGCCGGCCCCTCGTGGATGCCGCGCTCTTCCTGGACGGCGCGCTCCAGCCCGCCGCCACCACCGACACCCAGGGCCGCTTCGCGCTCGATGTGACGCCGGGCTCTCACACGCTGGAGGTCCGTGCTCCGGGCCATGCGACGACGGCGTTCACGGAGACGCTGACGCAAGGCCAGACGCTCCAGGTCGTCTACCGGCTCCAGCCTCGCGAGGTGAACCCCTACGAGACGGTCGTGCGCGACGAACGTCCTCGCACGGAGGTCACCCGCATCAGCCTGCATGAGCAGGAGATCCGTGAGGTGCCCGGCACGCTGGGCGATCCGTTCCGCGTGGTGATGCTGATGCCCGGCGTGGGCAGCCTTGCGTCTGGCATCAGCTACCCGGTGGTGCGCGGCAGCCAGCCGGCGGCGACGGGCTTCTTCCTGGACGGTGTGCGCATCCCCATGCTGTACCACCTGCTGCTCGGGCCCGCGGTCATCCACCCGGACTTCATCGACACCGTGGACTTCTATCCGGGCACGCCGCCGGTGCAGTACGGCCGCGTGCTGGGCGGCGCGGTGGAAGGGCGCCTCAGCCGTCCCCGCGAGGACCGGCTGCACTTCACCGCCTACGCGGACCTGCTCAACGCGGGTGGCTTCATCGAGCAGCCCTTCGAGTCCACCGGCACCAGCGTCAGCCTCGCGGGCCGCGTGAGCTACTCCGCGCTGCTCATCTCACTGGCGGCCAATGCCTTCCAGAGCGAGGAGGCGGAGCAGCTTCGCGCGGGCTTCTGGGACTACCAGGCGCGCGTCGAGCAGAAGGTGGGCCGGGGCCGGCTGCGCTTGTTCGCGCTCGGCAGCTCCGACGACGTCGGCGTGGCACCGGAGCTGCGGGACAGCGCGGACGGCGGCGGCGTCGTGTCGCGCTTCCACCGCATCGACCTTCGCGGCACGCATCCGGTGGCGGGCGGCGAGGGCGAGGTGGGCGTCACGTTTGGCTGGGACGGCCTGGGCCTCAACGGCGAGCGGACGCGCGACACCGGACAGGAGTTGATCCGCGAGAAGGTGGGCGAATACAGCCTCCAGCAGGCGAGCGTCTCCGCTCGCGCGGGTTGGCGTCGCGTGCTGACGTCCTCGCTGGAGCTGGCCGTGGGCGCGGACGTGGAGCACCGCCGCTCCGCCACCACGCTCATGGGCACGGCTCGGCCTCCGGGCTGGCGCCCCTCTGATGAAGTGGATCCGCTCAAGCGGCCCAGCGCGCTGGCCACCTTCTCCGGTGCGTATGCGTCCGCGACCTGGAAGCCGTCGGAGCGGTGGGTGGTGACTCCAGGACTGCGTGTGGATGCGTACCACCTGGTGCCGGGCATGACCTTCACCGCCGTGGAACCGCGCCTGTCCGTGCGCCACACGCTGACGGACACCCTCACGCTCAAGGGCGGCGCGGGCCTGTTCCATCAGCCGCCCACCGTGCTCGTGCATGTGCCCGCCATCGACACCGCGAGCCTGCGCTATGGCCTCCAGTCCGGCGCGCAGTTCGACGTGGGCGCGGAGTGGAAGGCCTTCGAAGGACTGGAACTGAGCGCGGATGCGTTCTTCAACCCGCTGTCCCGCGCGGTGGAGTTCGACCTGGTGGACGTGGCGGAGAACCGCCGCCGCCGGGGCAGCCTGGGCGAGGACCCCGCCACCACCGGCTACGCCTACGGCTTCGACCTGATGGCTCGTCACCCGCTGGGCCGCCACTGGTTCGGCTGGGTGTCGTACAGCTTCCTGCAGAGCAAGCGGAAGACGCGCTTCGCTCGCATCGGCGACGACAACCGCGTGCTGGAGACCGTGGAGGGCACGCTGCCCTTCGCCTTCGAGCAGGCCCACACGCTCAACGCCGCGCTCAGCTACAAGTTCGGCAACAACTGGACCGTGGGCACGGTGGTGCACTTCAACACCGGCCGCCCGGAGACGGGGCAGATCACCTCGCAGACGCAGCGCTGGGTGACGAACCCGGACGGGACGAACGAATGGGTGCGGCAGGACCTGGACCGCACGCAGCGGCTGTCGTCGTTCTTCCGCGTGGACGCGCGCATCGCGAAGTCGTGGGCCTACCAGGACTTCACCCTGGATGCGTCGCTCGACGTGCTCAACCTCTCCGCGCAGCAGGAGGTGGTGGGCTACGAGTACCGCTTCGAGGGCGGCGACTACGAGGGCTCTCCGCACAAGGACATCCGCCCCGTGCGCGCCCCCATCCGCATCCCCGTCATCCTCCCCCTCTTCGGCCTCAAGGCGACCTACTGACATGCGACGCGCACTCGTCACCTCCCTGGCCCTGCTGGCGTCCGGCTCCGGCTGCGACCGCTACCCCGAAGAGCCCATCTTCGCGTACGGCCGCGCGCTCCAGCGGGACGGCGCGCCGCGCACCGGCGAGACGCTCCACGTGGAGCGCATGCGCGAGGGAGAGGAAGAGGCCTTCCAGCCCTTCGCGACCGTCGTCCCCGACGCCTCCGGCGACTTCACCCTGGAGATGCTCTACGGGGACGCCTCCGTCGAGACGAACACCTCCCGCGGCCGGAGCCGGTTCCGGCTGGCGCTGCCGCTGGAAGCGGACGGCAGCGGCGCCACGCTCGCGTTCTCCTTCCAGGACGACGTGGAGCTGCCCACGGTGCAGGCGTGGGACGCGCACCCGGCCGTGAGCATGGGGGAGCAGGGCCCCCGCGTGGCCTTCCCGCCCGCGCCGCCCGCGCCGCCCCTGCCGGAGACGGCGGACACGCTGGAGCTGGTCACCCAGGACGGCACCGTCATCCCCATCCTGCCCACCACCCCGGAGCCCCTGCTCTGGGTCACGTCCGGCGGCGAGCTGCTCTGGCGCCAGGCGGGCGCCACCTCCCCGTGGACGCCGAGCCCCTATCTGCTGGAGGACTTCGTCAGCCCCCGCGTCCAGCTGCGCGCCGCCAGCGCGGGGACGTGGCTCTTCTCCCCCCTGGGCGGCGAGTCGAGCTCCGTGGACTTCCGGCTGGAGTGGCGCACCGGCGCGGAGCCGCTGCCCGCCGGGACGCTGCGCCCCGTCAGCCGCGGCGCGACGTGCGAGCCGTCCTTCTCCGGTGTCTGTCCATGGACGGATGGCCTGCTCACCCGGGTGGACTTCTGGAAGCAGGAGACCGACCCGCGCTTCTACGGCGTCACCCTCACCCTGCCCCAACCCACCCTGCCCCGCAGGGCGGTGGTGCGCGGGCTGCAATACCTGCAAGGCTATGGTGGCAAGGATTCCCTCATCATCGAGGGCAGCGACGACGGTGAACACTGGCAATCCCTGGCACGCGTCGTCCTGCGGGACCTGAGCTCCACCGAGCAGTCGCTGCTCGACTCCCAGTTCGGCTTCTACATCGAGCCGACGGGAGGGGATTCAGCCTACGGGGACGGGCCGCTGCTGCTGGGCAGGCGGGAGCCTGTCTTCCAGGACGTGCCCCTCTCCAGCGCGGAGCCCGTGCGCTTCGTGCGCTTCTCCGTGGAATCCCTTACCTACGACGGCACGTCCCCACCTGCTGAGTTCTATACCCTCTCCGAGCTGTCCATCTTTGAATAGTCTTTGCGGGAGCCCATCCAACCCACGGAGATTGCTTGGGTGGGATGAAGCCCGGACTTCAGCCCAACCCAATTAATCAAGAAATAAAGGCTGAGCCGTTCTTCTCGTGTAGCTCCGCTCATTCGTGCCCGAGGGAGGGCCCCATGATTGCGCTGACCTGGACGTATGGGCAGCTCCTCAAGGGACTGACGGAGCGGGTGCGCCGGGTGTTGCTGGTGCAGGTGCTCATCCTGGCGCCGGCCTTCGGGGTGCTGGAGCTGAACCCGTCAGGTCCTTCGCACCGGGGGCTGTCGCTGACACGCCTTGCCCTGTGGGGCTGCGCCGTCGGGCTGTTGTGGGCCCGGCACCGGTATGCCGTGGGCGGCGCCCGGGTGGCGTCGTGGCAGCGTGTGCTGTGGGTGACGGCGCTGTGCTGGCTGGGCCAGTGGCTGAGCGACTTCGTCGTGGGAGAGACGCTTCCTCGCTCGCTCCAGCCGTGGCACGCGGCGCGGTGGATCCACGTGGGGTTCAGCGTGCTGTTCTTCTGGGCAGCGACCGCGGTGCTCTACCGGCTGGCCGCGCCGGTCCCTGAGCCGGAGGTCGTCCCCGCCGCTCCCGAGGCCGCGTCCGCGAAGAAGGAATTCACGCGCGCGGAGCGTCCAGCGGGAGCCTGAGCCTCGCTCGGCAGCCCCGGCCGTCGGTGCGGTTCTCCAGGCGCAGGCTGCCCCCGTGGGCTTCGGCGATCTGCCGGCTGAGCGCCAGGCCGATGCCGTTGCCCTGCGGCTTGGTGGTGAAGAAGGGCACGAAGAGGTTCGCGGTGTCGGAGAGGCCGGGGCCTTCGTCCTCCACCCAGACCTCCACGGCGCCGGGCGTGTGCACCGCCCAGGAAACCCAGACACCGCCCGTGCCTCCTTCCGACAGGACCGCGTCCACGGCGTTGCGCACCAGGTTGATGAGCAGTTGCTCCAACTGGTCGCCGTCTCCGGACACGGTGAGGACGGGGCCAGGGCGCACGGCGACGGGACGGCGCGGCTCCAGGGCCACCACGCGCCGCACCCAGGGTTCCACCTCGACGGCGCCCAGGGTCGGCGGGGGCAGGCGCGCGAGCCGGGCGTGGGCGGACATGAAGCGCGACAGGGCCTCCGCGCGGCGCGCGATGATGCCCAGGCCGTGCAGGGTGTCCTCTTCCCAGTCCGCGGGGCGCGGCACCTGGGCGACGGTGTCCCGGAGGGCGTCCGCGATGGAGTGGATGGGGGTGAGGGAGTTGTTGATCTCGTGGCTGAGCACGCGGACCAGCCGGCGCCAGGCTTCGCGTTCCTCCTCGCGCAATGCCAGACGCAGGTCGGTGAGCACGACCAACTGGTGCGGCTGGCCGCCTTCGCGGAAGGTGCCTCGCCAGAGTTCGTAGGGGCCGCCGTCCTGCTGCGCGAAGACGCGCGTGAGGCGGCGGGGGGCGGGGCCTTCCAGCAGCTCACCCCAGCCGAGGGCGTCCGCGTGCTGTCCCAGGAGCTGCGCGCGCGGCAGGCCCACGAGCCGGGCGCCCGCGCGGTTCACCAGCTTGAGGGTGCCGGCGGCGTCGAAGGCGAGCACCGCGACGTCGATGGCCTCCATCACCTGGCCCAGGAGCGCGCCGGCCTCCAGTGCGCCCAGGCGCTGTTCGCGCAGGGTGTCGCCCAGGGCGTTGACCTCCAGCATCACCTCGCCCAGCGGATCCCCCGCGCGTCCGCCCCGGCCGCGCACGGAGTAGTCCCCTTCCCGCAGGGCGGCCAGCAGTCCCGCGACGGTGTGCAGGGGCCGCACGACGCGCTCGCGGACGGCGAGACAGGCTCCGGCGTGGACGCCCACCACGAGCACGGACAGCGTCCAGCGCACCTTCGCGGTGAAGTCCCCCGTCCACAGCAGCGCGAGCGACACGACGACCGCGGGCAGGCCCGCGACGACGGTGAGCCACATCACGCGAACGTCGTGCGGCACCGGCAGCTTCCGTTCGTGCACGTGCTCCGTGACGCTCGGGTCGTGCGGCGCTGGGGGACTGCGTTTCACCTGGCGCCCTTGATGCCGTAGTACTGGAGCCTGCGGTAGAGCGCGCTGCGTGACAGGCCCAGCGCCTTCGCTGCTTCGCTCACGTTGCCGTCGTGCCGGCCGAGGGCTCTCTCAATCAGGTAGCGCTCCACCTCCTCCAGCGTCATCTCCTCCAGGCGCGTGGTCCCTCCGCTCGCGGACCCGGTCCTCTTGAGCAGCAGGTCCTCCGCCTCCACCCGGTCCCCCACCGCCATCAACAACGCGCGCTCCACCGCGTGCTCCAGCTCACGCACGTTGCCGGGCCAGGGGTACGCGATGAGCGCCTCC
Organism: Corallococcus macrosporus; assembly: GCF_017302985.1. Lineage (NCBI taxonomy): Bacteria > Pseudomonadati > Myxococcota > Myxococcia > Myxococcales > Myxococcaceae > Corallococcus > Corallococcus macrosporus. The sequence continues at coordinate 2,013,388 of NZ_JAFIMU010000007.1, forward strand.
AGAGCACCCGGCGCCAGGTGGATGTTGGGTCGGCCGTAGCGCTGGCCCTGTGCCGCCAGGAAGTGCGCCGCGAGCAGCGGGATGTCCTCCCGCCGCTCCCGCAGCGGCGGCAGCTGCACCTCCACCGTGTTGAGCCGGTAGAGCAGGTCCTCGCGGAACCTCCCCTCCACCACCGCCTTGCCCAGGTCCACGTTCGTCGCGCTCACCACGCGCACGTCCACGCGCCGCGTCCGCGACGAGCCCACCGGGTGCAGCTCTCCCGTCTGGAGCACCCGCAGCAGCTTCGCCTGCTGCGTGAGCGGCATGTTCCCAATCTCGTCCAGGAAGAGCGTGCCGCCGTCCGCCAACTCGAAGCAGCCGATGCGGTCCGTCTTCGCGTCCGTGAAGGCGCCCTTCACATGGCCGAAGAGCTCGCTCTCGAAGACGCCCTCGGACAGGCCGCCGGAGTTCACCGCGACAAAGGGCCGGTCCGCGCGCGAGCTGGCCGCGTGGATGAGCCGCGCCACCACCTCCTTGCCCGTGCCGTGCTCGCCCGTCACCAGCACCGGCGCAGCCGACGGCGCCACCCGCTCGATGAGCCTGCGCACCGGCTGCATCGCCCGCGACTCGCCCACCAGCGGCGAGCGTCCACCCTGCTCTCGGCGCAGGTGCTGGTTCTCCTCCTCCAGCCGTCGGCCGCGCTTCAACGCCCGGGACAGCTCCAGCTGCGTGCGCAGCGTGGCCAGCAGGCGCGTGTTGTCCCAGGGCTTCTGCACGTAGTCGCGCGCGCCCAGGCGCATCGCCTCCACCGCGCCCTCCACGCTGCCCCACGCCGTCATCACCACCACGGGCAGCAGGGCATCCCGCGCGCGCAGCTCGCCCAGCAGGTCCAGGCCCTCGCGCCCGGACGTCGTGTCGCGCGCGTAGTTCATGTCCATCAACACCAGGTCCACGTCCTCCGCGTCCAGCGTGGCCTTCACGCCCGCGGGGGACTGCGCGCTCACGACCGTGTAGCCGTCGCGCTTGAGAAGGAGCCGCAACGCCTCCAGCACGTCCGGCTGGTCGTCGGCGACGAGGATGCGGGTGGGACGCGGGGCGGAAGCGGCGGGTTCGGACACGGAGGACACCACGGAGCAGGACTGTGCCAGAAAGAGGGGACGTCAGTCGGCCCGGAGCGCGATGATGGGGTCCACGCGCGTCGCCCGTCGAGCCGGCAGCCACGACGCCCCCAGCGCCACCCCGGTGAGCAGCAGCGCCACCCCGCCGAACGTCCACGGGTCATCCGCCGACACGCCATACAGGAGCGAGCCCAGCAGCCGCGCCAGCCCCAGCGACAGGCCCAGCCCCACCGCCACGCCCGTCAACGACAGCCGCAGGCCCTGCGCCAGCACCAGCCGCAGCACGTCCCCCCGCGCCGCGCCCAGCGCCATGCGGATGCCCAGCTCCCGCGTGCGCTGCGACACCGAGAACGCGATGACGCCCGACAGCCCCAGCGACGCGAGCAGCAGCGCGACGCCCGCGAACAGCCCCATCACCAGCGCGGACAGACGCCGCGGGCCCGTGGACTGGTCCATCCGCCGCGTGAGCGGAGACACGTCGAACAGCGGCAGGTCCGCGTCCACCGCGCGCACCTCCGCCTCCACCTGGGCGCGCAGCGCCTCCGGGTTGCCGGACTTCACGCGCACCGCCAGGCCCATGTACCCGGACGGCAGCTGCGACAGCGCGTAGTACGCCGCCGGACGCGAGGGCACGTCCAGGCCCCACTCGCGCAGGTCGTCCACGATGCCCACCACCGTGGCCCACTGCGTGTCGTTGCCGTGCAGCTTCACCCGCTGCCCCACGGCGTCACCCTGGGGCCAGAAGAGGCTCGCGAAGGAGCGGTTGATGACCACCGCCCACGGCGCGTCCGCTCCGTCCGAGTCCTCCAGCAGCCGGCCCTGCCGCAGGTTGACGCGCAGCGCGCGCAGGTAGCCGGGGGTGACGGCGCGGTACTCCACCGCCTTCCACTGCTCGCCCGGCTGACGGGGTCGCCCCTCGATGTCGAAGCTGTTGTCCGAGGAGCCCCCCAACGGGAGGATGTTCGTGAGCCCCGCGGCCTCCACGCCCGGCAGCGCCTGGATGCGCGGCAGCAGGGCCTGCTGGAAGGCGACCTGCTTCGCCCGCTCCGCGTACTGCGCCTTGGGCAGCGCCAGCTCTCCGGCGAGCACGCCGTCGGACACGAAGCCCGCGTCCACACGCTGGAGCGCGAGGAAGCTCTTCACGAACAGCCCCGCGCCCACCAGCAGCACCAGCGCGAGCGACACCTGCGCTACCACCAGCGCAGCGCGCAGCCGGCCCGTGCGGTGGCTGCCCGTGGCCCGAGCGCCCTCGCGCATCGCCGCGTGCAGGTCCGCGCGGCTGGCCTGGAGCGCGGGCACCAGCCCGAAGAGCACGCCCGTGAGCACCGACACCGCCAGGGTGAAGAGCACGGAGGCCACGTCCAGCTTCACGCCCTGGGCCCTCGGCAGGCTGTCCCCCACGGTGGCCACCAGCGCGTCCGTGCCCCACAGCGCCAGCAGCAGCCCCACCGCGCCCGCCACCAGCGACAGCACCACGCTCTCCGTGAGGAACTGCGCCACCAGCCGCGTCCGGCCCGCGCCCAGCGCCGCGCGGATGGACACCTCGCGGCCCCGCGACACCGCCCGCGCCAGGAGGAGATTCGCCACGCTGGAGCACGCCACCAGCAGCACGAAGCCCACCGCGCCCCAGAGCAGCCACAGCGTCTCCCGCACGCCGCCCACCACCTGGTCCTCCAGCGACTTCACGCTCATGGACCAGCCCCACCGCTGGTACTGGCTCACCAGCTCCGAGGGCCGCGCGTTGCCCATGCGCACCAGGTCCGCGCGCGCCGCGTCCAGCGTCACCCCGGGCTTGAGCCGCGCCATCACGCTGAGGAAGCGGTTGCCGCGCCGGGACTCTTCCGCCTGCTCCGGCGTGGGCGCGAAGGGCAGCAGCACCTCCGTGTCCTCCGGGTAGACGCCGCCCGGAGGCAGCACGCCCACCACCGTGCGCGGCACCCCGTCCAGCCGCAGCGTGCGCCCCAGCACCTCCGGATCCTTCGCGAAGTGCAGGCGCCACGCGCCGTCCGTGAGCACGACGACCCCGTCCTGGCCCGGCGTCTCCTCCTCCTGCGTGAAGCCCCGGCCCAGCACCGGCGTGACGCCCAGCGTGGGCAGGAAGGACGCCGTGGCCGCGACGACGCGCAGGCGCCGGGGCGTCTCTCCCCCGGTGAGCGTCATGTTGTCCGGCCGGAAGGCCGCCAGCGACGCGAAGGCCCGCGTGTGCGTGGTCAGGTCCCGGTACTCCGGCACCGAGTTGGACACCTCCTTGAGACCGAAGGCTTCGAAGTTCGGCGCGAGCATCACCAACTGCTCGGGCTGGGCGAAAGGCGGCGGCGTGAGGAGCACGCCCTTCACCACGCTGAACACGGCGCTGTTCGCGCCGATGCCCAGTGCCAGCGTCAGCACCGCCACCGCCACGAAGCCGGGGGCGTTCTTCAGGGAGCGCCACGCGTAGCGCAAGTCACCGAGCAGGTGTTCCATGGCCGTGTCCCCCTCTTCAGCGAAGCTGTTCGTCCTGCACGACGCGGCCGTCGAACAGGCTCACCGTGCGCGTGGCGATGCGCGCGTGCGCCGGGTCGTGCGTCACCATGCAGATGGTGGAGCCCGCCTTGTGCAGGTCGGACAAAAGCTGCATCACCGCCTCGCCGTTCTTCGAGTCCAGGTTGCCCGTGGGCTCGTCCGCCAGGAGGATGAGGGGGTCGCCCGCCACGGCGCGCGCCACCGCCACGCGCTGCTGCTGACCGCCGGAGAGCTGCCCCGGCAGGTGACGCGCCCGGTGCGCCATGCCCACGCGCTCCAGGGCCCGCTCCACGCGCTGCTTGCGCTCCTGCGCGGGCAGGCCTCGGTAGGTGAGCGGCAGCTCCACGTTCTCGAAGACGGTGAGGTCGCCGATGAGGTTGAAGCTCTGGAAGATGAAGCCGATGTGCTGGTTGCGCACCTTCGCCCGGTCCGTGGGCGACAGGTCCAGCACGCTTTTGCCATCCAGCAGGTAGCTGCCGCGCGTGGCGGTGTCCAGGAGCCCCAGCACCGCGAGCAGCGTGGACTTGCCGGAGCCGGACGGGCCCACGATGGCCACCCATTCGTTCTGGCGGATGGTGAGCTGGATGTTGGAGAGGGCGTGCGTCTCCACCTCCTCCGTCTCGAACACCTTGGTGAGCCCGTCGAGCTGGAGCAGCGCCTTGCCCGGCACCGCGCCCGGGGCCACAACCTTCGCGTCGCGGTCGTTCGTCATCGTCGTCATCATCGCAGCCTCACGCGCTCCACCGCATCCCACGCGGTCATGTCCGACAGCACCACCTGATCACCCTCTGCGAGTCCCTGCACGACCTCCACCGCGTTCACCGAGCCCCGGCCCAGCTTCACGGGGATGCGCACCGCCTCGTCGCCGCCGGGCAAGAGCCGGAAGAGCGCCAGCGTGCTCTCCGCCTGCGCTCCCGCTGGACGGCCCACGGACAGCACGTCGTCCAGCCGCTCCAGCTCCACGGTGCCCTCCACGGTGAGGTCCGGCCGGGCGCCCTTGGGCAGTGCGTCCGGCAGCGACACCTCCACGCGCACCGTGCCCTGGCTGGCCGCGGGCGCCACGCGCGCCACGGTGCCCTCGACGATGCCGTTGCGCGTGTCCACCTGCGCCTTGAGGCCCGGGAGGATGTCGCGCGCCTGCGTCTCCGCGATCCGCAGCTCCGCCTTGAGGCGCTCCGGCTTCACCACCTTGGCCAGGAGCACGCCGGGCGTCACCCACTGGCCCAGCTCCAGCGGCAGCTCCTGGAGCACGCCGTCCTCTCCCGCGAGCACCTTCATGGACTCCACCTGCTGGCGGCGGAAGCGCGCCACGGCCTTCAGCCGCTCCACCTGCTCCTGCTGGGAGGCGAGGCGCTGGCGCAGGCTCTGGGACATGACGTCCAGGCGCTGGCGCTCCAACTCCAGACGCTGGCTGGCCTCCTGGGCCTTCTCCTGGGTCTGGCGCGTCTCCAGGTCGCCGACGAAGGACTTCTGGAACAGCGCGGTGTTGGCCTGCGAGCGGCGGGTGGCGTCGGAGGCCTCGGCGGTGAGGGCGGCGACGGTGGCCTGCTGCGACAGCCGCTGCGTCTGGAGCGTTTCGCGCAGCTCCAGGAAGTCGCCTTCGGCGCTCGCGAGCTGGCGTTCGGCCTCCAGGGCCTGGAGCTGCACGTCCGGGTTGGACAGCTCCAGGAGCACCGTGCCGGCGGTGACGGTGGCGCCGGGCCGGACGTGGATGCGCTCCACGCGGCCGGCGGTGTCGGCGGTGAGCCAGCGGATGGACTCGGGCACCAGCGAGCCCGTGCCCTTCACCTGGCGCACCAGCGGGCCGCGCTTCACGGTGTCCAGCCACACCGAGGCCTTGTCCACGGTGGGCGCGGCGGGGCGCAGCCGGGACAGGCCCACCGTCACCGCCACGAGCGCGGCGAGGCCCACGGCGGCCAGGAGGTAGGGTTTGCGGCGCGGCTTGCGAGCCTTCGGGATGTCCACGGCCCGGTGCATAGCGAGCCGCATGCCAGGGCCTGGAGCGGGGACAACCACCCGGAAACAGGGGGATGGCGGCGGGAGTCCCGGGGGCGTTGCCCGGTTGCGCGAAGGGCGCGTCCCAGGAACGAACACCGCGAAGCCGTGCGCTGGGGGTGAATAGGAACAGCGTCAGGCCGTCTGCCTGCTCGATTCAATTCCCACACAATTTCCGAGGAACACCCCCGATGCGCTCCACCGCTCTCCGGGCGCGCGCCAGCCTGCTGCTGGCCGCGACCCTGCTGCCGTTCTCCGCCCTGGCCGACGCGATGTACCTCCAGCTCAAGGACGTGGGCAGCGACGTGGATGCCGCGGGCCTGGCGGCGGCGACGGTGGCGGAGCGGACGCGCTTCGGCATCGAGGAGGCGCTGAAGACGTCCTCCACGCAGGCCATCCTGATGGACGCGCAGCACGAGGGCGCGCCGGACCTGACGCTGAGCGCGAAGGTGACGCGGTCCGGGGAGAAGTACCGGCTGACGTATCAGCTCGCCACGACGCACACGCCGGTGCGCACCAAGACGCTGGCGTATGAGTTCGTCAATCCCAGCCTGAGCGACAAGGGCTCGGTGGCGATGGCGCAGGCGCTGCTGGCGGAGGCGCAGAAGCTGGAGGCCGCGAGCGCGGAGGTGCCGGTGGTGGCGGCGGCGGAGGTGCCGGTGGCCACGGCGGGGGAGTCGGGTTCCAACGGCGACTGGGAGGGGTACTCGCAGCGGTCGGACACGCCGGCGGCGGCGGGGATGGAGCAGGACTCGACGGGGCGCGAGCTGGAGAGCGCGGAGCCGCGCCGCCGGGGCCGTGGCCGGACGAACCTGGACCTGGGTCTGGCGTTGGGCTTCAACAGCCCCTCGGGCATCTTCGGCGGTGAGCTGGAGTACCGCGTGGTGCCGGTGCTGGCCCTCAACCTGAGCGCGGGCGCGGGCGCCTGGGGTTTCCGGGTGGGTCCGCTGGCGCGCCTGTATCCGCTGGGCGAGTCGCGCACGAGCCCGTTCCTGGAGGGAGGCGTGAGCTTCAACCTGGGCAACCGGTCCACGAGCACGCTCACGATTGGCGACGAGTCGGAGCAGTTCACGACGGAGAAGCTGTTCACGCCGGTGGCGACGGTGGCGATGGGCCTGCGTCAGGCGATGGGCCCCATGTACCTGGGCCTGCGCGCGGGCTGGGGCTTCCGCCTGCGTGAGGACAACTGGCGCACGACGGACGGCCGCGACCCGAACGTGTTCGACGACCTGGACATCGCCGCCACCCAGCACGGCGGCTTCCTGTGCAGCGTCACGCTGGGCGTCACACTCTTCTGAGCCCAGGCAGGCTCCAGGGGGAGTTGAAAAGGAATTCATGTGCAACGGGAGAGCCTGTGTATGTTTCGAATCTTGGGTATTCCCGGCCCCAAGACATCGAGACAGACATGCACCAGAATCCTGGTTGTCCCCACCCGACCCGTGGGGCCTCTCCGCGTCTTTTCCTCCCCATCAACGCCCTGCTGGTATCCGTACTGCTGGCCCTTTCCTCCGGCTGTGACGACTCCAAGCCCGACGGGACGGACGACTGTCCGAACCCGTCCGCCGGCTGCGGCCTGCAGGACGCTGGGACTCCAGACGCGGGCAACTTTGACGCTGGAAACCCAGACGCGGGCAACCCTGACGCCGGCAACCCTGACGCCGGCAACCCTGATGCCGGCAGCCCAGACGCGGGCAACCCTGATGCCGGCAACCCTGATGCTTGCAACCCCGACGGCGGAGGGCCCCTGCCTACAGCCCCCACGCTGATCGACAGCTCGCAGTCCGCCACCCAGGCAGTGGCCTGGCAGACGGTCACCTTCCACGTCACCGGGAAGGATGACCAGGCGTGCCCGCTTCAGTTCACCTGGGACGTCAGCGCGGGAACCCTGGGGAGTCCGGTGAACTCCGCCACGACGAGTGACGTGACGTGGACGGCACCGCAATGCGTGCTCTGGGGCTCCGAGGTCACCCTCACCCTGACCGTCACGAACAATGCCCGGCTCTCCACCTCCAGGTCATTCACGGTATCCGTCCCGCAGTGCCGGGGCCCCGTGCTCTCCGCGGCGGGCGTCCACTCGCTGGCCGTGCGCGGCAAGGGCACCGTCTGGGCCTGGGGGAGCAACAGCTCCGGCCAGCTCGGCGACGGGACGTATGCAGGCCACCTCGTCCCCGCGCAGGTGCCGGGGTTCACCCACGCCACGTCCGTAGCCGCCGGCGCCGCCCACTCGCTGGCCTTGCGCGACGACGGCACCGTCTGGGCCTGGGGGAACAATGGAAGCGGCCAGCTCGGCGACGGGACGACGACCGACCGGAATACCCCCGTGCAGGTGCCCGGGCTGACCGGGGTCATCGCCGTGGACACGGACGGTAGCCACTCGCTGGCCCTGCTGAGCGACGGCACCGTCCGGGCCTGGGGGAACAATGGAAGGGGCCAGCTCGGCGACGGGACGACAACCGGCCGTCTCACCCCGGTGCGGGTCCCTGACTTGACCCACATCACCGCGATCTCCGCGGGCAATGCTCACACGCTGGCGCTGCGCGACGACGGCACCGTCTGGGCCTGGGGCTTCAACTTCCACGGTGAGCTCGGCGACGGGACGACGACCGACCGGAATACCCCCGTGCAGGTGACCGGGCTGACCGGCGTCATCGCCGTGGACGCGGGCGACTCCCATTCGCTGGCCTTGCGCGCCGACGGCACCGTCTGGGCCTGGGGGTGGAACGTGAACGGGGAGGTCGGTGATGGGACTGGCACCCAGCGAGAGAGCCCCGTGCAGGTGACCGGGGTCTCGGGTGCCATCGCCGTGACCGCGGGATCCGAGCGGTATTCGCTGGCCCTGCTGAGCGACGGCACCGTCCGGGCCTGGGGGAACAACAGGTTCAGCCAGCTCGGCGACGGGACGACGACCGACCGGAATACCCCCGTGCAGGTGCCCGGGCTGACCGGCGGCGTCGCCGTGAACGCGGGCGGTATCCATTCGCTCGTCCTGCGTAACGACCAGACAGTGTGGGCCTGGGGGTGGAACAGCGATGGCCGGCTCGGCGATGGGACCATGTCTGGCAAAGGTCCCGTCAAGGTCTCCCTGCCGTGACACCCCATGCGCCCAGCGAATCCCGTCCCGGGTAGGCTCGCGCGCCATGCCGGCCTCCCTGCTTGAAGTGTTCCTGGACCATGCCCGTCGTGAGCCCGCGCGTCCGCTGCTCTCCTTCGAGGGCAAGCGCTACTCGCGGGGCCAGTTGGCGGACGCTGTCACCGCGTTCGCCCGGGGACTCAAGGCCCGGGGGCTGGCTCCCGGTGAGCGCGTCGCCCTCTTCCTGGAGAACAGCGACGCGTTCGTCGTCACGTGGCTGGGCGTCCAGGCCTCGGGCTGCGTCGCCGTGCTCGTCAACACCGCTTACCGCCAGGTGGAGCTGGCCCACATCCTCTCCGACGCGGAGGTGAAGGTCTGCGTCACCGGGACCTCGGGTGCCTCGGAGCTGGCTCCGCTTCGCGAACAGCTTCCTTCGCTGCAATGGCTCATCACCGTGGAGCCGCCTCCCACGGACCTCCCCGCGTCACTTCCCACCGTCGCCTTCGATGACATCCTGGCGCAGGGCTCTGCCTCCCGCGTGGAGCTGCCGCTGCCTCGCTCGGAGGACCTGGCCGTGCTGGGCTACACGTCCGGCACCACCGGCCGCTCCAAGGGCGCCATGCTCCAGCACCGGCAGCTGCTCGCCAACGTGCGCGCCGTTACCGAAGCGTGGCGCTGGACGGACGCGGACCGGCTGCTGCTCACCCTGCCGCTGTTCCACACGCACGGCCTCATGGTGGGCCTCCACGGCACCCTGTTCACCGGCGCCAGCGTGGACCTGCGCCGCCGCTTCGTCGCCTCCGAAGCCCTCACCGCCCTGCACGACGACGCGTCCCTCACCCTCTTCTTCGGCGTGCCCACCATGTACGGCCGCCTCCTGGAGGAGTCCCGCCGCACCGGCGTCACGCCGCATCCCCTGCGCCTGTGGGTCTCCGGCTCCGCCCCCCTGAGCCCCCAGTTGTGCCTGGACATCGAGGCGCGCTTCGGCGCCCGCATCCTGGAGCGCTACGGCATGACCGAGACGCTCATGAACACCACCCAGCCCTACGACGGCGAGCGCCGCCCCGGCACCGTGGGCATGCCCTTCCCCGGCCAGGAGGCCCGCGTCGTGGACGTGCGCTCCCGCAAGCCCCTGCCTCGCGGCGAGACGGGCGAAATCGAGGTCCGCGGCCCCCACGTCTTCACCGGCTACTGGCGCCGCCCGGACGCCACCGCCGAGGCCTTCGACGCCGACGGCTGGTTCCGCACCGGCGACCTGGGCGAGTGGGACCCCGACGGATTCCTGCGCATCACCGGCCGGGCCCGGGAGCTCATCATCAGCGGTGGCTTCAACATCTACCCCCGCGAAGTCGAAGAGGTCCTCACCGCGCACCCCGCCGTCGCGGAGGCCGCCGTGCTGGGCCTGCCCGATCCGGACTTCGGCGAGCAGGTCGTCGCCGTCATCGTCCCCCACCCCGGCGCTCCCACCGACGCCCAGGCCCTGGTGGACTGGTGCCGGGAGCGGCTGGCCGCCTTCAAGAAGCCGCGCCGCGTCGTCTTCACCGACGCCCTGCCCCGCAACGCGCTCGGAAAGGTGCAGAAACACGTCCTCAAGGAGCGCCTGGCCGCCTCCTAGAACACCTCGGCCGCCATCCACCCAACAGAACCCACATCGTCCACTGGCCGAAATCGCGGGCGGACCTACCTTCTGCGGCAAGAGAAACCGGAGCCTCCGCGTGAAGTCCCACCCAGCCCGCATCCTGACCGACATACCCCTGGCCCCCAGGGCCGAGGGAGCACCGTCCGGCGTGCGCGCGGTCGAGGTGGTCCACGCATGAAGCGGTTGCTCATCGTCGACGACGAGCTCGCCATCGTGGAGGCGCTCGAGGACATCCTGTCGCTGGAGGGCTACGACATCGTCACCGCCTACAACGGTGACGAGGGGCTCCAGCGGCTCCTGGCCTCGAAGCCGGACCTGGTGCTCCTGGACCTGATGATGCCGGTGATGGACGGCGGAGAGCTGCTGCGCCGCATCCGCGCCCACCCGGACCTGCAGGACCTGCCCGTGGTGGTGATGAGCGCGGGCCGCCTCACGGACGAGGAGCGCCGCGCCAGTTCGCACTTCCTCGCCAAGCCCTTCGAGCTGGACGACCTCCTGGGCACCATCGCGAAGCAGCTGCCCGCCGAAGGGGCACGCGTGTAGCGCTCAGCCCGGCGTCGCGCGGAAGAGGATGTCCCGGTAGTACTGCAGCTCGCTGATGCTGGAGCGCAGGTCCGCGAGCGCGGTGTGCCCGCTGGCCGGCTTGCGCGGCTCCACCAGCGCCGGGTACCAGGCGCGCACCAGCACCTTGAGGCTGGTCACGTCCACCATGCGGTAGTGCAGGTAGCGGTCCACCATGGGCATGTGGTCGATGAGGAAGCGCCGGTCCGTGTGGATGGAGTTGCCCGCGAGGATGCCCTCGCCCAGGTCGCAGTACTCCGCGATGAAGGACGTCACCTCGCGCTCCGCCACGCGCAGGGACGTGTTGGACGCGCGCACCTTCTCCAGCAGGCCGTTCTTCGTGTGCATCTCGCGCACGACGGGCTCCATGCGCTGGAGCATCTCCTCGGGCTGCCAGATGACGCGCTCGAACTCGCCCAGGGGGCGCAGGTCCGGGCCGGTGACGATGACGCCCACCTCGATGATGCCGCAGGTGTTCGGATCCAGGCCCGTCATCTCCAGGTCGAGCCACACCAGGCGCGTGTCACGGGAAGCCATGTCCGAAGAATCCTTGTCGAGAGAGGAGGAAACGTCCCTATAGCAGCCCGGGGCCTCCGTGCACTCACTCCGTGGACGAATCGTCCCGCCGCGTCCGCACGTCCACCTTGGATTCGAGCGTCCGGTGCACCGGGCACAGGTCCGCGATGCGCAGCAGCGTCGCGCGCTGCTCCTCCGTCAGGGGCCCCTCCAGCCGGACGAGCCGCTCCAGCCGGTCCACGCGCCCCACCCGCGACTCGCACTCCGCGCCGTCCTTCGCGTGCACCTTGTCGTGCGACAGGCGCACCCGCACCCGGGTGAGGGGCCAACCCTGACGGTCCGCGTACATGCGCACCGTCATGGACGTGCACGCGCCCAGCGCCGCCGCCAGCAGGCCGTACGGCGTGGGTCCGGAGTCCTGTCCGCCCAGCGCCAGCGGCTCGTCCGCGCGCAGCCAGTGCGGCCCCACGCGGACGTCCTGGGCCAGCCCGCCCTCGGACGCCTCGCGCACCTCCACCTGTCCCTCCGGCAGGGGCTTCGCGCGCTCGCGCAGCGGCGCCACGTGCCGCACGGCCCACGGGCCCAGCAGGTCCGCCGCGAAGGCCGCGTCCGCCGGGTGGGAGAGGAAGTGGTCCGCCCCGTCCAGCACCACCAGGCTCGCGGGCCGCCGCGCGGATGCCGCCAGCCGGCGCGCGTTGTCCAGGCCCACGTAGCGGTCCTCCGGCGCGTGCAGCACCAGCAGCGCGCCCGGGAACGCGCCCAGCGCACCCGACACCGCGCTGGCTTCGATGGCGGCGAGGAACTCGCGCTTCAGCTTCAGCCGGCCGGGCTTCAGGTCCAGTTCCCCCTCCCCGGCCTCGCGCTGCTTGGGGGACAGGAGCGCGAGCACGTCCTTCGCGCCCGCGGGGGCGTTCACCAGCGCGACGGCCGCCACGTCCGGCAGCCGGGGCAGCGCCGCCGCCACCGCCGTGCCGCCCAGGCTGTGTCCCACGAGCAGCCGGGGCACGGGCGCACGAGCGGAGAGCCACGCCGACGCGGCCACCACCGTGTCCACGCTGGGGAGCGTGTCCGGGTGCCCGGCCGTCGCGATGCCGGCGGGGACCTCCGTGAAGTCCAGCCGCAGCACGGAGAAGCCCCGCGACACCAGCGCGCGCGCCAGCGCCTCCGGCCCGGGCGAGTGGCCCAGGCACGCGAAGCACGACACCAGCAGCGCGCTCGCCGCGGGCGCGCCGGGGGGTGACTCCAGCCGCCCCGCGCCGCCGGGGAAATGGACCTGCTGCACGGGCATCTAGAAGTCCACCAGCGCCTCGGCGGTCCACACGCCCTCGGGGCCCTGGCGCACGGAGACGCCGGTGAGCGACGCGCCCGTCACCGCCACGTTCATGCCGTGCCGGGCCTGTCCCGCGCGCTCGCCGAAGCCGTGGCCGAAGAGGTTCAGCCCGTCCAGGCGCACCGCGAAGCACTGGAAGCGCATGCGCCGTCCCGCCATCGCGCCCACCACCGCCCGCAGCCAGTCCGCGAGCAGCTCGTCATGGTCCGCGGACTGGCAGGCCACCTCCAGCTCCTCGTGCGCCTCCACGCTCCGGGGGTCCGTCACCAGCGCGCACAGCCCCAGCGCCGCCATCTCGAAGGCCTGCTCCATGGAGCGGCCCACGCCCCGCACCCCGAGCAGCGCATCGTGCGTGAAGTGCTCCCAGTGCGTCCGCGGCGTGTGCTCCTCCGCATGCACGGTTTCGACGTCCATACGTCCTCCTCGTGTCCTCGTCGTTCCCTGCTTCCTGCGCTCCGGCGCTCCCCGTCAGAACCACCACCCACCCGCCACGTCCGGCGCCACGCTTCCGGTCCTCGCGGGGCCGGCCTCCCGGGCGCGCGTGAGCCAGCGCCGCAGCTCGTCCTGGTTGAGCGCGGGGAAGGCGTCGTAGGCCTCGGAGACCTCGCGCAAGCCGGGGTCCAGCGTCAGCGCGTGCACCGCGTCCGCGCGGCCCCGCACCAACTCCAGCGCGCGCGGCGTCGCCACGCCCACCGCCACGACGCGCTGGCGCACGCCCTGCTGCTTCAGCGCGAGCAGCGCCGCCGCCACGGTGGCGCCCGTCACCATCCCGTCATCCACCAGCAGCACGGTGCAGCCGCGAATCTTCGGCGTGAGGCCGCCCCGCAGCTGCCGGGCCTGGCGCTCCACGTCGTCCACCTCGTCGTGCACGAAGCGCTGGAGCGTCTCCCCCGGCAGCTTCGCCTGGCGCGCGGCCTGGGGGTCCAGGTACAGCCCGCCCCCTTCCGTCACCGCGCCCAGCGTCAGGCGGCTGCCCGGCACGTGCAGCCGGCGCGCGACCCACAGGTCCAGGGGCTTGCCCAGCGCCCGGGCCACCTCGTACGCCACGCGCAGCCCCCCGCGCGTCAGCCCCAGCACGCACACGTCCCCGGAGCGGTAGGGCGTCAGCACCCCCGCGAGCTTCTGTCCCGCCTCCGCCCTGTCCCGGAAACGCATCCGTCAGCCTCCATCCCCCCGACAAGGTGCGCGTCCCCCCGGATCGCGGCGGCGGAGGCTCGGACAGTGGCTCCGCTGGCGGGATGCCCGGGAGGCCAGGGCACCGCGAGCGGGACCCGCGCTAGGGTGTGCACCCATGACGCCATTCGCCCTCGTCGTCGGCAGTGCCAGTCCCCACCTCGGCCGTGCGCTCGCCCAGGCGTCCGGCGCGGCCCCCGTGGGGGTGAAGCAGGAGCGCTTCCCGGATGGAGAACTGCACATCGAGGTGCCCCCGGAGGAGGTGCGCGGCCGCCGCGTCGTCCTCCTCCAGTCCTCCACCCCGCCCGTGGGGGAGCACCTGCTGGAATTGCTGCTGCTCGCGGACGCGTGCTGGCGGGCGGGCGCGGCGTCGATGGAGGCGGTGATTCCGTACGTCGGCTACGCGCGCCAGGACCGGCGGGCCCGGGCCGGTGAGCCCCTGGGTGGCCGGCTGGTGGCCGACCTGTTGTCCCATGGACGCTTCACGCGCGTGTTCACCGTGGACCTGCACAACCCGGCCCTGGAGGGCTGCTTCGGCGCCCCGCTGGAGCACCTGTCCGCGCTGCCGCTCCTGGCGGAGGCGCTGCGCCCCCACGTCACCGACACGTCCGTGGTGGTGGCGCCGGACCTGGGCGCGGTGAAGCGGGCGGAGGCGCTGGCGAAGCTGCTCGGCCGCCCGTGGGCGGTGGTGCACAAGGCGCGGCTGAGCGGCAACGACGTGGAGACGCTGGGCCTGCTGGGCCAGGTGCGCGGCATGCGCCCCATCCTGGTGGACGACATGATCTCCACCGGCGGCACGCTGGCCGCGGCGGCGAAGGAGCTGAAGGGCGAGGGGTGCGTGGATGACTTCATCCTCGCCACCACGCACGCCCTGCTGGTGGGCCCCGCGCTGGAGCGCCTGCACGGCGTGCCGGTGAAGCGGCTGGTCAGCACGGACAGTGTGGAGCCGCGCCAGGGCCTGCCCTTCCCCCACCAGGTGGTGACGCTGGCCCCGCTGCTCTTGCGCGCACTGCGGCCCGACGCGCGTTAGGCTGCCCGGCCATGTCCGACACGCTTCTGACGCAGCTCGACGCCGGAGTCTTCTCCGTCACCTTCAACCGGCCGGAGAAGAAGAACGCCTTCACCCACGCCATGTACGAGGCCGCCACCGCCGCCCTCCAGGAGGCGGAGCGCCGCGACGACGTGCGGGTGGTGCTCCTGTCCGGCGCGGGTGGCGCGTTCACGGCGGGCAACGACATCGGCGACTTCCTGGAGCACCCGCCCACGGGCGAGGACAGCGCGGTGTTCCGCTACCTGCGCGCGCTGGCGGGCATGGCCAAGCCGGTGCTCGCGGCGGTGGAGGGCGCGGCGGTGGGCATCGGCACGACGATGCTCCTGCACTGCGACTACGTGGTGGCCGGGGAGAAGGCGCGCTTCAGCATGCCCTTCGTCAACCTGGGCCTGTGCGCGGAGGGCGCCAGCAGCCTGCTGCTCCCGCGCGCGGCGGGCTTCGCGCTGGCGTCGGAGCTGCTGCTCTTCGGAGACCCGTTCGACGCGGCCACCGCGCTGCGCGCCGGCATCATCAACAAGGCCGTGCCGGAGGCGCAGCTGAAGGAGGTCGCCACCGAGCGCGCCCGCGCCCTGGCCCAGCGTCCCGCCCAGGCGCTCAAGGTGACCAAGGCGCTCATCCGCGGCCCGCAGCGGGAGCAGGTGGAGGCCGCCCTCAAGCGCGAGGGCGCCGAGTTCGTCCAGCGCCTCGCCTCCGACGAGGCGAAGGAAGCCTTCATGTCCTTCATGTCGCGCGGCCGGAAGTAGTCCCGCGCGTTACAGCGACAAGGGCATCACCACCGGGTCCGCGTGCACGTCACGCGGACCCGGCGTCGTTTCATGCGCCTAGCGGGGCGCGGGCGGCGCCTGCGGCGTCTTCGGCTTGCCGGACAGGAACGTGCTGATGCTCGCGCCCTGGGCCTCCTTCAGCGCGATGCACTGGTCGACGACTTCCAGCACCTGGCGCAGCACGCGGTCGGAGCCGGGGACCTGGTCCGTGCGCTTCTCGAAGAAGGTGGCCACCTCCTGGCGCTTGCCCGCGTCGCAGTAGCCGGCGGCCATGTACGGCAGCCGGGAGCCCATGCCCTCCGCCAGCAGGCCCGGCTTGTCCTCGGTGCCCACCAGCGTGTCGAAGTGCGTCTTCACGAACTCCACCGCGGTGTCACGGGTGCGCGGGTCGCGCGACGCGCCGAAGAGCAGCCACAGGTTCTCCCGCATGTCCTGCTTCGGGTCGAGCAGCATCTCCAGGTTCGCCTTCACCAGCTGCGGATCCGTCACGTGGGACAGACCGCCCAGGAGCTGCTGGCGCTGGTAGCGGCTCTTCTCCGCGCGCAGGGCCTCCATCAGCTTCGCGTGCAGGGCCGCGTCGCCGTGCTCCACCGCGATGGCGAGCACCGCGCCCACCACGTCCGGGGCCACCGCCTTGCGGTCCTTGAGCCACGCCTCCGCCAGCGTGCGCGCCTCCGCGACGAGCTTCGGGTCGTTGCCCTCGTTGCCGGCCAGCTCCAGCAGGCGCGGACGCAAGAGGCGCATGTCCTCGCTCTCACCCGTGCGCGGCTTGAAGCCCAGCTTGCGAGCGCGCGGCCCGAAGGTGTCCCGCACGTAGCGGGCGCGGTCCGCATCCTGTGCCTCCGGGATGAGCCGCGACGACACGAGGTCCATCAGCTCCAGGCCCGCCTCCAGCACCTGCCGGTCCGGGTCCTCCGCCACGCCGGTGAGCAGCGGCAGCGCCTCCGCCGCGGGAAGGAGGCCCGCCTGCGCGAGCGCCAGCGAGTCACTGAGCAGCACCACGCGCTCCGCGCGCGACAGCAACATCAGGCCGGACTTCATCAGCTTCGCGCGCGTGTCGTCGGCCAGCCGCAGGCGGTAGTAGCCCGCGCCGTCCGCGTTGGGGAACACCCAGCTCGGGCACGCCTTCGTTTCCAGCGCGACCTCCGCCTTCTCCTCCGTCATCAGCGTGCACGTCGTGGTGGGCTTGCCCGCGCTCGGGTACTTCACGCACACCGGCACCTTCCAGGACTGCGCCTCCGGGGCCTTGGAGCCCAGGCGCACGTAGCGCTGCTGGGTGAGGGCCACGCGCGGCTTGCCGCCGTCGCACAGCAGGGTCGCGGTGATGAAGGGCGCGCCCGTCTGGTCCAGGAAGCTGTTCATCACCTGGGCCACGTCCTTGCCGGACTCCTGCGACAGCGCGTCCAGGAAGTCCTTCGCGGTGGCGTTCTTGCCCGCGTGCGCGCGGATGTAGCGCTGGATGCCCTTCTGGAACACGTCGCGGCCCAGCCACGTCTCCGTCATGGCCAGCACCGCGCTGCCCTTGCCGTAGGTGATGCCGTCGAAGGCGTTCTGGATGTCACCCGCGTCCTGGATGGGCTGGCGGATGAAGCGCGCGGCGACGAGGCTGTCCGCGTCCAGCGCGCCGTTGCGGTCCTGCACGCGCTCCACCGGCGCGTCCCACGTGGGCTGGTACGACTCCACGATGCGCGGGGTCATCCACGAGGCGAAGGACTCGTTGAGCCACAGGTCGTCCCACCACGCCATCGTCACCAGGTCGCCGAACCACTGGTGCGCCAGCTCGTGCACCTGCACGTTCGCGAACGCGCGCTGGCGGCCCACGGAGTCCTCCTCCGGCTTCGCCAGGATGAGGCGCGAGTTGAACGTCACGAGGCCCGGGTTCTCCATGGCCCCGCCCATGAGCGGCACCGCGAGCACGTCCAGCTTCTCGTACGCGTACGGGATGCCGAAGTAGCCCTCCAGGCGCTCCAGGATTTCGGGCGTCACCTTCGCGGCCCACGCGCCTTCATTCGCCCGGCCGCGCGGCGTGATGATGCGCGTCTTCACCTGCTTCTGCCCGGAGTCGCGCGCGGGCAGGAAGTCGAACGGGCCCACGCCGAACGCGATGAGGTAGCTGGGCAAAGGCTGCGTGGGGGCGAAGCGGTAGATGTGCCAGCCGTCCGCGCCCTTCTCGTCCGCGAGCTGCGGCGTGTTGGTGACGGCCACGTTGCCTTCGGGCACGTGGAAGGTGAGCTGCCACGGCACCTTGAAGCCGGGCTCGTCGAAGGACGGGAAGGCGCGGCGCGCGCCCAGCGGCTCGAACTGCGTGTAGATGTACCAGTCGCCGCCCTCGTTGACGCGGAAGGCGCCGGACGTCTCGCGCTCGGACGCGGTGCCCGTGTACGTGAGGTGCAGCTTCGCGCCGCCCACGGCCAGGGGCTTGTCCAGCGTCAGGCCGAGGAAGTCCTCGCCGGCGGAGGAGGCCTTGAGCGTCTGCGTGACGCCGGCCTGCTCCAGCGTGGCCTCCTTCACGATGAGGCCCTTGCCGTGCATCCAGATGACGTTGGTGGCCTTGGCCACCTCCAGCATGACGTCGACGGTGCCTTCGAAGGCCTCCGCCTTCGGATCCATCTTGAGGACGATGGCGTACTTCGTGGGCCGCACGTCGTCCGGCAGCCGCAGCGTGGGGGGAGTGGGTGCGGTGGCTGCCTGGACGGCCGGCGGCGTTTCAACAGCACCCGGAGCGGGAGCGTTGCCCTGTCGGGCACCACATGCCGCAAGGAAGGTTGCGGTGGCCAGGGCCACCGGACGGAGCAGGTTGGGCATGGCCGCGCAGTGTGGACCAGAGCGGCCGGGCAGGGTAGCGACGAGCGTGCGACGCGTGGCCTTGCTGTCAGGTCGTGTTCGCGATGGAGTGCGCCGCCGTGTCCGCTCCCCTCTCCTCGCATCCGCTGCCATCGCAAACGAACACCCCTCCCGAGGGAAAAAGGCCGCCGGAGCACCTGCGCCGCATCATCGGGTCACCGCCGGGCCCCATCGTGGCGTTCCTGACGCGGGGCGTCTGGGCGCTGCTCACGTGGCTGTCACCGGCTGCACGCGATGCGCTGGCGCGCTTCGTCGCGAGCCTGGCCTACACGCTGGGCATCCGCCGCAAGGTGGCGCTGGACAACCTGGCGCAGGCGATGCCGGAGAAGAGTGAGGCGGAGCGCCGCGACATCGCGCGCGGTGCGTACCTCACGATGGCGCGCGTGGTGGTGGAGTCCCTGCCGTCCGGCGACCGGATGACGCCGGACTGGGACCAGCAGGGCATCGAGGGTGAGGAGGCGTGGGCGGCGCTCAAGGCGCACGTGGCCACGGGCAAGGGAGCGCTGCTGGTGACGGCGCACTTCGGCAACTGGGAGCTGGTGGGCCAGATGCTGATCCGCTGGGGCATCCCGCTCAACGCGCTGGTGCGTCCGCTCAAGGGCGCGCTGAACACGCGCATCGCGGTGAACCGGCTGGGCGCGGGCGCGGGGCTCATCTACCCGAAGGGCGCGATCCAGGAGATCACCGACGCGGTGAACCGGGGCGAGTCCGCGTACATGCTGCTGGACCAGGCGCTGCCCGCGAAGTCCGCGGTGTTCGTGCCCTTCTTCGGAAGGCTCGCGTCCACGACGCCCGCGATGGCGGTGGCCGCGGAGCGCACGGGCGTGCCGGTGTTCGTGGTGATGGGCGTGCGGCCTCCGGGCCCGGGCGCGCGGTACAGGCTGGAGGTGGAGGGCCCCATCCTCCCGCCCCAGCCCGGCGAGTTCGCGGATCCCATCACGGAGCACACCGCGCGCGTGACGGCGGCGCTGGAGCGCGCCATCCGCAGACACCCGGAGCAGTGGCTGTGGCTGCACCGCCGCTGGAAGGTGCAGCCTCCGGCGCTCGTGACAGCGCCGTCTCCGGGCCTGACCGAAGGCCCGAAGTAGCGCGCTACTCCACCACTACTCGGCGCAGGTGCGCGCCCAGGCGGGTCACCAGCTCGTAGTGGATGGTCTGCGCCCAGCCGGCCAGGGACTCGGCGGACACGGACTCTTCTCCATCGCGGCCCAGGAGCGTGGCCGTCACCGGGCGCTCGTCGGACGTGGCTCGCGTCACGTCCACCATCAGGTGGTTCATCATCACGCGGCCCAGCACCGCGCACCGCCGCCCGTTCACCAGCACGTGCGCCTTGCCTGACGCGAGGCGCGGATAGCCGTCGTAGTAGCCCACCGGCAGCACCGCCAGACGCGTGGGCTCCGGGCAGCGGTACGTGCAGCCGTAGCCCACGTACGCGCCCGCCGGCAGCCACTTCACCACCTGGCTTTTGCACCGCCACGACAGCACCGGCTTGAGCACCGGCAATTCGCCCAGCACCAGCCGCGCCGACAGCCGCGTCTCCGGCGAGGGCCACAGCCCATACAGCGAGATGCCCACCCGCGCCGCCTCGTAGCGCGCCCGGGGCAGCACCAGCGCCGCGGCGCTCGCGGCGATGTGCCGCTGCAACGGCTTCGCGGGCTTGAGCTGCGCCGTCAGGTGCCCCAGCGCCGTCTCGAACGCGTCCAACTGCGCCAGCGAGTACCCCTGCTCCGTCACGTCCTCCGTGTTGGCGAAGTGGCTGAGCACGCCCACCGGCTCGAACACGTCCGGCGCCTCCGCGAGGAACGCCGTCTCGCGCGGAAGCTGATCCAACGTGAAGCCCTCGCGGCCCAGCCCCGTGTCGATGTGCACGTGCACGCGCAAGGGGCGCGTCAGCTTCGCCGCGCGCAAGGAAGGCACCGCGTCCGCCCACGAGCGGTCCGCCACCACCACGTCGATGCCCTGGTGCGCCAGCACGACGGCCTCCTCCGGAGCCACCGCGCCCAGCACCACCACCTGCCGCGCGGGCAGCCCGTGCGCGGCCTCGTGCGCGCGCACCGTGAGCGCGTCCTGCGGGGCGATGAAGTAGAGGACGTCCACGCCCGCGTGCACCAGCGGCAGCACCTGCGCCAGACCGTGGCCGTAGGCGTTGCCCTTGAGCACCGCGCCCAGCGCCCGGGGCGTGGGACCCGTGGACTCCAGCGCGCGGAACGCCGCCACGTTGTGCTTGAGGTGGGATGCGCTCACCTCCAGCCACGAGGAGTACACCGCGTCACCCGGCCCGACTCCGAGCCCACCAGGCCCACCCGCGAGCCCACCGCCAACTCCAGCCACGTTCACACCTCCGCACCAGCCAACGTCCCTCCCGCCTCTACCAGCAAAGCGCAGGCCATGGGCGGCCGTGGCCGGAGGGCCACAGGAGGCCGGACGCTGGCTGGATGCCGCTCGGGCGGACGAGGGCGCAAGGGGGGCGCCCCACTCGGCCGGGCGGGCGTGCGCGGGTGGACACGCGGGGGGCCGAGCGTGTCCCGGGGGACACCTGACGGGTGGGAGGCGCGACGCGGCATGTCGCGTGACACGGCGGCGCGACAGGGGCCGGTGGTAGTGTCCCCTCCCGTGGCCGCCCCGGAAACGCCCCTAGCCCAGGCCTTCATGACCGCTCGAGGAAAGACGGAGCCGGCAGGCGCCCTCTCCGTCCTCCAGGAGCGGCTGGCCCAGGCCCTGGAAGCGGCCCGCCAGTCCTGGCCGGACATCCCGCTGGAGGGCTCGCGCTTCGCGGCGCACCTGGCCCGGCTGGTGCCCGCGGACGGCCACGAGGACGCCTGGGGCAAGCTGCACATGGCGGACGTGTACCTGGCCCGGGCGGCGGCGGACGGGCTGCCCTCCGCGCTGGCCACGTTCGAGGAGCGCCTCATGCCGGAGGTGGACGCGGCGGTGGCGCGGCTGAAGCTGCCCCCGGCCGGCCTGGACGAGGTCCGTCAGGCCCTGCGGCAGCGGATGCTGGTGGGCAGCGCGGAGGCCCCGGCGCGGCTGGCGGCGTACCCGGGCACCGGGCCGCTCGCGGGCTGGGTGCGCGCGGCGGCGCTGTGGCTGGCGCTGGACTGGCAGCGCCAGCGCTCCGGGCAGGCGCAGTCGGAGGACGGCGACCTGTCCATGCTGGTGGCGCCCGGAGACGACCCGGAGCTGGCGTACCTCAAGCAGACGTACCGCGCGGAGTTCACCGCGTCCTTCCAGGCGGCGCTGGCGGCCCTGTCCGCCCGGCAGCGCAACTTCCTGCGGCTGAAGTACCTGGACGGGCTGGGCATCGACCAGTTGGGGGCGCTCTACGGCGTGCACCGCTCCACGGCGGCGCGCTGGGTGGTGGGCGCGCAGGAGGAGCTGCTGGACGGGACGCGGCAGCGGCTGACGGAGCGGCTGCGGCTGACGCGCTCGCAGCTGGACAGCGTGCTGCGCCTCATCTCCAGCCAGTTGGACGTGAGCCTCAGCCGGCTCCTGCGCACCAAGGCCGAGTAGTAACGCGCCGCGCGAGGCCTCGACTGAAAGTGAGGGCTCCAAGAATCCGGGCCGGGCATTCGTGGCCGGTGCGTTAAAGAGAGGGGAGATGCGAACGCTCTTCATCGGAGATGTGCACGGCTGTTCCGCCGAGCTGGACGCGCTCCTGAAGGCGTGTGACTGGACGCCCGGCGACCGGGTGGTGCTGGTGGGCGACCTGGTGGCGAAGGGGCCGGACTCCGCGGGCGTGGTGCGGCGGGCGCGCGAGCACGGCTTCCAGGCGGTGAAGGGCAACCACGACGCGCACGTGCTGCGCTGGCACGGTGGGCACGCGGCGAAGGGCAAGAAGCTCAAGCCCGAGCACCGGCAGGTGCTGGACACGCTCTGCGCCGCGGACTGGGCCTGGATGGAGCGGCTGCCCTCCTATCTGCACCTGCCGGACCTGAACGTGCTGGCGGTGCACGCGGGGCTGGTGCCCGGGGTGCCGCTGACGGAGCAGAAGGAGGAGTTCCTCTTCAACCTGCGCAGCATCGCGGCGGACGGGACGCCGTCGAAGCGGCTGGAGGCGGGCGAGCCCTGGGGCAGCCTGTGGAAGGGCCCGGAGCTGGTCATCTTCGGCCACGACGCCATGCGCGGCCTGCAGAAGCACCCCTTCGCGGTGGGGCTGGACTCCGGCTGCGTCTACGGCGGCAAGCTCACCGCGTACGTGCTGCCGGAGGGGAAGTTCTACTCGGTGCCGGCGGCCCGCGCGTACATGGCGCTGTAGGCGCGGGCCCTTTCGTGCGCGGGCTCAGGGCTTCGCGCTCAGCATCTTCACGGCCCGCAGGGCGCTCTCGTTCTTCGGATCCGCCTTGAGCAGCTTCTGGTACACGGCGAGCGCCTCCGCCTTCTTGCCGGCCTTCATGTAGGCCATGCCCAGGCCGTCCTGCGCCTCCGCGTCGTCCGGGAAGAGGGCCGCGTTCTGCTGGAACACCTTCAGGCCGTCCTCCACCTTGCCGGACATGAACAGCCCGTAGCCCACGTGGTTGAGCACCGGCGGCGGCAGGCCGCCCTCGCCCTTCGTCTTGCGCGCCCAGGCGATGACCGCGTCCGCACCCTTCACGCGTGAGAGCAGGTCCGCCGTCATCACCGGCGACTTCAGGTGGTCCGGCACGGGCTGCCAGCCGTACTCCGTGACGATGCTCGCGATGAGCCGCTCGAAGAGCAGCACGCCGTTGTCCGAGTTGGCCATCAGCACGATGCCGCTCCCCTTGTTCCCCAGCGTCACCACGTGGGCGGTGAACCCGTCGTTCCACCCGCCGTGCTCGAAGCGGTCCGGCGCGTCGTCCAGCATGTAGCCCAGCCCGTACGGCCCGGACTGCTTCGTAAGCATCTGCTGCGTCATCGCCTGCGACAGCACGCGCTTCGACTTGCCGGCCCGGGCCTTCGCGACCTCCAGTTGAAGCAGCGCCAGGTCGGACGGCGTCGTCCACAGCCCCGCGGGCGCCAGCTCCGGGTAGACCTTCCAGCGGCCCTCCACCGTCTCACCGCTGGCGCGCGTGCCCGCGGCCGTGCGCGCCGCGAGCGCCGGCGGAAGCGGCTGCTCGAACGTGCTGTGCTTCATCCCCACCGGGTCCAGCACCGCTTCCTTCATGAGCTGGGGGAAGGGCTTCTTCATCACGTCCGTCAGCAGTTGCTGGACGACGACGTAGCCGCCGCCGCTGTAGCGGGCCTCCGTGCCGGGCACCCCGTCCACGCGCACGGCCTCCGTGTTCGCGGGCTTCTGGCCGTCGAGGATCTGCTGGACCGTGGGCAGGGGCTCGCCCGCGCCGTAGCCGGGGAAGCCGTGCACGGTGAGCCCCGCGCTGTGGCTGAGCAGCCGGCGCAGCGTCACCTTCTGCTCGCGGGTGAACTCGTTGTCGGGGACCTTCCAGGACTTCAGCGCGTCGTTGACGTTCGCGTCGAGCGACACCCGGCCCTGCTCCACGGCGCGCAGCGCGGCCAGCGCCGTCACCGGCTTGCTGACGGACGCGGCCTGGAACAGCGTCTCCAGCGTGACGGGCTCCTTGCCCCCCGCCTGCGTCACGCCATACGTCTTGCTCCACACGAGCGCGTTGCGGTCATACACCGCCACGCTCAGGCCCGGGATGCCGTACAGCTCCATCCAGCGCTGCACGGAGAGCGCCTGGGGCTTCTCTCCTGGCAGCGCCAGCGGCGCGAGGTTCGCCTCCATCCGCGCGATGCGGGCGGACTCGGCGGGCCGCGCCGTCCACTGCGTGGCGGGCGGCGGAGGGGCCTTGGGTGCGTCGGCCGCCGTGAGCAGGGCGACCGCCGTACAGCCCAGGAACAGCACCGGGACGAAGCGCGGGACGGCGTGGGACATGACGGACTCCGGGGTTGACCCGCGGGAGGGCACCCGCGGAAACGGAAGCTCAACCTACGAAGTCATGGCTGTCCTTGGGCCTTGGCCCGTCCCTGTGTCCGTCATGGTTTCGCCATGACGCGCGCGGGGTTGCCGTCAGTACGGCAGCGCTTCGCCGCGCGCCTGGACGGACGCCACCAGGTCCTGTCGCGCGGAGCCGTAGAGCCCCGCGTCCAGCACGCCCGCGCCGGTGTCCAGCAGCCACAGCTCCAGGGCGCCCGAGCCCCCGGACACCGCCGGGGCCGCCATGGCCACGCTGGTGGCGCCCAGCCCCATGGGCACCACGGCCGCGACGGCGGTCAAACCCATCGCCTTGAGGAAGTTCCGGCGGTTCGAGTCTTCCGACATGACACGCTCCTTCGCTTGGAAAAGCCCCGCCCTCTTCGGGCTTCAGGGTTGAGCAGCCTGCACCTGCGACGCCACCACCGAGAACAGCTCCGGGGCCAGGTGCGCCCTGGACCCCAGCAACAACCGCTCCTCCAGCGCCCGCGACGGGTCCTCGCGCAGCTGCGCGCGCCCACCCGCCACGAGTTCCACCACGTCGCGGTACACCGTGGCCCGCGCGCCGTCCGCCCACGTCACCGTGAAGCCCCGGTAGCCCAGCCCCACGTCCGGCAGGGGTCGCGAGCCTCGCGGCAGCGCATCCACGGCCTCGCGCAGGGCGCGCGACTCGTCGTCGGACAGCGTCCAGGTGGGTGGCTCGCGGCCACTGAAGACATCCACGCTCGCCTGGGCCGCTGACGCCATGGCCTTCTCCTCCGCGCCCGGTCCGTCCGCCGGAGCACCACCCGTCGCGCAGGCCCAGGCTCCCAGAAGCCCCACGCCCGCCGCCACCCAGACGCCTCGCGGTGAACGCTTCACGACACCGTCACGCCGTAGCCGCGGTAGTAACCGCAGAACACCGTGTAGCCGCCGCGGTTGGCCGTCTCCGGGTTGAGGATGAGCTGGCCGGCGTTGTCGGTGTTGCGCGCCGCCGTCCCGCCCGGCTTGTGGCACCAGTGGCTGTTCGCGCAGTAGCGGTACCAGTGGTAGTCGTAGTTCGGCCAGATGACGAGACAGACGTTGTAGTTGGCATCCGCCCGACACGACGTCTGCCACCCATCCCGCACCGCCCCGGTGCCCACCGCCGAGCAACTGATGCTCGTGTACATGGCCCCGGCCGCGCGGCCCGGCTGCGCGAAGGTGTTGGTGCGCAGGTTGCTCGCGAAGTTGTAGCAGTTGTTGTACGGCTGGTACGAGGCACCGTTCCAGAAGCTGAAGTCCGTGTCGCTGGTGAGCGCCGCGGGGTTGCAAATGGTCATCACGCCCTGCACGTCCTGCGACTGGAGGATGACGGACTCCGCCTCCGCCAGCACCGGGCCCGGGTCACGCAGGCCCAGCCGCGCGCTCTCCGCCGAGTGCAGCAGGAAGCGCGAGCTCTCCGCCGCCTCCGGCTGGAACGCGCCGCCCAGGCGCACCACCGGCGGCAGGCCCAGCCGCTTCCAGTCGTCCGCCATGCCGGTGTCCTCGGCGCGCACGATGAAGCCCCGGTAGCCCAGGCCGCCCGTGTCCGCGTCCAGCGGCAACAGCAGCGAGGAGTCCGCGCGGATGCGCTCCGTCAACTGCCGGGCCTCACGCTCCGTCAACGCCCACCGCGGATTGGGACGCCCCGAGAAGATATCCAGCTCGACAGTCACCATGTGACACCTCTGGAGACGCTAGGGATGTCGGTCCTGGATACGCTCAATGCCTCTCAGGGTCCATAGCGGAAAGCCGCTTTTGCTAGTTTTTACGCTATGACGCGATATGACGAATTTGAGCAGGGATTGAAGGATCCGCTCCGGCTCGCTGGATGTGGGCTCCGGGTGTCTTCCGCACGCACCTGGGGCTCTGCCATATTTCATGGAGATCGTCTTTTTCCGGGAGGAGTTCAACATGGTCCGCACCTCGAGCCTCGTCAGCGCCCTGCTCCTCGTCAGCGCCTGCCAGAAGCCCCCGGAGGCCTCCCCGGCCGCGCCGCTCGCGCCGCCCGCGCCGGAGGTCGCGCCGGTGAAGACGGCGCCGTTCTCTCTGTCGGTGCTCCAGGACGCGGCGCCGTCGGGCTGTACGTGGCTGCGCCTGGAGTCGGACGGCGGACGCAGGGCGCTGGTGACGGTGGACGCGGCGTGTGAAGGGCTGCAGCTCGCGTGGAGCGCGGATGGGAAGCACGCGGCGGTGCGGGACCCGGCCGGCAGCGCGCGGGGTCCGGGGCGTGTGTGGCGGGTGGACCTGACGTCCGGGCAGGGGGCGGCGCAGTTGCTGCCGGAGGAGGGGCTGACGGGCGCGGTGGGGTTCGACGCGGTGGGGCGGCTGGTGGCGCTGACGGCGCACACGGGCGAGCTGGTGCGGCGCGACGGCGCGTTCCTCTTCGACGGCCGGCGCATCCCCCTCCCGGAGGAGGACGAGGGCGCGGGCCTGGCGCACGCGTACCGGCTGGAGTCGGGGGCGTGGAAGCGCATCGAGACGGTGGCCACGCGCGGCGACGCGGACGCCGTGTTCGCGCTCACCACGGCGGAGATGCTGGTGTCCTCCACGCTGGGCGGGGACCCGGATGCGCTGGTGGCGCAGGGCCTGGACGAGGGCAGCCAGGACGCGGCCCGGCTGGACGCGGTGGTGCCGCACCGGGGGCACGACGTGTTCGGCGGCTGGGCGCGCCTGGAGTCGCGGGGCGGCCCGCTGTTCGCGTGGCAGACCGCGGGCGAGCAGACCGCGCTGATGATGCCGGTGCGCTGGGAGGTGGAGGACGGCCACCTGGCCGAGCCCGAGGGGCTCGTCCTGCCCGCCCAGGGCCTGGTGCAGGCGATGGCGCGAGGGGACCTGCTGCTGCTCACGGGCGCGACGCAGGTGCGCGTCTACGACGTGGGCTCGAAGCGCCTCGTCGCGTCGCTCAACGGCTTCCACGCCGCGAGGTTCTGGCCGGAGCCGGGTTCGCTGGTGCCGCACGGGGCCACCGCGGCGTCAGGGCAGCGGTAGGCGCGTTCCCCGGCCGCGAGGATGACGCTCAGCCCTGCGCTCCCAGGCCGTTGTTGAAGGCCGCGAACATGAGGGCTCCATAGAAGCCACCGCAGAGGCAGCACGAGAGCACGGGCGCCAGCAGCGCGCCCGCCAGCGCCGTGCCCCAACTGGTGCGGTGCAGCGAGCGGTAGGTGAAGGCGCGCAGGCCCACCGCCCAGAAGGGCGCGGCGTACACGGCGACGAAGGGAATCACGCCAACGATGTACGGCGCCTGCGAGAGCGCGTGCGCGCGCATCGTCACGGAGAAGCCGCGCTCCACGCCGCCCATGCGCAGGATGAGGTGGTCCAGGCCCGCGTTGACCAGCGTCATGCCGGTGCTGACGAAGGGCATCAGCACCGTCCAGGCCGCCATGCCCACCGTCATCCACAGTTTCATGGCCTGTGGGTCATCCACCCCCGCGTTCGCCTCGGGGACCATCCCCAGGATGATGCCGATGATGGCCGTATAGACGATGCCCGTGGTCAGGAAGCCCGCGATCGCGGACAGGAACACGAACTTCATGGAGCTGCCCACGGGCGCATCGGGGTTGATGCCCCGGAGCGTGTTCGTGGGCTGCATCAACAAGCCGTAGCACGTGCGCCAGAACGCCTTGAGCGTGCCCAGCTCCTCGCGCCGGTCCCATGGCAGCTGGCCCAGGGGTTCGCGCTCATGGCAGGTGACGCAGATGGCCCCTTCCGGCCCCTGGCGCAGACAGCGAGCACAGGCGAACGCACCACAGCGAGGGCACGTGGCCACGCTCGCCAACCCAGAATGCAAAGCACAGACCGGCTCGGCGCTGCCAGGAGTCGAAGCCACCAGCAGCGAGGCCCCGCACCGCGAGCACGTCTCCGCGCCGGGGGTGAAGGGGGCCTGACAGGAAGGACAGGAAGGCGTCATCGCCGCGCATCCTCGCACGGCTCGGGCTCCGTCACGCACGAGGCATCAGGGCCCGGGGGGCGGAAACCTGTCCGACTGTCGGACAGGTTTGGGACTGGCGCTATGGCTCGGGTGCTGTCTCTGGATCCACGGGCACCGTGGGCGACGTGCTCCCTGCCTTGTCCTGGGCCGGGGCCACCGCGCCTGGCGCTCGGGGGGCCCTTGCCTCCTGTGCGGCTCGGGCCTGACGGGCTCGCTTTGCCTGGGCCACCGCGGTCTTCGCCGCGCCTGCGTCACCCAGCGCCCGCTCCCGCTTCGCCAGCGCGTCCCACAACTCGGGCGCGTCCGGGTGCAACGTCACCGCGGCTCGCAGGAGGCCTCGCGCTACCTTGGGGGAACGCGTGTCCAGCAGCCGCCTCAGGAAGCCCGCGGGCGACAGCACCAGCGACCCTTCTGGCGTTTCGAATGCCTCGCGCACGTGCGGAATCGCTTCCGGCTCCCGGTCCGCCTCCATCAACCCCACCGCTTGCGCCAGGTGCGCGTCCATCGACTCCGGATGCAGCTCCGTGGCTCGCTCCAGCCAGCGCATCCGGTCCGCGGGCTTCCGCTTCGCCCGGTCCGCCAGCGTCAGCATTTCATCCGTGTAGTCCGGCCGCACCTCGGGGGCCCGCACCGCCGCTTCCTTCAGCGCGGGCCACAGCCGCTCCGGGTCCTTCGCCGCTTCCAGCCGGGAACGCCGCAGCGCCGGCACCTCCGCGCGCTTCCAGCCCGCGACGAAGCGGGCCACGTCGCCGCGCACCGTCGGGCTGAAGCGCTCCGCCTCCGGACACTTCAGCGTCTCGCACGCGGCCAGGTAGTCCGCGAAGAAGCCCGCCGCGCCCTGCGTCCGGTACGCTCGCAGCCGCTCCGCACCCATCGCCTTCTCCACCGTGGCCGCCATGTGCGCGCCCACGCGGATGAAGAGCGACTCCGCGCGCGGCTCGTGCGCGCCGCGGATCCGCTCCATCGCGCCCCGGCCGTCCCTGGCGATGGCCGCCCGGTCGAAGAGCGCCGACACCTTCGTGAACGCCTCCGACAGGTCCGTCTCCGGCGGCAGCGTGCCCGGGCCGCGCGTGGCCCAGTCGTGGTACGCGAGCCCGTAGCTCGCCAGCCGGCCCATGCCTTCGTAGACGACCGCATCCACGGGGTCCGTGAAGTGGCCGCTCCGGCCCGGCGCGCCCTCGTCCAGCACCGTCTCCATCAACCGCAGGGACAGCCGGCGCAGCCGCTTCGCCTCGTCCTCCACGTTGGTGGCCAGCGCGATGGCCGTGTCCTCCGCCGGCAAAATCACCAGCAGCGTCGTCGTCTCCGGCTGCCCACCCGCGTGCGCCACGATGTAGTGGCCCCGCAGCGGATAGGTCGCGAAGCCCATGCCATAATCAGTGATGTGCCCGTCGCGCGTGACCATGGTCGCCTGCATGCGGCCCATCGTCTCGCGCGTCACCAGCGAGTGGTCCAACACCGCGCGAGCGAAGCCCAGCAGGTCCTCCACCGTCGCGCGCGTGCCTCCGCCACCGAAGCGGCTGGTGACGTCCAGGAAGCGCGACGGCTTCAGCGCGGCGCCCGCCACGCGGTAGCCCACCGCCTGCTGCGCGTCGCGCGTGCTGATTTCATCCACGTCCGCGTGGCTCATGTTCGCGGGCCCGAAGACGTGGTCGCGCATGTACTCGCGATAGGACTGGCCGGAGGCGGTCTCCACCGCCGCGCCCAGCAGGTTGAAGCCCCAGGTCGTGTAGAGGTAGCGCGTGCCCGGCTCCGACATGAGCGGCCGGTCCGCGAACATCGCGATGGCCTCCTTCGTCGTCACCGGCTTCGTGTTGTTGCCGGCGCTCGGGCTGTCGTAGGTGGGCACGCCGCCCAGGTGGCCCAGGAGCTGCCGCACCGTCACCGGCCACTGCTTCACCGGGTACTCGGGCACCAGCGTGTGGATGTCCGCGTCCAGGTCCAGCTTGCCCGCCTGCACCAACTGCATCACGGCCACCGCCGTGAAGGACTTGGTGATGGACGCCATGCGGTACGTCGTACGCACCGTGGCCGGCAGCTTCTTCGCCAGGTCGCGGTAGCCGTAGCCGTTCATCCACCGCTGGCCGCCCCGCATCACGCCCACGGACAGGCCCGCCGTGGGGCCCTGCTTCAGGTCCGCGCGCACCAGCGCGTCCAGCGTGCGCTGCACCTCCGGCGGGAACTCGGTGGACTTCGGCTCCGGCGCGACCTTCGCGCCGGACTCCGGCGGGGTCGCGGGCTTCGCGGCGGGCTCGGTCGGCGCGGCCTCTGGCTTCGACGCGGCGGATCCGCTCGATGCGGGCGCCTGCGTCGCGACGGGCACCTGCGCGAACGCGGGCCCTGCTTCCAACAACAGACACAGCGCGACGAAGAGCCGCTTCATGGCACTGCCTCCGCGGTCTGGCCGCTTCCACTGCCCACCGGTGCATCCTCTCTCGAGGTCGTGAGCGCCGGCGCGGGCACCGCGCCCTCGTTCACCCAGCCCGCCAGCAGCGCGTCCGCGACCAGCTGTCCCAACAGGTCCAGCCCCTGACCGCGCGGATGCACCAGGTCCTCGTGCATGAACCCCGCCTGCTGGAAGCGCGCGAGCGAACCCGCTCCGCCCATCGCCGTGTAGAGGTTGAAGAAGCCGCAGCCCTCGGCGAGCGCCACCTCGCGCTCGGCCTGGATGGCGGCCTCCAGGAACGGCCGCTGCTTCAACGGCTTGCCCTTCGCGTGGCCGTCCTGCACCGCGTCCATCGGGCCCACCACCATGCACGCGCTGCCGGGCGCGGCGGCCCGGGCGCGGCGCAGGAGCGTGGCCAGGTCCTGCCTCACGGTGGGCAGGTCCGTGCGCTTCCACTCCAGGCGCTTGGACTCATTGCCGCCCAGGAAGAAGAGCAGCAGCTTCGGGTCGCGCTGCTGAAGCTGCGCCTTCAGCGCGTCCTCCTCCAGCCGGGCGTACAGCGTGGCATCCGCGGACGGCACGCCGAGCATGTCCAGCACGATGCCCGGCGCGTCCTTCTGGAGCACCACGCCCTGCACGATGGCGCCCTTGCCCTCCGCGGTGACGTCCAGCCACTTCGCGCCCTGGGGCAGGTCGAAGGACGTGGTGCGGCTGGCACCGTCCTCCTGGGGCTCCGTGCGCGCGAGCACGCTGCCGTCCACGGACACGACGAGGCGGCCCGCGCCCTTCACGTCCTTCCACCACAGCGTCCCGCGCGGCTCGCCGTCCAGCTTGAAGCGGCCCCGGGCGCGGTTCTCGGTGGCCACGTGGTACACGCCGGTGATGCCGAACGGGTGTGGCGGCGCTCGCAGCTCGCCCAGCGTGCGCGGCTGCCAGCCGTTGCTCACGGCGGCCGTGCGCGACCGTCCACCGTAGGGCGCCATGCGGTCCACCAGCAGCGCGCCCCGGCCCGCGTGGCCGAAGCCCGCCGACAGCTCGTCGCGGACCACGTCCACGATGCGGTCCCCCGCGATGAGCGAGTTGCCGAACGCGGCGACGACCGTGGGCGTCTTCGACGTGCCCTCCCGCAGCCCGTCCAGCGCGCGGAAGAACGGCGTCAGCGCGGACCGCTCGCAGCCGGTGCCGCTCGGCTCGACGCACGGATCCTCCACCGTGCCGCCCGGTGCCTGGAGCCGCGTGGCCAGCGCGTGCAGGTGTCCGGCGCGCTCGGTGGTGGGCGGCAGGGCGCGGAACGCGGAGCGCCCCGTGCTCCGAACCGGCGCGGGCATGCTCGTCGAAGCAGGCACCACCGTGGGAGCAGCGGCCGCCGTCTGCGCACTCGCGGCCTCTCCCGTGGCGGGTCGCGCGGCACTCGCCTCTGGCGGCGGGACGGCGTCCGTCGCGGGAGGCGTCGTCATGGGAAACCGGTGAGGGGGTGTGCGGGACTCGCACCCGGGGAGCAGCGCCCCCGCCAGGACAGCGAGCAACCCCGCCCGCCGGAGCCCCCGCGAGACGTCGGGAACCTTCATGTGGCCCGCGAGCGTAAACGAAAGCCCGGGGGCGCGCATGTTCTGGACCCCACGCTTGGCCGCCTTGCGGGCCGCCCCGCCGTGGCATCCCGGACATCGCATCCGTCCTTCATCACACGCCCTGCCCGGACGCCCGGCGGGAAGGCCGGTTTTTCCCGCGCCCCAGCGCAAATGCAGGGTCCGGCCGCGAACATGGTCCCTTCACATGTCGCGGTATGCCCCCAAATTATCCGCCGCGAATATGGGCAAGAACCGGCTCACAACGTGGACGAAGCTCCACCGGCGATTTGGCGACCACGTGCGCCGCATGCGCAACAGCCGCTCGCTCACGCAAGAGGCGCTCGCGGAGCGCAGCGACCTGTCCGTGGACGCCATCCGCCGCATCGAGCGGGGCGCCTTCTCTCCGTCACTCGACACGCTGGGCAAGCTGTCCGTGGGCCTGGACGTGTCACTGAAGACCCTCTTCCACTCCTTCGACCTGGAGCGCACCGACGGCGTGGCGGAGATCTGCGACTTCCTCGCGTGCCGCTCCGGCTCCGAGCTGAAGCTCGCGTGGCGCGTGCTCCAGGCCATGTTCGACGAGCGCTGAAAAAGCGCGCTCCCGTGCCGGTCGCACCCGGCAGATGTTCCCTGTCACCCCGGCCGCGTTTGCCCTATGCGTCGGGGCTCATGAGCCGCGCGCCTCCCACCCTCCTCCTCGTCGAGGACGACAGCGACCTGCGCGACGCGCTCGTGGAGATCCTCCACGCGGAAGGGCACACCGTCGTCGCCACGGCGACCGGTGACGAGGCCCTCGCGTGGCTTTCAGCGCACCCCATCCCCGCGCTGGTGCTCGTGGACATGTGGACGCCGCGCAAGGACAGCTGGCGGCTGCTGGACGCCCTGCACGGGCAGCCGCGCCTGGCGGACGTGCCCGTCATGGCCATCAGCTCCAGCGAGGAGCGCCACCCCGCCATCCGCGAGGTGCTCTCCAAGCCCTTCGACCGCGACGCCCTGCTCGCCGGGGTGCGCCGGTTCGTGCACGCCCTGCACTGAAGACGGCAGCGCTCAGCCGCCGCGTGACAGCCGCCCCGCGACACCGGGGTCCAGCTTGAACGAGTCGAAGAAGCGGTCCGCGTCCCGCGGCGCGCGCCCCTCCGGGTGCAGCAGCAGTTGCTGGTACAGGCGCGGGCCCACCATGAAGAAGCGGCCGCGGAGGCGGCGCGGACCGGACAGTCCCCCCACCTCCTGGCCCGGGAAGCCGCCCTCCATCTGCAGCGGCTTCGCGCTGATGGCCGTCGCGCCCAGGGCCTCCAGCGCGCCCTGGCTGGCGCGGTCCACCACGTCGCGCGGGCTCACCTGCGCCACGGCCGTGGGCGGGAAGTCCGTATAGGAGACGTAGTAGGCGGTGTCGTCCTGCGTGCGCGCGGCGATGAACGTGTGCAGCGTCACCTCGCCCACGTCCGTGGGCTGCACGCGCCGCTCCTCGGTGACGGGGCCGGGGAACGTCACGCTGAAGCCCCCTTCCGGGGACCGCACGACGGAGGACGGGGTCTCGCGCACGGGCTCGGCGGCGGACACGGGGGGCTCGGTCTGGGTGCGCCCCGCGCACCCGGCCAGCACCAGCAGGGCGGCCAGCGGCACGGCCCGTGGGGAACGCTTCATCATCCAGACGGCTCCTGACATGGAGCCGCAAGGTACGCCCTGCCCTGCCCGGGCGCATCCCTTCGCGTCACCCGGGCACGCTTCAGGCAACGGTTGCCTCCGCCCTCAGTGCATCACGCCGGCGGGCTCCTCGTCGTCGGAGGGAGCGGGCGGCTCCGGCGGGCCGGCGGAGGAGGACACCCGGGCCAGGTGGACGCGGAACACGGAGCCCTGGCCGGGCTGGCTCTCCACTTCAATGCGGCCGCCGTGCGCTTCGATGATCCGCCGCGACACCGACAGCCCCAGCCCCACGCCCGGGGCGCGCTGCTTCGCGTTGCCCGCGCGCTGGAACGGGACGAAGAGGTTCTTCAGGTCCTCCGGCGACATGCCGATGCCCTGGTCCGCCACGGCCACCACCACCTGCTCGGCGTCCCCGCGCACGGACACCTCCACGCGGCTGCCCGAGGGGGAATACTTCAGCGCGTTGCTCACCAGGTTGTTGAGCACCTGCTCCAGCCGGGCGGGGTCCGCGCGCACCAGCACCGGGGTGTCCGGCACCACCAGCTCCAGCATGTGCCCGGAGTCGCCGGACTGGTACAGCTCCACCACGGAGCGCGCCAGCTCGCGCGTGTCGCGCACCTGCGGCTGGAGCTCCAGCTTGCCGGCCTCGATGCGGGTCGCGTCCAGCAGGTCTCCCACCATCTGGTCCAGGCGCGCCACCTGCCGGCGCACCAGGGCCAGCGTGCGCTGCATCCGCTCCGGCGTCACCTCACCGCGGCCGGTCAGCGCCGTGGACAGCTTCAGCGCGGACAGGGGGTTGCGCAGGTCGTGCGCCACGCCGGCCAGGAACGCCAGCTGCTGCTCCTGCTGGTGGGTGAGGCTGTCCGCCATCTCGTTGAAGGTGTGGGCCATGTCGCGGATCTCCAGCGGGCCCTGCTCGGGCGCGCGCAGGTGCCGCCCGCCCCGGCCAAAGCCAGCCATCGCGTGCCGCAGCGCCGTCACCGGCCGCAGCGCGAAGCGCCGCAGCCAGAAGATGACCAGCCCCAGCGTCGTCAGCAGCAGCAGGCCCAGCACCAGCCCCAGCAGGTTGGCCACCTCGCTCCAGTACGTCGCGCTCTGGCGGGCCTCCTGCGCCTGGTCCACGTTGAGCTGGATGAGCCGCTCCAGTGAGCGCAGCGCCGCGTCCAGCGACGCCATCGCCGCCGCGTCGTGCTGGGCCTGGGAGAATCCCGCGCCCAGCGGTGCCTGCTGGGCATGCAGGTAGGCGTAGACCTGCGTCTGCACGTCCGCCACCATGTAGCGCTCCTCCTGGGTGGAGGCGGTGGCGTGCATCTCCACCATCTGGCGGCGCAGGTCGGATTCAATCTGCGGCGGCGAGCGCCCGCGCGACGGGTCCGCGAGGATGGGCGACCCCGGCAGCGCCACCATCCGCGAGTGGACGAGCAGATCCACCTCCAGCTCCTCGGCCTGCCGGACGCCCTCCACGGATTCACTCAGCGTGGAAGCCATCCGCTCCAGGGCGGTGGTCAGCACCACCAGCAGGGTGGCGGCCACCACGGTGAGCAACACCAACCCACCCACCACGGTGGAGAAGAAGGCGCGCAGGCTCATCGCGCCTCCTGTGCGGGCCTCCAGCCAACGTGCCTGGTCATGTTCGGGCATCCTCCCTCCGGACCCTCGCCAACCCCTCTGGTCGCCGCTCTCTTCCTGAGGAAAGCAACAAGCGTCCGATATCGTGGATTCGCACCCGGGTTGCGGGCATGCCCATGCCTGACGTGGCCCTCAAAAGGAGCCGGCCCACCGAGGCCCGGCCATGCTAGTCAGCACGGACACGTGGCTCGACGCGCCCCTCCCCCGTCTTTGGGCGCCCCCCTTGCTTTGATGAGGTCACCCGATGGATCTGCTCGCACCACCGGCCCGCACGCTGAACTTCGACGCCTTCTGGCGCTGGCTCCAGGAGCACACCAACTGCATCCTGCGCTGTGGCTCCCCCGACATGACGTTGTTCGACCATGACGACTTCCACTGGATGCTGATGGAGGAGGAGCGCCAGCACGTCCTCCAGCTCATCAAGGGCAAGTCGCTGGTGGGCGAGATGGTGATGGTGGGCCGTGAAATCTCCGAGGTGACCATCTCCCCGGATCCGGACGCGGATCCGCAGGCGGGGCACTTCCTGGCGGAGCTGATGGGCGGCCCCAAGGAGGACCCGCAGGTGCTGTACCACTTCATCATGGCCCACGGCATCGAGCCGGTCGCCGGCCACCAGGGCTTCAAGCACTAGCGCGCCACGCGCTCGATGGCCTCCACCGCCGCGTGGACGCCGTTGATCCAGGAAGCGGGCCGCGCGAGGGGCCCTTCCTGGAGCCGGGTCTGGAGCAGGGACGCGACCTTCGCCTCCAGCTCCTCGGCGTCCCCCACCCGCTCCGCCTCCTTCAGCCGCAGGGCCTGCCGGTCGTAGAGCCGGGGACGCGCCCAGGCCACCAGCGGCGTCCCGGTGGCCCGGGCCTCCTGCACGGTGTTGTAGCCGCCCGCCCCCACCAGCACGTCCACGCCCCGCAGCACCGCGAGCGCCGGCCAGACGGCCAGCCCCGCCACGTGGGCCGAGGGAACGAGCCACCGCACCGCCGCCTGTTCCCCCAGCGATGCGCGCAGGCGATCCGCCGTCGCCCCGGCCTCCGCCACCTCCTCCGGACGGCCGCAGCCCATCACCGCCACCACGGGCCGCGCGTCGCCATCCTCCAGGCCCAGCCGCCGCCGGGCCTCTTCCCGGGGCAGCAGCGCGTCCGCGTCCAGCAGCAGCCACGGCGCCGTGCGCACCGCGCGCGGGTGGTGCGCGAAGGGCGCGTCCTCTCCGGGCACGACGAGCAGGTCGAACGCGTCCACGGCGCGGGCCACGTCGAAGCGCTCCACGTAGACGGGGTTCAGGTCGCGGTGCACCAGCACGCGCGGCGCACGCACCGTGGGCAGCAGCGCCACCAGCTCACCGGCGAGCCCGCGCGGAAAGGTGTCCACCACCAGCACGTCGGGCGTGGCTTCCGCGAGCCACGCGCCCACCGCCGCCACGGTGGCGGCCTTGTCCTGCCCCGCGTCCACGCGGTGCACGGTGGCGCCGGGCCCCAGCCAGGACTCCAGCGGCAGGCCAGGGGCGAACGGGCTGTTGGTGAGGACCTCCACCCGGTGGCCCCGCGCCACCGCCGCGCGGGCCAGGGCCGCCGCGCGCGTCAGGTGGCCCAGGCCGCCGCCGAGCGCATAAAGGCGCCAGTGCTGACGTCGCCCGGCCACGCTCAGCTACCGCCCAGGTCCTCCTCGAAGGAGGCGTCGTCCTCGCGCCGCACGCTCTCGCCGTCGGCCTCGGTGAAGTCGTCGCGGTCGTGGGTGCTGGAGGACGACGACCCGCCGGAGCCCCGCCACGCGTCGCGGCCGTAGTAGCCGTAGTCCTCGTAGTAGTAGCTGGGGTCGTCCTCGTCGGGGCTGGTGTCGTCCGGGTTGCGGTTCTCGTCGCCGTTGTCGGCGGTGCGCGCGCACGACACGCAGACCGCCTCCCCGCCGTCGAGCGTGCGCAGGTGCAGCGCGCAGATGGGCTTCTGGCAGCGCATGCACTGCATGGACGCCCCGCGCTCACAGGGGTGGGAGAAGAGGAAGCCGGAGGTCTCCAGACACTGCTCGGCGGACGCGAAGGAAGGGGACATGGCTTGGAAGGCTCAGGGCGACGCGGCGCCCGCGGGAGACTGGAGGCGGAAGAGCAGGGCCATGCGCACGGGCAGGTCCAGCGAGGAGAAGCCCAGGCACGCGGCGGCTTCCGGGGACACGGGCTGCTTGGTGGCGAGCACCGTCTTGCCGGACGGGTCGCGCAGGGACAGCTTGCCGTCGCGCACCTTCACGTGGACCTCCTCCGCGCCGGACGCGCCCTTCACGGACGCGCCGCCACCATCGGAGGCCACGGTGTAGAGCACAGCGCCCTGCGCGTCCGTGAGCTTCCACCCGGCGCCCTCGCGCGCGAGCGTGTAGCGCACGGCCGAGCGCGCGGCGTCCTTCACCTGGAACGCATCCGGGCCGCCGGTGACGTAGGCCAGCACCGCGTCGTCCGGACCGGACACCTTGAGCTCGCCGCCCTTCCACTTGTAGCGGGCCAGCTCCTGGTCCTCGCCGTCGACGAGCTTCGCGCCGTCGTCCTTGGGCTTGAGCGAGAAGCGCTCGCGGTCGTCGCCGTCCTTGAACTTGAGCTTGGCGCCGGCCTCCTTCGGCTCGGCGGCGGCTGCGGAGGCGGCAACGGGCGTCGCCTGCGTGGGCTGCGCGCCGGAGGCAGGGGCACCGCCTTGAGAGCAGGCCGAGGCCCCGAGCACACCGAGGCCCACGAGGAACAGGACACGAAGCTTCACGACGTGGACCTCACGTTCCCGGGCTGACCCCGGGAGCTGGAGTGGTTGAGCACCTGGTACAGGCTCAAGAGCATCATCGTCACGGTGCGCGACGCGTCCGGCTCGGCCTCGTCTGCCGGCTCGGCCTCGTCTGGCGGCACCTTGGACGGGGCCCTGGGGGCCTGGGCCACCCAGTCCTCGTCCAGCAGGACGCGCAGTTCCACCCGGTCCTCGGCCACGCGCACCCGCTTCAGCCTGGCACCGGGGGGCAGCCGCACGGCGCCCAGCGCGTGGGCTTCCATGGCCGCGAGCCCCGGGTAGCGCTCCGGCTTCACACGCAGCGCCACCGTCATCAGGCTGCCCCCGCTCCGCTTCTGCTTGGTCTTCGACTTGAGCGCGGTGGTCTTCGTGCGGCGGAGGATCCGCACCTGATCCACCACGGACAGGCGCAGCTCCGTGCCGTCCGCGAACGGGCCCCGCAAGGACAGCCACGGCTGGACGAAGTCCTCGCGGGTCCCCGTGCCGTGCTTCCCATGGTGGACGCGATTGCCCTGCGCCAGGGGGGACGTCAGGTCCAGCGTCACGTCCACGGGCGCCTTCGCGTCCAGGTCCACCTGGAAGCGCTGGAGCAGCGTGGCCAGCAGCAGGCGGCGCTGCTCCTTGTACGGCGCCAGGAACCGCTCCTCCATGAACCGCGACGTCTCCATCAATGGCCCGACCCCGCCCGTGAAGGACACGATGAGCACCATGAAGCCGCCAAACAGCGTCAGGAAACACACGAAGCCGAACAGGACGGACAGTCCTTCCTGCTCCGAGGGCAGCAGCCGGAGGATGACGAAAGACACCACGGCGGCGAGGAGCAGCCCCAGCCCGAGGCGCCTGGCTTTGCGCGCCTGCTGCTCGGGGTCGGGGCCGGGCTGTGCTTCCGGGGCGGGCGGGGGCCGCGGATCCATGGCGCGCAGGTCCCCCAGCACCTCCGCCACGGGCGCGCGCTTCGTGTAGACGCGGGTCTTCTGGGGGGCTTCGCGGTCGAGCGGCACGGGAGGAAAACCTTGTTGGCCGAGCGTAGGAGGCGCCTCCTGACAGGTCAAACCGCCTGTTGGCGCCCCTGCGCCGGGCCCTGCTGCCGCGCGGCGCCCAGCACCTGGTAGAGGCTCAAGAGCATCATCGTCGCGGTGCGCGACGCATCCGGCTTCTCCGCCTCTGCTTTCCGGGCATGGGCCACCCAGTCCTCGTCCAGCAGGACGCGCAGCTCCACCCGGTCCTCGGCCACGCGCACCCGCTTCAGCCGGGCGCCGGGGGGCAGCCGCACGGCGTCCCGTGCACGCGCCTCCTGGGCCAGGAGCCCGGGGTGACGCTCCGGCTTCACGCGCAGCGCCACCTGCAGCAGGCTGACCCCGTCGCGCCGGGCCTTGGTCTTCAACTTGCCGCTCGCGCTGACCTTCGAGCGTTGGAGCGTGCGCACCTGATCCACCACGGTCAGGTGCAGGTGCGTGCCGTCCGCGAACCGGCCCTGCAGGGACAGCCACGGGTCGACGAAGTCCTGGCGGGTCCGGGGCCCCTGGTTCTCCAGGTGGACGCGCTTGTGCCCTTCCACGGCGGACGTCAGGTCCAGCTTCACGTCCACGGGCGCCTTCGCATCCAGGTCCACCTGGAAGCGCTCGAGCAGCGTGGCCACGAGCCGGCGGCGCTGCGCCATCTGGGGTTCCACCCAACGCGGCCCTCCCGCCTTCAGCTCCAGGTCCATCCCAAACACCTTGGACACCACGAGCGTCACGAAGCCGCCGAGGATCATCCCGATGCACAGGAGGATGAGCCCGGCGTGGGACCCGTCCAGCACGAAGCCAAAAACCCCCAGGCCCAGCACGCCGGCAATGATGAGCCCCGTCCCCACGCGCGCGCCCATCTGGAACGCGTTCAGCGGGGGCTTGGGCGGCGGCGCCTCCATGCTCCGCAGGTCCTCCAGCACCTCCGCCACGGTCGCGCGCACCTGGTAGTGCTGGGTCTTCTGGAAGGCTTCGAGGTCGAGCGGCACGGGAGGGGAAACCTTCTGACGGGTCAAACCGGCTGCTGGCGGCCCGGCGGGGCGTTGCGCCGGCGCGTGGTGCCCAGCACCTGGTAGAGGCTCAGGAGCATCATCGTCGCGGCGCGCGCCGCGTCCTGGGGCGCGGGAGGCGTCAGCGCCTTGGGCGCCTTGCCGGGCGGCGGAGCGGGCTTCGTCGTCACGACGCTCCACTCCTGGTCCAGCACGGCGCGCATCGACAGGCGGTCCTCCGCCACGTCCAGCCGCGACAGCACCACGCCCGGGGGAAGCCGCGCGGCCTGCTTCGCGTTCGCGCGCAGGGCCGCCAGCCCGGGGAAGCGCTCCGGCTTCACGCGCAGCCCCACCTGGAGCAGCGTCTTGCCCTTGCGCTTCGTCTTCAGCTTCGTCTTGCCACTGCTGCTGCGGCCGTAGCGCTTGCGCTTCTGCAGGTGGTCCACGGCGGACAGGTGCAGGTGCGTGCCGTCCGCGAAGCGGCCGTGCAGGGACAGCCACGCGTCGGTGAAGTTCTCGCACTCCCACCGGCCCTTCTTGGTCTTGCCCACGGACTTGCGCGCATCGTCGCGCGGCCCCAGGTCCAGCTTCACGTCCACCGGCGCGTTCACGTCCAGGTCCACCTGGAAGCGCTGGAGCAACGTCGCCAGCAGGCCGTAGCGCCGGTTGTCCAGGTCCGTGCGGCCCGCGCGCGCCCGGATGATGAAGAGGGCGATGCCCGTCGCGAAGCTCGCGAAGGCCAGCGGAATCAGGAACGGCGGCAAGATGAACACGACGCTGAGGGCCAGGCAGCTCCAGGCGGCGATCCACAGCCTGCGCCGCTTCTGCTCCGCGCGCGCGTCCAGCTCCGCCAGCGCCTTCAGGTCCGCCAGCACGTCCACCACCGGGCCGCGGGTTTCGTAGACGTACGTCTTCTGGAATTCGGAGGGGTCGAGCGCCACGGTGGGGAGCCTTGGTCAACGGTCAGCGGGAGCAGCCGCGCGGGAGCGTAGGAGTCGCCCCCGGGCAGGTCAAACCGACTGGCGGCGTCCGCGTGCCGCCCGCAGCTTCGCGCGCCGCCGGGCATAGCCCAGCACCTGGTAGAGGCTCAGGAGCATCATCGTCGCGGTGCGGGACGCGTCGTCCTTCTCCAGCGCCTGCTTCCAGAAGGCGGGCGCCTCTGGATCGCCCGCGACCTTCTGGGGCCGCGCCACCCACTCGTCGGACAGCCGGGCTCGCAGCGACATCCGGTCCCCGGCGACGCGCACCCGCTCCAGCTCCACGCGCCGGGGCAGGCGCACGGCGTCGGTGGCGCGGGCCTTGAGCCGCTCCAGGCCGGGGTAGCGCTCCGGCTTCACGCGCACGGACACCTCCAGCCGCGCGAAGCCCTTGCGCTTGGTCTTCGTGCGCGTCTTGCCGCTGGCGCTCGTCTTGGAGCGCTCGCGCTTCTGGAGGTGCTCCACCATGCGGATCCGCAGGAAGGTGCCGTCCGCCAGCCGGGTTTCCAGCAGGAACCACGGGTCGACGAAGAAGCCCGTGTTCCACCAGCCCACCATGTCCTGCCTCACGCGCTTGTCGAGCAGGTCGGGCGGATTCAGGTCCAGCTTGAGGTGCACCGGCGCGTCAGGCCCCAGGTCCACCTGGAGGCGCTGGAGCAGCACCTGGGCCAGCCCGTAGCGGCGGTTGTCCAGGTCGCGCCGCTTGAGCAGGTACCGCCAGAAGAACAGGCCGAGTCCCACGACGAGCAGCACCGCGCCCACCGCGGCCGTCACCTGCACGAGCTGATACCCCGCCTCGGAGAACTGCTCCTCGGCGTTCTCCGCGCCCGCCCACGCGCCGTAGGACAGCAGGGCCATCACCCCGCCGGGAATCACGGTGGACCACCCGCCCCACTCCATCGCGCGGCGCTGGCTCTCCGCTCGGGCGTCCAGTCCGGCCAGGACCTCCAGGTCCTCCAGCAAGTCCGGCACCGGAGCGCGGGCTTGGTAGAGGAAGAACGTGTGGAAACGGCTGACGTTGACCGCCAAGGCGGTGGACTCCCTGCGACGCCCGTCGGGCGGACCCGCGCGCGAGCGTAGGAGTCCACGCGAACAGCGGTCAAACCGCCCTGCGGCCGCGCCGCTTCTTGCGACCCCGCTCCGGCTTCGCGACAGGCGCGCGGCCGGGCCCGGGGGGCGGAGGCGCGGCCGGGGGCAGCGGAAACCGGGCGACGTGGAGCATCTGGTAGAGGCTCAGCAGCAGGCCCGTGACCAGGCGGGACGCGTCGATGCGGTCCATCCGCGCGCGCCAGAAGGCCGCCTCGTCGGGAGCGAGCTTCCCGTCCGAGTGGGGGGACATGCCCCGGGGGAAGCGCGCGCACCAGCGCCGGTCCACCCGGACCTGGAGCCGGAGCTGGTCCGCGGACACCCGCAGCCGGCGGAAGGTCACGCCGTCGGGCAGGCGCACGCACCTGCGGGCCTCCGCCTCCGTCAGGGCCGCGAGCTCCGGGTGCCGGCGGGCCTTCACCCGCAGCCGCACGTCCACGTGCAGCACGTCCCGGTACTGGAGCTTCGTGCGCGTCGGCTTCGTGGGCGTCGGCCGCTCGCGGACCCGGCACCGCCGCTTCTCCACCAGGCCCAGGCGCAGGTGCGCACCGTCCGCCAGCCGCGTCTCCAGCACGAGCCACGGATCGAACTTGGTCCAGGCCGTGCCGTCGCCCGCCGAGGACTTCGGTCCCTCGCGGGAGCCGGGCCCGGTGGAGATGGGCTCCGGGCGCAGCTTCAGGCTCACGGTCCCTTCCGCCGGAAGGTCGCGCTGGAGCCGCCGCAGGAGCACGGCCAGCAGCTCCGGGCGGCGGGTGCGCTCCTCGATGACCACGAGGCGGTCCTCCCGCATGAGGCGCAGGGAGAACCGGTACATGGCCAGCCCGCAGCCCATCCAGAACGCCATGAACCCGGCGATCTGCGGCACGGGCTCCGGGTAGACGAGGCACAGCACCCCGCACATCAGGATGAGCCCCGAGACGACGAGCGAAATCCAGCGCCCCACGTCCCAGTACACCTGCCGGCGCGCGCGCCTCTGGAACGTGTCCAGGAGGCGCAGCACCCGGCCCACCGGCGCCTGACGGAGCTCATGCAGGGGCATGCGGACCTTCTTAGCAGAGGCCCGCCGCCGGCCGTGCAGGCAGGCCGGGCGCCAGGATGCTCGGGCTGTCAGGTAGGATGGAGCGGCCCCAACGGCATCGGGCGCGAGGTGGACCGTGGACGAAGTGAGCCGGAGAGCGGCGCTGAAACTCATCGCGGCGGCGGGCATCACTACTGCTACCGCGGGATGCTCGCGCGGTTCGGGAAAGGCAGAGGAGTCGAAGATGAGTCAGCAGCAGACGCAGCAACCGGAAGCCGTGGTCCGCGTGGATCCGCTCGGGCCGTCACCCACCCCGTGGCGGACGCCGGATCCATTCCTCTTCTGCGTGCACCACGACGACCGCTACCCCCAGGGCAACGAGCAGCTGGGACCGAAGGCGTCGCTCGCGGGCCGGGACATCGGCCAGGACTTCGCGGGGCGGGACGGCTGGAACATGTACCACGGCACCGTCGTGCCGGGCTTCCCGCAGCACCCGCACCGGGGCTTCGAGACGGTCACCATCGTGCGCAACGGGCTGCTGGACCACTCGGACTCGCTGGGCGCGGCGGCGCGCTTTGGCGGCGGCGACGTGCAGTGGCTCACCGCGGGCGGCGGCATCAACCACTCGGAGATGTTCCCGCTGCTCAAGCAGGACCAGGGCAACCACATCGAGCTGTTTCAAATCTGGCTCAACCTGCCGCGCGCCAACAAGATGGTGCAGGCGCACTTCTCCATGCTGTGGGACCACGTCATCCCGCGCCACGAGGCGAAGGACGACGCGGGCCGCACCACGAACATCACCGTGGTGGCGGGCAACCTGCGGGACGTGAAGGCGCCGCCTCCGCCTCCCAAGTCCTGGGCCGCGAACCCGGACGCGGACGTGGCCATCTGGACACTGAAGATGGAGCCGGGCGCGCGCTGGACGCTGCCCGCGGCGTCGCGCGGCACCAACCGGATGCTCTACTTCTTCCTGGGCTCGCGGCTGAGCGTGGGTGGCAAGACGGTGCCGGTGCGCAACGCCATCGAGCTGCGCGCGGACGTGGACGTGGTGCTGGAGAACGGCCCGGAGACGGCGGAGCTGCTGCTGCTCCAGGGCAAGCCCATCGGCGAGCCGGTCGTGCAGTACGGCCCGTTCGTGATGAACTCGCGGCAGGAGATCCAGCAGGCCTTCGCGGACTACCAGCGCACGGGCTTCGGCGGCTGGCCCTGGCCCAGCCATGACCCGGTGCACCCGCGCGAGGAAGGCCGCTTCGCGCGGCACGCGGACGGCCACGTCGAGAAGCCGGCCTGATCAGGGCTTCGCCGGCTTCGCGCCCTCCCACGTGAAGTTCACGGAGGGCGCCTTGACGGCCTTGGCGTCCTTCATGAGGAAGCCCTCCTGGCGCGTGCTCGCGCGCTCCAGGACGGGCTTCAGGGACGCGGGGATGGGCAGCAGCAGGCCCACCACGTACATGTTCCCGCGGCACATCTCCGCCGCGTAGCCGAACGAGATGCGCACCGCGACCTTGTCCCCT
This sequence comes from Corallococcus macrosporus, assembly GCF_017302985.1. Lineage (NCBI taxonomy): Bacteria > Pseudomonadati > Myxococcota > Myxococcia > Myxococcales > Myxococcaceae > Corallococcus > Corallococcus macrosporus. The sequence goes on from NZ_JAFIMU010000007.1 coordinate 2,058,316, forward strand.
TCGACATGGTGGAACGCGACCGAGCGCTTCACGTTGTCCAGGCCGTACTCGAAGCCCACGCAGTCCTCGCCAGCCTGCAGGCTCTGGAGCAGCGCCTCCACGGTCTTCGCGTCCTCGAAGGCCTTGGGGTCGTCGCCGATGTACTTGCGCACGTAGCCGTCCGCCTTGAGGGCCTTGAGGACGTCCTTCTCCGGGAACACGTCCAGCAGGTTGAAGGCGTCCTTGCCCTTGGTCACGTCCCGGGTGACGTAGATGCGGCTCGCGTACGGGTGCGCGCCTCCGGTGTAGCCACCGTTGGAGTCCTCGTAGCTCACGTACGGGCCCACGACGGACAGCACGGTGAAGGACTGCGCGGCCTCCCAGTCGGACGTGTCCTGCGAGGCGTCCACGCCCTCCGTGATGCTGGCCAGGAAGTCCTTCTTGCGCGACTGGAGGCCGAAGACCTCCTTGCCGCCGCGCAGGGCGCGCAGGTCCTTGGAGGACATCTCGAACGTGACGTCGGAGCCAGTGACCTTCCACGTGAGAGACTGGGACTTGGGAGCGGGCGCGGCCGTGAGCAGCGCCACCATCACCACGGAGCTCATGAGCATGCCGGCCATCCTGCCTGAATCCTCCCTGCTCCTGCTCGTCCACGCCCCCGACCTCGACGGTGACTCCCGGCGGATGCGCGCCGTCATCCACGCCCTGGAGCACGCGCTCCCAGGGCTGCATCTGGACTGGACCCGCTCTGAAGCAGAGGGAATCCAGCCGTTGTCCCAGCGGGACGCGTGGCTGGACGAGGCCGCCGAGGACGGCGAGCTGCCCGCGCTCTGCAACGGGGACGAAGACCACCTCGTGACCCTGAGCGGCTGGGAGCGGGCCGGGCACCTGTCTCCCGGGAACGAGCCGCTGTTCGAGCTCCACCTGGAGCTGCCGCTGGACACGCGCGGCATCGCGATGGCGGGGCGGCTGTTGGAGGCCATGGCCGAAAGCTCGCGGGCCTGGTGGGGACGGGTGCTCACCTCGCGCACCGTCGTGGAGCTGTCCCGGCAGGTGCGCCGTCACTGGCAGGACGCACCCGAACCACCCCGGGGGCTGCCGGTGCTCGAACCGCTGGAGATGACGCCCACGCCCGTCGTGCCCCATCACCTGGGCTGGGTGAACTACTGGTCCGCCGCCACCGTGCAGCGGCTCGGGTTCCCGGATCCCTCGCGCGACGCGGAGCTGCTGACCCGTTCGCGCCAGACGGCCTTTGGAGGCTGGCTCGTCCGGCTCACGGACGCACCGCTCGACCTGGACGACCCGGCCCACCTCGACGTCCTGCGGCGGACCTACGCGCGCTTCCCTGCGATCGGCGGACGCGCGGCGCCTTGAGCGGCTCAGTGCGGGAGCTGCTCCCCGACGGTGGAGGCAATCGTCTGGAGCCCGTCGCGGGAGCGGCCCATGGGCTTGTGAGGCAGGGTCCGCAGCCCGGTGAGGCCGATGCCCAGCGAGCCGCCCACCAGCACGCCGCCCATCACGAGCGCGCCTTTGACGGGCCGCTTCGGCAGCGCGAGGGCCGCCGCGATGATCAGCGCGCTCACCCCCGTCATCCCCATCCACAGGCTCGCGCCGAGCAGCAGCGAACTCTTCGCGGTGTTCTTCGCGTCCTCCTTCAGGTCCTTCCGGGCGAGCTCCGCCTCCTTCTTGAGGATGCGTTTGCCCTGCGTGAGGATCGTCGACATCAGGGACGGGCGCTGCTGCGGCTGCTTCTGTTCGTCCATGGCGCACTCCAGTGGGTTGAGAGACCTGGGAGAAAGCTAGGACCGCGCCTCCGGAAGCGAGCGGCAGGGGGGCGGGCAGCGGCTCCTCCTCCCCGTTTGCCGCCGGACCGCTGTCGCGATAGCACCGGGCCGTGGGCTCATCCGGAATCGTCTACGCGTCCTTCGACCGCTTCCCCGCTCCCAAGGGCGCCGCCGTGCACATCCGCGCCTTCGTGGAGGCCCTGGGCGCCGCGTTCGGCCCGGTGGACCTGGTGGCCATTGGCGACGCGCCCGGTGCTCCCCCGCCTGCCCTGGGGGCCCACGTCACCTACCACCCGCTGGGTGCCCGCGGGAAAGACCTCATCTCCCAGGCGCTGACGTTCCGCTCGCACCTGGGGGCGTGGTGGCGGGGCCGGCCGCGCGCGAAGGTCGTCCACGTCCGCTCCATCTTCGAGGGCTACCCCATCGCCCGCCGCAAGGCCGCCCTCACGGACGCGCTCGTGTACGAGGTCAACGGCCTGCCCTCCATCGAGCTGAAGTACCACCACCCCGACGTCGCCGACGACGCGGAGCTGATGCGCAAGCTGCTCGCGCAGGAGGAGGCCTGCCTCCAGGCCGCGGACCTGCTCGTCACCCCCAGCGCCGTCACCGCCGAGCACCTGGTCTCCCGAGGCGCGGATCCGAAGCGCCTGCGCGTCATTCCCAACGGCGTGGACCTGGACGTGTTCCGCTACGCCCCGCCACGCTTCCCGGAAGCCGGGCGTCCGCCGCGCATGCTCTACAGCGGCACCATGACCGCGTGGCAGGGCGTGCACCACGCCATCGAGGCCTGCCGCCTCCTGCGCCGCGACCTGCCGGTGACGCTCACGCTCGTGGGTCCCCTGCGCAAGCACGCGCGCCGCGCCCTCCTGGACCGCTGCGGCGACCTCGTGCTCCAGGGCGCCGTCGAAATCCTCGAGCCCCTGCCCCAGGAAGAGCTGGCCCGGCTGCACCACGCCTGCGACGTCGTGCTCGTGCCACTGCCCGTGAACGACCGCAACTGCGTGCAGGGCTGCTGCCCGTTGAAGCTGCTCGAAGCCATGGCCACCGGCACGCCCGTCGTCGTCAGCGACCTGCCGGTGGTGCGCGCGCTCGCGGAGGCCACCGAGGCCTTCCGCATCCGCCCCGGCTCGCCCAAGGCCATCGCGGAGGCCGTGAAGGACCTCCTCGCGAACCCCGCCCTCGGCGCCTCGCTGAGCGCCAACGCCCGCGCCCGCATCGAGCGCGACTTCCCGTGGGGCCGCGCGCAGGAGGCGCTGGTGAACGCCTACGCGGACGACCTGGGGATCGCGCGAGCCAATACGCGCGACAGCACCGCGGCCTCCGCGTCCGCCTGAAAGCCCGCCTCGATTCGCGCCCGCGCCGCCGCCCCCAGCGCCGCGCGCTTCGCCTCGGGCATGCCCAGCACGTCCAGGCACGCCTGCCCCAGGTGGTTGAGCAGCGCCTTCTCCACGATGAAGCCATTCACCCCGGACTCCACCGCCTCCGGGATGCCGCCCGCGTCGCTGGCGATGACCGGCCGCGCGCACGCCATCGCCTCCAGCAGCGCGTTGGGCATGCCCTCCCACAGGGACGGCTGGAGGTACACGTCACACAGCCGCAGGTGCTCCGCGATGAGCTCCGGGGACTCCAGCGCGCCGGAGATGATGATTCGGGCCGCGTCCTCCGGATGCTCCGCGCGGTAGGCCACCAGGTGCTCCGCGTCGCGGGCGCGCACCTCGCCAATCACCAGCAGGCACGCGGGCCGCACGCGCCGCACCTCCGTGAGCGCGGACAGCAGGAACGGCAGCCCCTTCTTGTGGCGCAGCTCCCCGGAGAAGCCGAGCACCGCCTCGCCCGGCAGGATGCCCAAGCGCTCGCGCAGGGCCGCGTCCGACGGGCCCGGTGAGAACAGCGCCGTGTCCACCGCGTTGGGGATGACCTCCACGCCCGGGTCGCGTCCCAGCAGCATCGCCATCTTCCGGCCCAGGTCCGCGGACGCGGCCGTGAGCACGTCCGCTCGCCCGATCGTCCACAGCAGGCGGGCGAAGTCGCCGGGCGGGAACATCAGCTGATCCACGTCATTGCCGCGCGCGCTGATGACGGACGCCAGCCCCGCGCTCTGGGCGAACACCACCGCGAGGAAGCCCGGCGGGTACAGGTAGTGCCCCCACACCAGGTCGTACTTGCGCCGCGCGTGCAGGTGGCCGAGCACATCGAGCGTGTGCTGCATGGACAGGTCCGCGCTGCCGAACAACCCCAGCCGGTGCAGCGTCACGCCCTTCGCGAACGGAGACACGTCGCCTGCGTCCGGCACCGTCTCCAGCGCCCCGGGCGGCGCCGTGCGCGTCCACGCCACCACGTCCACGCGTGCGCCCAGCCGCACGAGCGAGCCCGCGGTGCGCGCGCCGCTTCGGGCCAGCCCTCCGATGTCAGGGGGGAAGCGCTCGGCGACGAGGAGGACGCGGGGACCGGAAGCCATGCCCTGAATCTACCCGGCCGCGCGCACCGGCAGGCGGGGAACCGCAAGGGATGAAAGGCGGAGGGTGTCTCGTTGCAACGCCCAATCCATGACGCAACCCCCTACCGAATCCTTCTCCCCGGACGCCTCCCCTTCCACCACGGGCGCCAGGGGCCTCCTCGCCTCCCTGTGGTTGGCGGTGAAGGGCTCCACCGAGGACCTGGCCACCGGGCCCGTGGATCGCGCCTTCCTGCTGCTCTCCGTGCCCATGGTGCTGGAGATGGTGATGGAGTCCATCTTCGCCCTGGTGGACGTGCTCTTCGTGTCGCGCCTGGGCGCGGACGCCATCGCCACCGTGGGCCTCACGGAGTCCGTGCTCACGCTCTTCCAGACCGTGCCGCTGGGCCTGTCCATCGGCGCCACCGCGCTCATCGCCCGGCGCATCGGGCAGAAGGACCCGGAGCGCGCCTCGAGCGCCGCCGTGCAGACGCTGGGCCTGGGGCTCGCGCTGTCCGTGCCGCTGGCGCTCGCCGGGGCCCTCTTCGCGCGGCCGCTGCTCGTGGCGCTGGGCGCCGCGCCCGGCGTGGTGGAGCACGGCGCGGGCTACACGCGGCTGATGCTGGGCGGCTTCCCCATCATCATGCTGCTGTTCCTCATCAGCGCCGTCCTGCGCGGCGCGGGGGACGCGGCCACGTCCATGCGCGCGCTGTGGCTGGCCAACTCCGTGAACATCGTGCTCGCGCCGCTGTTCATCTTCGGCCTGGGCCCCGTGCCCGCCATGGGCGTCACCGGCGCCGCGCTGGCCACCACCGTGGGCCGCTCCACCGGCGTGGTGTATCAGGTGTACCGCCTGCTCAAGGGCAGCGGCCGTCTGGAGTTGCGCCGCCGCCACCTGCGCGTGGAGCCGGACACGCTGCGCTCGCTGCTCAAGCTCTCCGGAGGCGCCACGCTCCAGTCGCTGCTGGGCATGTCCAGCTGGCTGGTGCTGATGCGCATCGTCGCCACGTTCGGCAGCACCGCGCTCGCGGGCTACACGCTGGCCATGCGCATCCTGCTCTTCGTGCAGCAGCCGTCGTGGGGCCTGTCCCACGCGGCGGGCACGCTGGTGGGCCAGAGCCTGGGCGCGGGTGACACCGACCGCGCGGAGCGGGCCGCGTGGCGCGCCAGCTTCTACACGCTCGCGTTCCTGGGCGTGGTGGCGGTGGGCTTCCTCTTCTTCGCGGAGCCCCTCATCCACCGCTTCACCACCGAGCCGGAGGTGGCCCAGCACGCCGCGCACTGCCTGCGCATCGTGAGCTGCAGCCTGGCCCTCTACGCCTTCGTCACCGTGCTGCCCCACGCCTTCAACGGCGCCGGGGACACCACCACCCCCACCGTGGTGAACGCCCTGTTCTCCTGGGGCCTCCAGCTGCCGCTCGCGTGGGTGCTGTCCCATCCGCTGGGCCTGGGCCCGTCCGGCGCGTTCATCGCCATCGCCGTCACCTACGGCGCGCTCGGCCTGGCCAGCGCCGCCCTCTTCCGGCGCGGCGGGTGGAAGCTGCGGCACGTCTGAGGCCGCCCTCCACCAGCCGACACTCCCCACCACCCGGAGGCTGAGTTGAAAGCCCCTGGGGAGTGCGGACTTTCCCGAAACTCTCGCGGCGTGTGGGCGCAGCAGGCGCCCCCAGCCACGAGGCTCCTGCCACCCCGGGGGGCCTCCAACGTGTCGCCGCGAGGGCACGGGGATCCACGGTTGGGGAGGGGCTTCACACATGGCGGGCAACGAGCGGCTGGGCGTGGCGGTGGTGGGATTGGGCGGCGCGGTGGCGACGACGGCGGTGGCGGGCATGGAGCTGCTGCGCCGGGGGCGGGTGGACACGCGCGGCCTGCCGCTGGCGGACGTGAAGGGCATGGGGCTGGTGGACTACGGCGCGCTGACGTTCGGCGGCTGGGACCTGTTCGAGGACGACCTCGCGCACGCGGCGCGCAACCACGCGGTGCTGACGGAGGCGCAACTGGAGGCGGTGGCGCCCACGCTGGGGCGCATGCGGCCCTGGCCCGCGGCCTCCAACGCGAAGTTCTGCAAGAACGTCGTCGGCACCGCGGCGAAGAAGGCGCGCACGCTGCGCGAGCAGGTGCAGGCCATCCGCGAGGACCTCATCCGCTTCAAGGAGCACGAGAAGCTGGACCGCGTGGTGGTGGTGAACCTGGCCTCCACGGAGAAGAGCGTGGACCTCACCCGCCCGGAGTTCGCCACGCCGGAGGCCTTCGAGAAGGCCCTGGACGCGAACGACCCGGACATCGGCCCCGCGATGCTCTACGCGTACGCGGCCATCGTGGACGGCATCCCGTTCGCCAACTTCACGCCCAGCGTCGCCGCGGACGTGCCCGCGCTGCGCATGCTGGCCCAGCGCACCGGCGCCCCCATCGCGGGCAAGGACGGCAAGACGGGGCAGACGCTGCTCAAGACGGTGCTCGCCCCCGCGCTGCGCGACCGCGCGCTGCACGTGGAGGGCTGGTACTCCACCAACATCCTGGGCAACCGCGACGGTGAGGCCCTCAACGACCCGGCCTCCAACCAGAACAAGCTCGCCACCAAGGGCGCCGCGCTGGACAGCATCCTTGGCTACAAGGTCACGGACCACGTCGTCTCCATCCAGTACTACCGCCCGCGCGGGGACAACAAGGAGGCCTGGGACAACATCGACGTGACGGGCTTCCTGGGGCAGCCCATGCAGTTGAAGCTCAACTTCCTCTGCAAGGACTCCATCCTCGCCGCGCCGCTCGTCGTGGAGCTGGCGCGCACGCTGGACCTGGCCAAGCGCCGGGGGGAAGGCGGCGTCATCGACGCGCTGGGCTGCTTCTTCAAGGCCCCCATGTCGCAGGACGGCCAGAGCGTGGAGCACGCCATGCCGGAGCAGCAGCGCCGCCTGATGGCGTGGCTGGCCAAGGGCCGCGTGCAGCAGACGGAGCGCACCCCGGAACGCATCAGGGGCTGATGCCATGAACGCACCCGCGCGCGAAACCACGGCCACCGGCCGTCTGGCGGAGCTCCGCCCGCTCCTCTCGGAGCTGATGGACCTCAAACGCATCCGCACCCCGGACCACCCGGACGGCCTGGCGGCGCACGGCTTCCGTCGCGCGTGGGCGGCCCTGGCGTCCGGCATGGACCCGCGCATCGTCGCGCTGCAGGAGACGGCGCGCGCGGTGGCGGCGGTGCGGCTGGGCGGCCTGGACATGGACGTCCTCCAGCGGGCGGGGCTGTCCCCGCAGGAGGCGATGCGGGTGCTGGGCCGGGGGCTGGACGCGGGCTCCCGGCCCATGGATCCACGCCTGCGCGAGCGGCTGTCCGTGGCGCTCGTGCAGACGCCGGAGGAGGCGTGTCACGCGCCGCCGCCCCGGTTCGTGGAGCGGCTGGTGCATCAACCCCGCGCCGGGGCCACGTACCCCGGCCGGCCGCGCATCATGGTCTCTCCGCAAGAGAGCCACGCGGACCACTGCTACGCGGTGGCGGTGGGCGCGGTGCTGGTGGCGCCGTGCTTCGGTGCCTCCCCCGCCCTGCCCTTCGTGGCGGGGCTTTCGCACCACCTGTTCAACGCGGCGCTCCCGGACGCGGGCTACGGCGGCGAGGCCCTGCTGGGCGACCTGCTGGAGCCCGTCATGAAGCGCCTCACGGACGCGGCCCTGGCCACGCTGCCGGAGCGGCTGGCCGGCGTCGTGCGGCAGGCGCTGGCGCTCACCGGCAACGTGGACTCGGCGGAGGCGCGCGCGTTCAACGCGTCGGACGCGCTGGACCGGGTGCTGGAGCTGGAGGCCCACGCGCGAGCCGCGGGCTTCACCCTGCGCCAGGCCCTGGAGGACCTGGAGCTCATCCACCCCGGTCCCCTCCAGACGTTCGGCAACGGCGTGCTGCGTGACGCCGGGGTGTGGCCCTGAGCGGGCCACGGACTCCTGAACCTTCCCCTGAATCTTCCGAAGCAGAGGCGATGACCATGTTCGAGGCGAAGCCGAAGGCCCGCAGGCTGGGCTGGGCGGTGGTGGGGTGTGGCTGGGTGGCGCGGGACTACGTCATCCCGGCGCTCCAGGGCGCGGGCAACGCGCGGCTGGTGGCGCTGTGCGACGCGAACGCGGAGGCGCTGCTGCGCATCCCCGCGGACGACGTCGCCCGGTACACGTCCCTGGGGTCGGTGCTGGCGGACAAGGACGTGGAGGCCGTCTACATCGCCACGCCCAACCACCTGCACGCGGCGATGACGGAGGCGTGCGCGGCGGCGGGCAAGCACGTGCTGTGTGAGAAGCCCATGGCCGTGACCCCGCGTGACGGCCTGCGCATGGTGTCCGCGTGCCAGCGCGCGGGCGTGCACTACGCCACCGCGTTCGACCAGCGCCACCACGCGGCGCACCGCAAGCTGCGCACGCTGGTGAAGGAGGGCGCGCTGGGCACCGTCACCCAGGCGCGCATCCACTACGCCTGCTGGCTGCCCGCGGACTGGACGAAGGACAACTGGCGCATCGACCCCGAGCAGGCCGGCGGCGGCGCGATGATCGACCTGGCGCCGCACGGCCTGGACCTGCTGGAGGTGCTGCTGGGCGACGAGTGGGCGTCGCTCACCGCGATGACGCAGCGGCGCGTGCACGACTACGCCGTGGACGACGGCGCGGTGCTGATGGGCCAGTTCAAGAGCGGCACGCTGGGCCTGCTGCAGGTGGCCTACAACTGCCCGGACGCGTACCCCCGGCGCACGCTGGAGCTCATCGGCACCAAGGCCCGCGCGCTGGCGTACAAGACGATGGGCCAGACGCCCGGCGGCTCCCTGTCCCTCACCGACGCGAGGACGGGCGAGGAGACGCTGCTCTTCCTGTCGCCGGAGGAGGACCGCAGCCCCTTCCTCAACCAGGTGGAGGCCTTCTCCACGTGCGTGCTGGAGGGCCGTCCGCAGCCCTTCGCGCCGGAGCGCGACGTGCGGCTGGTGGGGCTGCTCACGCAGGCGACGCAGGACGGGAAGGCGTTTCCGTCATGTCACTGACCCGCTACGCCTGCACCCACTGCGGCACGTGGCAGCCGGGCTTCCCCAGCACGCCGCCCGCGGGCTGCCCCACGTGCCTGGACGTGCGCAACGCGCTGCCGCGCGACGGCTGGGAGTTCCAGACGGCGGGCCAGGTGTCGGAGCGGCTGGCCACGCACTGGGAGGAGACGGTGCCCGGCATCTGGGGCTTCTCCTGCTCGCCGCCCTTCGGCCTGGGCTCCACGGGGTGGCTCCTGCACCGGCCGGAAGGCAACGTCGCCTTCGAGGGCGCGCCCTGGTACTCGCGGCCCGCGCTGGAGTTCATCGAGGTGATGGGCGGCATCCAGGTGCTGTCCGCGTCGCACCCGCACGGCTTCGGGGCGCTGTGGCAGTTGCAGGAGCGCTTCGACCCGCTGCTCGTGCTGCACCGGGACGCGGTGCCGTACAGCAAGGCCTTCCAGGTGCGCTGGCCGGTGGATGACGAGCAGGAGCTGGCGCCGGGCCTGACGCTGCACTGCGTGGGGGGCCACTACGAGGGCCAGACGGTGCTGTACGACGCGCGCTCCCGCTCGCTCTTCTGCGGCGACGCGCTGAAGGTGGACCTGGACGCGCGCGGCAGGCCCACGGGGCTGTCGTGCCACAAGGGCTTCCACTACGCGATTCCGCTGAGCCACGGCGAGCTGCGCCGCTACCGCGCGGTGCTCAAGCAGCTCCCGTTCGAGAACGTCTTCACCCCGTTCGAGTTCGCCCGCGGCGTCACCCGTGAGCACGCGCTGGCGCTGTTCGACCGGCTGCTCGCGGGGATGCCGCACACCCGTCCCCTGCCTTTGGAGGAACTGTCATGAGCCTTGCCCGAGCCCTGGATGCCTACCACCACGCCGTGTCCACCGGCGCCCTTCAGATGTTCCGCATCGACCCCATCGACCGGCTGGGGATTCCCGTGGCCTCCGCCAGCCTGCGGCTGGGCGACGGTCCGGGCGCGGTGCTGCACGGCAACGGCTACGGCCGCACGGAGGACGAGGCGCGCGTGGGCGCGCTGGGCGAGCTGGTGGAGGAGACCTTCTGCGAGTACGCGATGCAGCGGATGCCGCGCGTGCACGGCAGCTACGCCACGCTCGTGCGCGCCCGGGGCCCCACCGCGGTGGCGGATCCGCTGACGCTGGGGCTGCCCGCGGGCAGTCCGTACACGCCGGACATGCCGCTGGTCTGGGTGGAGGTGCAGCGGCTGTCCACCGGAGAGCGCGTGCTGGTGCCGGAGGAGTTCGTCGCCATCCACCCCGGGCAATTGCAGGGCAAGGCGCCGCTCATCACGCCCATCACCAACGGCCAGGGCGCGGGGCTGACGCGGCCGCAGGCGCTGGTGCACGGCCTGCTGGAGCTGCTCCAGCGCGACGGCAACGGGTTGATGTACCGGGCGATGGACCAGGGCGTGGTGCTGGACCTGGAGGGCGCGGACCTGGCGCCGGACGTGCGCGAGCTGATGGACCGCTACCGGCGCGCGGGCATCGAGGTGATGGCGAAGCTGGCCAGCACGGACTTCGGCATGGTGAACCTGTACGTGGTGGGCCGCGACCTGTCCGTGGGGGACCAGCCGCTGATGGTGACGGGGTGCGGTGAGGCGGCGGACCCGGACCGCGACCGGGCGCTGCGCAAGGCGCTGCTGGAGTACGCCTGCTCCCGCGCGCGCAAGGCGTTCATGCACGGGCCGCTGAGCCACGTGGCCCGCGTCGCGACGCCGGAATACATGGACCGCTTCGTGCCGCAGGTGGACCTGGACGCGGAGGAGCCGCGCGCGCTCAACGCGATGGTGGAGTGGGCGCGGATGCCGGCCGCGTCGCTGCGCGAATTGACGGCGTGCACGCTGATGGTCCGCCAGAAGGTGCGCTTCGAGGACCTGCCCCGCTCGCCCGTGGTGGAGGACCCGTCGCTGCGGTGTGACCACGTGGTGCGGCAACTGCACGCGGCGGGCTTCGACATCCTGGTCGCGGACATGTCGCCGCCGGGCCGCCAGGTGCACGTGGTGAAGGCGCTGGTGCCGGGCCTCGAGGTGGAGACGATGACGTACTACCGCGTGGGCGAGCGCAACGTGGCGCGCCTGCTGGAGCGGCGCGACCCGCTGGTGGGCTTCGGGGCGCCGCCGCCGGGAGCGCAGCCGGTGCGGCTGACGCCGGAGGCCGAGGAGCGGCTGGGCGGACCGTGCTGGTTCAACGTGCGGCTGGCGGAAGCGCGCGTGGGGCGGCTGTACGCGCTCTACCGGGAGCCGGACCGCCACGCGGTGCCGAAGGTGCTCGCCAGCCGTCGCTTCGGGGGGCAGTGAGCCATGGCCCTGCGCTTCGCGTACAACACCAACGGCGTGTCCAACCACCGCTTCGAGGACGCGCTCGGCCTCATCGCGGACAGCGGCTACGACGGCGTGGCCCTGACGCTGGACCACCACCACTTCGACCCGTTCACCCCGGACTTCGAGCGGCGCACGGAGCAGCTCGCCGCGCGGTTGGAGCGGCTGGGCCTGGGGCTGGTGGTGGAGACAGGCGCGCGCTTCCTCCTGGACCCGCGCCAGAAGCACGAGCCCACGCTCGTCACTCCGGACGCGTCAGGCCGGGCGCGGCGGCTGGAGTTCCTGAAGCGAGCGGTGGACGTGTGCGCGACGTGCCGGGGGGAGGCGGTGTCCTTCTGGGCGGGCGTGCCCCGCCCGGGCGTGACGGAGGAGGCCGCGTGGCCCTGGCTGCTGGACGGAGTGGTGCGGCTCTCCGAGTACGCGGCCTTGCACGGCGTGGTGCTCGCGGTGGAGCCGGAGCCGGGGATGCTGGTGGACACGGTGGACGGCTGGCGCCAGTTGCAGGCGCAGGTGCCCGGGGTGCGTCTGGCCCTGGACGTGGGGCACCTGCTGGTGACGCAGGAGCGCACGCCCGCGAAGGCGGTGCGCGAGTTCGCCCCGGTGCTGGGCACGGTGGCGCTGGAGGACATGAAGCGCGGCGTGCACGAGCACCTGCCCTTTGGCGAAGGGGACGTGGACGTGCCGTCGGTCCTGCGCGAGCTGACGCGCGCGGGCTGGGACAAGCTGGTGTGCGTGGAGCTGTCCCGGGACGCGCACCGCGCGCACGAGCTGGTGCCCCGGGCGCTGGAGTGGCTGAAGGCGCGCCTGCCCACGGGCGCGGAGGTGGCGGCGTGAACCGCGTGAACGGGCTGAGGATCTGCTTCATCTCCCGGCGCTTCTTCCCGGCCATCTCCGGGATGAGCGTCTACGCGCTGAACCTGGTGCGGGAGCTGGTGGCCTGCGGGCATGACGTGACGATGGTGAGCCAGTACCGCAACGACCCCGCCGGCATGGCGGTGTACGGGGGCGGGCCGCCGCCGGGCATCCCGGGCGCGCACGTGCTGGGCTGCGAGTCGCGCGGAGAGCAGCGCATCAACCAGGGCCAGCCCGCGAGCTTCGAGCAGGACCTGGAGGAGCTGGTGGACACGGTGGTCCGCGAGCACCGGCGCAAGCCCTTCGACCTCATCCATGCGCAGTACGGCTACCCGTGCGGCCTGGCGGCGCTGGAGGCGGCACGGCGGCTGAGATTGCCCAACGTCGTCTCCATCCAGGGAGGGGACGGGCACTGGGTGGGGACGTGCTGCGGGACGCACAAGCAGGCGATGCTCGCGGTGCTGGGCCACGCGGGGGCGCTGCTGATTGGCAGCAGGTCCTTCGCCGAGGAGGTGAGCGGGCACCACGGCACGCCGCTGGAGCGCTTCACCATCGTCCCCGGCGCCACGGACACGCAGCGCTTCCACCCGAGGAATGAGTCAACGCTGGGAGCGCTGCGCGACGTGCCGGTGTGGCTGTACCACGGCCGGGTGGACGCGCGAAAAGGCGTGATGGAGCTGCTGGACGCGGTTCAGCGCCTGGTGGCGGACGGGCGCAGGTTCCGGCTGCGCGTGTCTGGCATTGGACCGGACGTGGAGGCGGTGCGCGCGAGGGTGGACGCGGAAGGGCTCCGGGACGTGGTGGAGCTGACGGGGGTGTCCACGTACGCCGAGGCGCCGGACCTGTACCGGAGCGGGGACCTGTTCGTGTCGCCCACGTACTCGGAAGGGTTCTCCAACACGCTGCTGGAGGCGATGGCGTCCGGGCTGCCCATCGTGTCGACGCGGGCGGTGGGCGTGGTGGACTGCCTGGAGGACGGACGGGACGGGCTGCTGGTGCCGCCGAAGGACAGCGCCGCGCTGGCGGAGGCGATGGGCCGGCTGATGGACGACGCGCCCTTGCGCAAGCGGCTGGCGGCCACGGCGCTGCGCGAGGTGCGGGAGCTGTACTCGTGGCAGGCGGTGGGGCGGAGGATTCAGGGCGTGTACACGGCGCTGACGGGCACGCGGCCGGACACGCGCTGGACGTACCTGTACGACCCGGCGACGACGCAGGAGCGAGCGGATCCGTCGTGCCGGTTCCGGGCGGCGCCGCACCTGTTATGAGCACGGCCCTGTTCGTGTCACCGCACCTGGACGACGTGGCCTTCTCCTGTGGCGGCACGCTGGCGGCGTTGAAGGCGCAGGGGTGGACGGTGGCGCTCGTCACCGTCTTCACGCGCTCGGTGCCGGAGCCGAAGGGCTTCGCGCTGCAATGCCAGACATCGAAGGGGCTGGGGCCGGAGGTGGACTACATGGCCCTGCGGCGCAAGGAGGACCGGGCCTTCGCCGCCTGCATGGGCGTGGACCACGTGACGTGGGGGGACCTGGAGGAAGCGCCGCACCGGGGCTACGGCTGTCCGGAAGCACTGTTCCAGCCACCGAGAGCCGATGACGTCATCCAGGCCCGGGTGACGGCCTGTCTGAAGCCACTGGTGTGGGAGCTGAAGCCGGACCGGGTGTTCGTGCCCCAGGCGCTGGGAAGCCACGTGGACCACGTGCAGGTGGTGCGGGCCGTGAAGGGCCTGGGCCTGCGCGCGAGCCAGCTCTTCTACTACCGGGACACGCCCTACGCCGTGCGCGAACCCGGGGCGACTCCCGACGCCGCGGTGCCCCCGAGCCTGCGCCCCGTGGCGGTGGACATCACGGAGCACCTGACGAAGAAGGTGGAGGGCTGCGTCCGCTACGGCACGCAGTTGGGCTTCCAGTTCGGAGGCGTGGACAACCTGGCCCGGACGCTCACGGCGTTCCACCGGCAGGAAGCCCAGGCCCGAGGCCAGCCCGGAGCCGCGGAGGTCTTCCTGGCGGACGGCGTCAGCTGAGGAGTCGCAAGGGGTGCAGCAATCCCGCTGCGTCGAGCACCTGTTGAACCTTCGACGCCAGCGCGACGTGGTCTGGATTCGTCACGGTGAACCGTTCCTGCGTGAGGACCACCAGGGTTCCCAGGTCCGCCACGGGCTCCACGCGCACGGGGGCGGGGAGCGGCGGCACGGTCCCTCTCTGGCGGGAGAAGTACATCACCCAGCCAGGGAGGGCCCCCATCTTGGGCCGCGAGGACATGCTCCCGTAATGCTCACTCGAAGTCGCCAAACCAAACTCGGGCTCCCAGACAAGCGCCATCTCCCGAACCACTTGTGAGAGGACGGTCGCGGTCAGGATCCGCTCTGAGAGCGGCCCCTCATCGGGCGGAGACAGGACACAGGACGAAGGGGTCCAGGGATCCGCGGAGCCACACATCCCGGAAACACTGGATGTTTCATCAGGTCGAACGCCCGCCCAGAGCGAGTACTGAAAGGCATCTCCCAGCTGCCAGTCCTTCCTGCTGAAGTGCTTGCGCAGCGAATCCGCATCCGTAGCGACCTGCTTTCGAGACGCCTCCTCAAAGGAGTTCGCTGTTTCGCACCAGCGGTTCCACGTCGGTTCAATGCGGCCCAGGAACCGGAAAAGTGCGGCAGCACGCTGGGCACACTGCTCGACGGTTTCACTCCGTCCCTTCCAATAGGCGCCTGCGAAATAGGATTCAGTCATGGGATGACGACCTTGGCTGGAAGCAGGACGACTTCGATGTCGATGCTATTCCGCTCGAACAGCTTCTTGAGGGCTGTCGCGAACCGCTCCTCCGCGACAAGCCAACGAACAGGAGTGTCCCCGGCCACGCGCAGTTGACGTCTTGCCTGTTCACGAAGGCCCGCTTCTCCCTCGAAGTACTTCTTGAATCCCGATCCCTCATCAAGAAACTTTTCGTAGCCGGGGCCCTTGGCGTCCAGCAGAACGTCCTCCTCCGGGTCGAAGCCATCGAAGTCGACCTCTTCGTCTCCCCGCTTGACCCGGTACGCGGAGCCCTTCGGCGCGCCCGTCACCTGGGCCTGGTAGTCGCGGGCGCGGTTGGACATCGACTCATTCACCTGCACCCACTTGCCTGGGCCTCCTGAGCTGCTGCTCGAAGGCGGCGGGCCATTCGCGGCCATGGTCACCGCCGTGGACGCGAGCGTCACCTCCACCACTGCGCTCACCACCGCCACCGCGCTCACATCCAGCACATGCGCCACGCTGAAGCCCGCCTGCGTCGTGCCCAGCCGCACCGCGTCCGGGAAGCCGGGCAGCAACGTCAGCGCCGACGACAGCCCCACCGTCACGCCATGACTCACCAGCACCGTGACGGCGAGCACGAAGATGCGCGCCACTTCCGGACCCAGGGCCTGCGCGAACACGTCCGCTGCTTCCTCCAGCTCCTGGAACGTCGTAGCCCGGTCCGTCGCTGCCTTCAGCGCACCGCACGCCCTCACCACCGTGAGGAACGACTGCACGCCCACGTACGCCAGGAACACGGCGGCAATCACCGCGGCGGCCTTGGTGAACACAGGCTCCGGTGCCGCGGCCAGCACCACCCAGGACGCAATTGCTCCTGACACCACGGACACGAAGAACGCCGGGTTCAGCGTGTCCTCCAGTGCGTCGCCGATGCTCGCGCGCAGCGGGTCCAACGACATGCCCACCGCGAGCGTCAGCCGGTCCAGCTCGCTGAAGCCCGCGCCATCCTCCAGCAGGGACAGGCAATCCCCCGCGGCCTCATGCGCCCGGCACCACCGTCCGTACCGGTCCCGCAGCATGAATCCCAGGCCCCGGTCCAGCTCCGCGCCCTTCTTCGCGACCGCGCGCACCACCTTCGGGGACCGCACCGTCAGCGGCACCTCCAGCACCAGCCGCGCCAACGCCTCCTCGAATTCCCGAGCGCTGACCGGAACCCGCCGGTCCCAGCTCACCGGCGCGTACGTCCGCGTCCCCTGCTCCGTCCGCAGCCGCACCGTGGGTCCGCTGGCACAGCCCGTCCAGAACACCCACAGCAGCAGCCAGCAGCCAGCGCGTCCCAGCGATTTCGTGCCCACGGCGTGTCATCTACACTGTTCCGAGGACCCAGAATGTCTCCCGGTCCCTGGAGCCAGGATGCCGTCGATTTCGGATGAGACCCACCAGCGCATCACCGACCTCTGCGCCGAGGGAGACGCGGCCGCGAGCGAGGAGGACTTCGAGCAGGCCCTGAAACACTTCAAGGCCGCCCTCGCCCTGATTCCGGACCCCACCCGCGACCATCCGCAGAACACCTGGGTGCGCGCCGCCATCGGCGACATGTACTTCCAGCTCGAGCGCTTCGAGGACTGCTTCAAGCACTTCGTGGAAGCCGTCCACTCCCCGGACGGGCTCGGCAATCCCTTCATCCACCTGCGGCTGGGCCAGAGCGCCCTGGAGCTGGGAGACGAAGCCCGCGCCGCCGATGAGCTGGCCCGCGCCTTCATGGGCGGAGGCGAGGAGCTGTTCGAAGGCGAGGACGCGAAGTACCTGGAGTTCATCCAGTCCCGCCTGCTGCCGCCCGAAGACGCCTGAAGGACCCGGGAACCCGAGCGCTGGTCTCCCCGCATGACCTGGCACTTCACGCGCGTGAGGCATGCACACCCTGAGGCGTGAAGTCGCTCTCATGCGGAGGCGCCAATGACAGGCCAGCAGCCAGACCCCACGACAAGCCCGGCCCAGGCTCCGAGCGCCGCCCGGCCCTTCTTCCCGGAGGGCTTCCGCGAAGGCGACGAGGACGTCAACGGCACGCGGATCCACTTCGTCATTGGCGGCAAGGGCAGCCCCGTCCTCCTGCTGCACGGCTACACGCAGACGCACCTCATGTGGTGGCGCCTGGCGCCGGAGCTCGCGAAGCAGCACACCGTGCTCATTCCCGACCTGCGCGGCGCTGGCGCGTCGGCCGCTCCCGCCCAGGGCTACGACAAGGAGACGATGGCGCGCGACATGCGCGCACTGGTGAAGAAGCTCGGCTTCGACAAGGTCTCCGTCGTGGGCCACGACATCGGCCTGATGGTCGCCTACGCCTACGCCGCCCGGCTCCCCGCCGAGGTCGAACGCCTGGCCCTCCTGGACGCGTTCCTGCCGGGAATCGAGCCCTGGTCCGGCCAGATCATGAGCAGCCGTGACGTGTGGCACTTCTCCTTCAACGGCCCCACCGCGGAGAAGCTGGTGCAGGGGCGCGAGCGCATCTACTTCGACCACTTCTGGACCGACATGGCCGCCAATCCCCAGGCCATCGGCGATGCGGAGCGGCAGGCGTACACGGAGGCCTACGCGGCCCCAGGCCGGCTCCACTCGACCTGGGGCTACTTCCAGGCGATGGACCAGGACAAGAACGACTTCAGCGAGCTGGCCCGCAACAAGCTCCCCATGCCCGTGATGGTCATTGGCGGTGACAAGTCCATGGGCGAACCGCTCGTCGCGCAGGCGCGCGCGGTGGCGGCCCAGGTCGAACCCCACATCCTCCGCGACACCGGCCACTGGGTGACCGAGGAGCGGCCGGAGGAGGTCCGCCAGTTGCTCGGCGACTTCCTCCGGGCATGACACCGGGGCTTCCAGACACGCCTCAGGCCCCGAAGCCCCCCAGCGCCGTGCGGCTGAAGCTGGCCGCGCCCTGGCTGACGCGCACGGCGGACTGGCTGAACACCTGGAACGCCGCGCGGATCTCCTGGGCGCTCTGGCCCGGCGTGAGGATCCACCGGTCCGCGATGCCCATCTCCTGGAACACGCGCCGGAAGTCCGTCACGCCGTCGTCAATGCCCATCGCCGCGACGATGTGGTTCTCCACCCGGTGCAGGTCCTTCACCAGCGCCGCCACGTCCTTCGCCCGGGCCTTCTGCGAGCCCGCGTCCGCGCCGTCGGTAATCAGCAGCGTCACCGTGCGCACCGGCACGCCGTTGCCGCTGAACTCCTGCGCCTTCGCCAGCACCGTGCCCAGCAGCACCACCGCCTGGTCGTACAGCGGCGTCCCCATGTCCGCCGAGTAGTTCCCCGAGTGCATCCGCACCACGTCCTCCAGCGGCCGGAACGGATTGAGCACGTGGCCGTTCAGGTAGCGCGTGTGGAACAGCACGCCGTCCTTCTGCTGGCTCGCCAGCAGCGCATCCAGCACCAGGTTGTGCCCGTCGCACACCGTCTTCGTGTGCCCCGCGTGCGAGATGCTCCCGGAGTCATCCGGCATCACCGTCACCAGCACCACCTCGCTGGCCTGCACGTCGTCCACGTGGATGCCCAGGCCCGCCTGGATTTGCGCCCCCAGGTCCACCACCGTGAGCGTCTGCAGTCCCGCGGGGCTGAGGATGCCCTCCGCGTGCGCGTCCTCGAAGAGCTTCGTGACACCCGTCCCGTTCGCCTTGCTCATGTCCGTGTCTCCCCTCGTGTCCTTGCCAATGCCAGACGTCACGCCAGGTGCAGGTCCGGCCAGCTCGCCAGCGGATCCGTCGACTTCACCAGGTGCATGCCCGCGTCCGCGAAGCGCTTGAGCGCCGCGTCCGCCTGCGGCGTGAAGTCCGCCGCGAAGCCGCCCTTGCCGTCCGGCACCGTCACCGACGACATGCAGTCCGTCAGCAGGTACACCTTGCGAGCCAGCGCCGCGTCCTGCGCGACAATCTCCCCCAGCAGGTCGTCGATGCTGCTCTTCACGCAGTGGCTGGCGGCCTGCCCGCCAATCACCACCGCGTCCGACGTGAGCAGCGTCTTCAGGAACTGCGTGTTGCGCTGCGCGAGCGGCTGGCCGTCATGCCGCATCAGCACCTCCGGCCGCAGCACCGAGTAGTTCTCCGTCAGCGGGTTTCCCCCCTTCACCTCCGCCCACGACTGCACACCCCGAGCGTACGAGTGGAACAGCCGCGCCTCCTGCACCACGCCCGACAGCGCGTGCCCGTCGCTGCCCAGCAGGCAGTGCGGAGGCCACAGGTAGAGCGTGTACTTCCCCGCGCGCTCCAGCTCCTCGCAGTAGAACTTCACCTGCTTGAGCAGCCACGGGTAGTTGCCGCCGCACAGCCACTTCGCCATCGCCGGGTTCGGCCGGGCCTGGCCGCGCTCAATCTGCTCGCGAGTCACTTCACGGTACGGCTGGAGCGGCTGGTCATCCTGGTCCACCCAGAACGACGGGAAGAAGATCTGGTAGGCGAAGTGCGTATCCAGCGTCGCGGTGACGTTCGTCAGCGCGCCCAGGTTCCGGTAGATGAACTCCGCGATGCGGCGGTTGTCGTCGATGGCGCCCCGCCCGCTGCGCCCCGCCACGTACAGCGAGCCGTCCGGGAAGCAGAAGTCCTTCTGCACGTCGATGAGCAGCAGGTGCAGGTTGAAGCGGTCCGTGGCCGCCGCCGTCACGCCCTGCGAGGCCTTCCAGGCCCCGGCCTCCCGCTGGAGCTTCCCGGCGTTCGGCCCGTAGCCGTACTCCGCCGCGTGGTTGGCATTGTAGAACCCGGGCAGCGGCAGTTCCTTCGCATTCGCCTTCGTCATGTCCATCCCCCTGTCTGTGTTTCAAGCCATCCGCAACACGGTGAGGTCCTGAGCCCCCACCACCATCAATCCCTCGCGAGACAGCAGCAGGCCCCGGTCCGCGTCCACGAAAGGCTCCGCGTCCGGGAACTCGCGCACCGCCTCCAGCCGTCCCTGCCGGAGCTCCACGCGCGTCAGCCCCGCGTCCGTGGCGCAGAAGAGCGCGCCCCCCACCGCGCACTTCCCCCGCAGCGTCCCCAGCCACGAGCCGTCCCCCGCGTCGGCCCGGGCGCTCGCGCGCACCGCCCCGTCCGGCCCCAGCAGCACGGCGTGGTGCACCGTGCGGCCCCCGGTCTCCTCCGCGAGCAGCAGCCACACGGAGGTCCCGTCGAACACGGCCTCCGCGTCCAGCAACTGCCCCGACGGCCACGGCAGCGTGAGCCCGTCCCTCAAACCCTTGCGCTCCACGTCGAACAGGAAGGCCCCCCTGAGCCCCGCCGCGCGGTGGAACCCAAGGCCGAACCGGGGCCCCACGAACAGCCGCGTCTGTCCTTGCAGCACGTCGCCCCACCGCTCGGGGCCATACGTGCCGTCCCGCCACAGCCCGCCGCCCACCGCCCAGAACCGGTGGCTGGCATTGGCCGCGAACACCGGCCGGTTCTCACAGACGTCCACGCCCAGGAACTCCGGCCCCCGGCCCGGCATGAACACCGCCACACGTCCGCCCTGCCCCAGCAGCGTGACGTCCCCCTGCACCGCCCAGCGCAGCGACGGATCCAGCGCGCCCACCATCACCGTGCGCCCGTCCTCACGCCGGTACGCGCCGTCCGCGTGGTAGACGAAGCGCACCGTCCCGTCCTCCGCGCTCGCGTGCACCAGCACGCCGCGGGTCGTGAACTTCCGCGTCGCCGTCACCTGCCCGCGCACCGCCGACACCGGCGTGGCCGCCACCGTCGCGTGCGGCTGACACGTGGGACACGAGGCCCGAGCGTGCTCCAGACCGCACGACGCGCACACCGTGAAGCGAAGCCCCTCCAGCACCGGCAGCGGGAACGCGCCGCGCCGGTCCTCCACGAACACCTGGTGGAACAGGTGCAGCAAGTCATCCGGCAGCGATGCCCGGGGCAGCGCGGGCTTGGGATACTGCACGTCCGGATGGAAGACGGTGACGCGCTGGAGCATCCGGCCCACCGCGTTCAGCCGTGACGCACCGGGGGCCTTTGGCTTGTGGATGCCGCCCTGCGGCCCCACGCACAGCAGCGACTGCATCACGGTGACGGCGAAGGCATACCAATCACTCTCCACCGTCGCCGGCCGAGCGGGCGTCAGCGCCTGCGCGCCCGGATCCAACCGCAGCGGGTCCAGGAACTTCTCGGTGAACACCGGGCAGAGGAAGGGACCGAACTGGAAGCTGTCCGCGTCGATGAAGTACGCGTCCGTGCCCACCGTCAGCACGTTCAGGTCGTTGAAGTCCCCCACCACCACGCCGCCCGAGTGCACCGCCCCCAGCACGCGGTGCAGCCCCGCCAGCACCGTCACCGCATCCGCGGCCTTGCCGCCCGCGCGGCGGAAGGCCGGCTCGCTCCACCGGCGCAGCGGCTCCACGCCGTCCAGCTTGCGCATCGCATAGCCCAGCACCTCCACGCCCTTCTTGTCCGTGGCCAGGGCCTGCGGCGTCACCACCCGCGCCGGCAGGCCCGAGGGGAACGCGCGCAGCTTGCGCTGGTGCTCCGCGAGCCGGGCCTTCGCTGCGGCCTGCTCGGGCACGAGCCCCAGGTAGTCCGGGTGCTCGGGCCGCTTGAAGACCTTGAGCGCGCGGCCATCGCCCAGGTCATAGACATCCGCCTCGCCGCCCTTGCCCAGCGCCCGCTGCGGATCCAACCGGACCTTCTTTCCCTCCAGCCAGACGTCCATGGCTCACGCCCTCCCCATCCGGCGGCGCAGCACCACCAGCGTGGTGTCGTCCGTCAGCAGCCCGGGCGAGCGCAACAACCGCCGCTCCGCGAAGTCCGCGCGCACCGACTCGCGGTTGAGCTGCGCCAGCCGCCGTCGCACCGCGTCCGGGTTCGTGAAGTAGCGGTCGTCCGTCCAGAACCGCGACAGCGGCCCCACCGGCTCGTCGCGCTCCGGCAGCCGAGCCCTCTCAAGCCCCAGCAGGTCCCCCACCCCATCCGTGCCCACCAGCAGCGCGTGCACGTCCTCGGTGGGCAGCAGCGCCCGGGGCACCAGCGGCACGTCCTCGCCGCGCAGCAGCGCATACGCCAGATACGGCGGCGCGTTGCCCGGAAACGGCCCCAATGCATGCACCTCGCCGTTGAGCATCCACACCCCGTCCCCTGATGAGAAGACGAGCGTGTGAGCCGGCGTCACCACCGCCCCCACGAGCGTGAAGAGCAGGTCCCCCAGCACGTCCCGCCCCAGCGTGGACACCAAGCCCTCCATCAGCTCCAGCACGTCCCCGCGCAGCCCCGGAAGGAAGTCCGCGCCGTCCACCGCCTCGCCCCGAGCCAGCCGCGCCTGCGCCGCCTGCGCCAGCCGCCGCACTCCCAGCTGTGCCCCCAACTCGCTGCACGGCTGGCTGCCGCATCCGTCCGCCACCACCACCACCAGCCCGTGCTCACTCTCCCGCACGCAGGCGGCGTCCTGGTTGTTGCGCCCCGAACGAGCGTGCTCCCGGCCCTGCACCGAACCCACCGCGACATCGAAGGGCAGCGTGGACATGGCTCTCCCGTGGCCCTCGTAGGGCACGCACGACGCAAGAACCTGCTGGCGAGTGAGCGGCCCCGCGCCGCCCGACTTCGTGTATCTACGACACCAACATAGTGTCCACATGACACGAAGTCAAGGCGACGTGGGACAACCTGTCAGCGGGAGGCGCCAGGTCAGCGGGAGGCGTGGGGGTTACAGCTCGAAGTTGAAGCCGGCCTTCTCGAGCTGTTTGTACTTCCTGTGGTCGAACCGGTAGAGGCGGGCGGCGCGGTGGGAGACGTCCTGTTCCACCTCGTCCAGTTCCTCCAGCAGGTCCATGGCGAGGATCTTCTTGCGGAAGTTGCGCTTGTCGAGCTCGCGCTCCAGGACCGTCTCGTACAGCCGCTGGAGCTGCGACAGCGTGAACTTGGGCGGCAGCAGCTCGAACCCGATGGGCTGGTAGCGCACCTTGCCCTTGAGCCGCTGCAGCGCGGTGGCCAGCACGTCCGCGTGGTCGAACGCGAGCTTCGGCGTGTCCCAGACGGAGAACCACGCCGCCTCGCGCGCGTCGGTGGAGGCCTGGAGGTGGTGCTGGGACAGCTTCACCAGCGCGAAGTACGCCACGGTGATGACACGGCCCCGGGGGTCACGGTCCGGCGCACCGAACGTGTAGAGCTGCTCCAGGTGGCTGGTGCGCAGGCCTGCCTCTTCCTCCAGCTCGCGGCGCGCGGCGTCCTCCAGCGACTCCTCCATGCGCACGAAGCCACCGGGAAGCGCCCACCGGCCCTGGTACGGCTCCACCCCGCGCTGGATGAGCAGCACCTTGAGGTCCTCCTCGTCCAACCCGAAGACGACGCAGTCCACCGTCACCGCCGGGCGCGGGTACTCATAGGTGTGGCTCACGGGGAAACCCTCCGGCCGACATCGTGTCCAGATGACACGGTGCCGGCAAGCGCCTTCGCGCCTGGAGGTGCAGGGCGGCCGGACGGGACTCCAGCCGTTGCCCACGGAGCGGCAGCGGTGGGCCGCGACGAGGCGATTGAGCGGAAACCAGGAAGGTCCATGAACAGCGCCCCCGGCCGGGAGCCGATGTCCGCGGACTGGTCCAACAGTCGGACCAGTTCGCATCGCCCGGCGCCGGAGGGCGCGTCCTCCAGTCCGTCCCGTCCATGTCAGACCCATCTGGTTGGATGCGCGAAGCATCGGCGAGAAGGGCGGCGGAGATGGTGAGGGTGGGGCTGGTGGCGTATGTGGAGAAGCAGATTGAGCAGGACATCGCGCTGGGACGGCTGCCGAGGAACGGGCGGCTGGCCTCGGAGCGGGTGATGGCTGGCTGGTATGGCGTGTGCCGGGGCACGGTGCGCGAGGCCTTGAGGCGGCTGGCGGCACGGGGCCTCGTGGTGCAGCACCCCGGGCGCCAGGCGCGAGCGGTGGCGCTGGACGAATCGCTGACGCTGGAGAACCTGGGCCTGGCGCTGCATGCCGCGCGCTCCGAGGAGGGCCGGCGACTGCTGGAGGGCTTCTTCAGCCTCAAGCGGCAGGTGCTGGTGGAGCTCTTGGCCGACTGCTGCGCGAACGCCTCCGAGTCGGAGGTGGGCCGGTTGGAGTCCGTCTGCTACGCGCTCTGGGACGCGGCGCGCTGGCACCCTGGAGAGCGCTGCGCCCAGTTGGAGTTCGAGCTGCTGCGGCTGGCGGCCCAGGTGGCTGCGCGTCCCGGGCACCTGCTCCTCATCCAGTCTCTGCAACGGGCCTTCAGGGGCATTGCGGCCCGGCTGCTGCCCTTCATGGGTGGCGAAGCCCTGGGCCAGTGGGCCCGGTGCGCGATGCACGCCCTGAGCGAGCGCGACATGCAGACGCTTCAGCACCAACTGCCGCTACTGCTGAAGGCGTGTGATGCGCGGTTGCTCGATCAGGTCGCCCCACGTCCTCGGGAGAATGTCACTCCCGAGCCCCCTGATACGGAGGAGTGCAGCCTCGCCGCCCCTTCGGCGGACACGGCGCGGAATGATGCCCCTTGCGTTGAAACACAGGGCACCTGCGACTCCGTGTCAGCCACTGCGCAGCATGACGCGGCGGAGACATGCCCTCGCGTCGAGGAACATGGCCCTGGCGGCATCACTCCAATCGACACGGCATCGGGAAACCTGTCCGGCGGTCAGACAGGTTCCGACGCTTCGGATCCCGAGGCAGGGCTCACTCACGAGCCTTGCTTCCGCTCCGGATGAGTCAACGGCTCCCTGATCACCGCGGCTAGACGGCGACGAGCCGGCCCAGGCGGCGCCAGTCGACCAGCTGGACGTTCTCCTCCGCCAGGTCGAACTCCAGCGAGCGGCGCATGCCCAGCACGTCGCCGCCCATCTGGAAGGGCACCTCGCGGTCGAAGTCCATCCGCAGGCGCTCCACGAAGAAGTCGTGCATGCGCGGCATGGGGTGCTCGCCGCGCCACAGGCGGAACATGTTGCGCGTGGCCTCCATCACGCCCGCGCCGTACACGCGCACCGACAGCCGGTGCGGCACCGCCTGCGCGAACGGGAACGCCTTGAAGCCAAAGCCCCACTCCGGCGTCGTCGCCGCGCCCGCCACGCCCGCGGGCCCCTGGTACAGGAGCTGCCCCGTCCCGCCGTTGGGCACCGGCCGCACCGCGCCCGTCGCGTCGATGGTCAGCGCGGACGCGCCCAGGTTGTAGACGGAGACGTTCGGGTTGCCCTCGCCGAACAGGTGGCGCGGCACCGTGCGCGTGAACATGGCGCCCAGGTAGCCGCGCAGGCCGGACTGCGCCTTCTTCAGCGGCCCGGCGGAGGCGAGCTGGTTCTTGAAGTCCTGGATCATCTCCGCGTCCCAGCCCGTGCCCGCGAAGGGCGCCACCCGGCCCTCCACACGGACCAGGGAGAAGGGACGCAGGGGCGGCAGGCGCTCGCCGTACGCGGCGATCTGCTTCAGGGCCACGTGGGGACGCGGCGCACCGGTGACTCGGGCCCAGGCGTTGCCCGTGCCCAGGGGCAGCACGCCAATGGCCGGCAGGGCGACGCCCTGGGAGCGCAGCTCGTTGAGCAGGCCGGTGATGGTGCCGTCCCCCCCGCCCGCGAGCAGCAGGCTGGGCGGGTCGTGGCGGAGCTGGTCCACCCACTCCCGCGCCTCTTCCAGGGAACGGGTCAGGGCCACCCGGGCCCGGGGGAGCAGGTCTCTGACGAGCCCGCCCATCCCCTCGGTCCCTTTACGCGCACGCAGATTGACGAGGACGGCGATGTTCATGGCGGGCGCGACTCTTCCCCAGTTCATGTCATGGCCCCGTCACGAAAAGCGCCCCGGCATGGGGACACCCCTTGGGAACATGGTCATCACGCTCCCAGGGCGTGGGCGAGCCGCGCCTCCAGGTATCGCTCGGCCGCACGCCGGCGCAGCGTCACCGCCGCGGCGGCCAGTCCGCCGGCCACCAGCAGCCGCCTCAGCCATGTTTTTCCGGTGCCGTGGTAACCACCCGACACCGAGTCCCCCTCCGCCATGGGCCGGAAGACGTTGCCGGAGGTGGGGCCCTGCCGCTCGTTCTTGAAGTGCAGCACGTCCGTGCCGGACTTCATGGTGCGCTCGAAGGTGCCGGGGAGCAGGTTGTGCATCGCGGAGAAGCTCTTGCCGGAGCCGCCGACCAGGACCTCGTCCTGGGGGTGGCGCAGCACGCGGAGGATGGTGCGGGCCACGCGCTCCGGGGTGTAGACGGGCTCCACGGGGCGGATGCGCCAGCCGGTGTAGTTGGCAGTGTGGCGCCAGAGGGGCGTGTCGATGGCGGCGGGCATCACCGTGCACACGTCGATGCCCGTGTTCATCAGCTCCTGGCGCAGCGACGCGGAGAAGCCGCGCACCGCGAACTTGGAGGCCACGTAGGCGCTCAGGTACGGCGCGGGCACGGTGCCAAAGGTGGAGGACACGTTGACGAGCGTCCCGTAGCCCTGGCGCCGGAACTGGGCCAGCGCCGCGCGGGCGCCGCTCACCGTGCCGAAGAAGTTGGTCTCCATGAGCTGGCGGAACGCCTCGTCCGGCGTCTCCTCCAGGCTGCCCAGCATGTAGACACCCGCGTTGTTCACCCAGCCGTCGAAGTGGCCGAAAGCCTCCACCGCGGCCTCCGCCAACTGCCGCACCGCCGCCGCGTCCGACACGTCCGTGGGCACCATCAGGGCCTGGACGCCGTGGGACTCGCACTCGGCCGCCAGCTCCTCCAGCGGCTCCTCCCGGCGCGCGGCGAGGACGACGTGGGCGCCCTTCTTCGCCAGCAGCAGCGCCGTGGCCCGGCCAATGCCGCTGGAGGCGCCCGTGATGACGATGACCTTCTCTTTCCAGATGCGATCCATGGAGTGGGGTCCTTGTGGCTGGCTCGACGGCCCCCGGAAGGGCCCGAGCGTTCAAAAGGGTCGGTGGGCGACAGGTCCATGACGCCGCACGTCGGAGAAGGTGGGGATGGACAGGACGTCCTACCCGGGCCACCGGCGACTCACCTGGAGGGCAGCCAGCGAGGCAGGGGGCCCGGAATCCGGACGGAGGTCCACATGCGGGACCGGGAGGCAGAGGCCGGGGGTCGCTGGCCTGGAGGGTGGGCAGTCCGGTAGAGGACGGAACGCGGCCTGCAACGCCGGTCCGGCCATCCCTTCCACTCCCTCGTGCCCATGTCCTTCCGACCGAAGCCGTCCGCGTTCGCGCTGCTGCTGTGCCTGCTGTGCGCCACCGCCCTAGAGGCCGCGCCGCAGCGGCTGGTGGTCTCCAGCGGAGACTGCCGGGACGCGGAGCTGAGCGGCCAGTCCAAGGCGTTCTACGACGCCCTGCGCGCCCGCCCCGAGCAGCGCGTGCTGGGCGTCCCCGAGTTCGCCGAGCGCCTCTTTCCCGCGGCCTCGCGCTCCTTCGAGGACCTCCAGCGCCAGCTGGACGCCGCGCAGGACCAGTTCTACGAGGGCCGCAACGCCCGCGCGACCCAGTTGCTGGACGACGCCCTTCGCGACATCCGCCGCCTGCCGCCGGGCGAGCCGCGCTGGAAGCTCTTCGCCCACGCGCAGCTCTTGCACGGGCTCAACCACCGGGCGCTGGGGCGGACGAAGGACAGCGACGCGGCCTTCCTCCAGGTGCTGCGCCTCCAGCCGAAGTACCAGCTGGACCCGGACCAGTACGCCCCCTCCCTCCGGCAGGCCTTCGAGAAGCTGCGCCGCGACCTGGCCCGGATGCCCAAGGTGAAGCTGTCCCTGAAGTCCACGCTGCCTGCGTCGGACGTGTACCTGGAGGGCCTGGGCGTGGGGCAGACGCCGCTCACGCTGGAGCTGCCCGCCGGGGCGTACGAACTGTCCATGGTGAAGGGGGACGCGGTGAGCTTCCCCCGCCAGGTGCAGGCGCAGGGGGCGGACACGCCGCTCCTGGTGGACCTGGCCTATGAGGGGTCGGTGACGGCCGCGCCCTTCCCGTGCCTGGCCGCCTCGGACGGCAACGAGGAGCGCACCTGGAGCCACGCGGTGCGCCTGGGCGGCACGCTGGGCGTGGAAGAGGTCATCGTCGTGCGGCTGGAGCGCCCCAGCAGCGGGCCCAAGTGGTTCGCCGCCACGGTGCTCAACGTCGAGGGCGGGCAGAAGCTGCGCGAGGGCGGCTTCAAGACGCAGGGCCTGGACGCCCCCGGGGAGGCGCTGTCCGCGCTGGTGGACTTCGTCACCACCGGTCGCTCGCCGTCCAACCTCGTGGTGATGAACAGCGCCAACGGCAAGGCGCCCTGGGACGCGGGGAGCCCCCGGGGAACGGCGGCCTCCGGCTCCGGCACGGGCGCGGACCTCACCGCGCCCCACCTCTTGTCGGAGGAAGACGCCCGCGGCGCGGCCGCGCCCCAGACGGGCCTGCGCACGGCGTCGTACGTGGCGGTGGGCGCGGGCGTGGCGGCGCTGGGCGGCGCGGGCGTGGTGCGGCTGCTGGCCCAGAAGGACCTGGACGGCCTGGAGGACCGCCGCGCGGCCAACGGCGGACAGCTCGTCAGCACGGACGCGCGGGCCGTGGCGCTGCGCGACTCGCTCGTGGGCAAGAGCCACCTGATGACGGGGCTGCTCGTGGGCGGGGGCGCGGCGGTCGTCACCGGGGCGGTGCTCTTCCTCGTGTCCTCGCCCGCGAAGGCCCCGCCCGTGACGCTGGGGGTGTCCGCGGACGGGACGGGCGCGGCGGCGAGCGTGTCCGGATCGTTCTGAGGGGACGTTCCAGGCCGGAGGTTCCTTTCCGGGAAGCACCGGGCGCGTAGAGTCGCGCCCCATGCGCGCTTCCCTCCTGCTGTTGCTGCTCACGGCGAGCACCGCCCTCGCCGCGCCCCGGACGTTCCGCGTCGACTACTTCCACACCGGCAACGCCACCGAGGAGCGCTTCAGCCTGGAGCGGCTCGTGGTGGAGCCGCTGCCCTGGCCGGGCCACCCGGCGCGGGCCCTCGACGAGACGAACCTGGGCAAGTACCTCTTCGAGGTGCGGGACCGGGGGACGAACCGGCTCCTGTACTCGCGCGGCTTCGCCTCCATCTTCGGCGAGTGGGAGCTGACGGACGAGGCGAAGGGGGCCCACCGCACCTTCAGTGAGTCGCTGCGCTTCCCCTCGCCGGACCGCCCCGTCCAGGTCGTCCTGAAGAAGCGCGACGCGCAGAACGCCTTCCGCGAAATCTGGTCGGTGGGGGTGGACCCGAAGGACCCCTTCGTGGACCCGTCCTCGCCGCCCGCGCCGGGCCCGCTGCTCAAGCTGCTGGAGAACGGGCCGCCGCAGGACAAGGTGGACTTCCTCATCCTGGGGGACGGCTACACGGAGGCCGAGCGCCCCAAGTTCGAGAAGGACGCGCGCAAGCTGGTGGAGACCCTCTTCAGCTACTCCCCGTTCAAGGAGCGCAAGGCGGACTTCAACGTCTGGGGGCTGATGCCCAAGGCGGCCGAGTCCGGCATCTCGCGGCCGTCCACGGGCGTCCACCGCCGCCCGCCCCTGGGCTCCACCTACGACGCCTTCGGCGCCGAGCGCTACATCCTCACCTTCGACAACGAGGCGCTGCGCGACACCGCCGCGTTCGCGCCCTACGAATTCGTTGAAATCCTGTCCAACGGCAACACCTACGGCGGCGGCGGCATCTTCAACCTCTTCAGCACCGTGGCCGCCGACAGCCTCTGGGCCCCCTACGTGTTCGTCCACGAGTTCGGCCACCACTTCGCGGGCCTGGCGGACGAGTACTACACCTCCGCGCCCATCTACGGCGCCGCGCCCGCGGAGCGGGTGGAGCCCTGGGAGAAGAACGTCACGGCGCTCCACGACCCGTCCCAGCTCAAGTGGAAGGACCTGGTGGCCTCCGGCACCCCGCTGCCCACGCCGTGGAACCAGCCCGCCTATGACGCGCATGCGCTGCAGGTGCAGCAGCGGCGGCAGAAGATCCGCTCGGAGCGCAAGCCGGAGGCGGACATGGACGCGCTGTTCGTGTCGCAGCGGGACTGGGAGGAGAAATTCCTGGGCACGCAGAAGTTCTCCGGGAAGGTGGGCGCCTTCGAGGGCGCGCACTACGAGGCCAAGGGCTACTTCCGGCCCCAGATGGACTGCATGATGTTCACCCGGGACCGGGTGCCCTTCTGCGCGGTGTGTCAGCGCGGAATCACCGAGGTCATCGACCTGTACGCGGGTCCACCGTCCGCTCCAGCACGGAAGAGTCCCTGACTTCCTTTGATTCCCAGGCCCCTGGGCGTCCTTTCGGGTGACAGGGACGTAGCAGGTGGTTGGGCAAATGGACGCCCCTCGGTTTTCGGGTGTAAGGGGGACCGCATCTGGAGTCTGGACCCCATGGGAGGCATTCACATGCTGAAGCGGAGCCTGAAGCGCAGCTGGCTGCCGGCGCTCGTGTCCACCGTGTTCGTCACGGTTGGCACGGGTTGCGGCGACGAGTGTGTCGATCAGTTCGACTGTCGTGACAAGGGCGCGGCCCCCGCGGGTCAGGTCTACGCCTGCGTGGAGAACAAGTGCGAGCTGCGCACGGTAACCACGCCGGGCGAGGACGCGGGTACGGAGGAGGATGCGGGCACCGGGACGGACGCGGGCACCGGCACGGATGCCGGCACGGACGCGGGCACCGGCACGGACGCGGGCACCACGACGGACGCGGGCACGGGCCCCCAGGCCTGCAACCCGGCCTGCTCGCTGACCGAGTCCTGCAACCTGGAGACGAACACCTGCACGCCGTCCAGCGTCACCACGCCGCTGGCGGACACGAGCGCGCAGATCGCCGCGTTCGTCGCGGCCCCGGCGGGCGCGCTGACCACGCCGCAGCCGGTCAGCGGCGCGTTCGTGACCTTCATCAAGCCCGCGGTGGCGGGCAGCGCGGCCGCGGAGGCCGACGGCTTCTTCCTCCAGGCCGAGGCCAACGGCCCGGCGATGTTCGTCCGCGGCTCCGCGTCCACCACGCCGGTGGCCGTGGGTGACCGCGTGACGCTGAACGTCACGGAGAAGGAAATCCTCAACGGGCTCAACGTGGCGAAGACGGTCACGGACCTGACCGTGGTGAGCAAGAACCACGGCGTGTGGAACCTGAGCACCGCGACGCCCGCGGGCCTGAAGGTGGACGTGAACGCGGTCAGCACCTTCGAGGACGCTGGCACGACCAGCACCTACGAGAGCCGCCTGGTCACCGTGTCCGGCAAGCTGGGCGGGACCGGGGCGGGCAGCAGCAGCGGCGCGGCCTTCACCGCCTTCCCGGTCGTCACCACGGGCGAGCCGTCCCCCAGCCCCCTGCTCCTGCGCGTGCCATCCACCGTGTCCTCCTACCTGGACATGGTCGCGGGCTGCGACGTGGCGGTGCCCACCGGCGTCGTCTGGCGCTTCAACGCCCAGCCCCAGGTGTCCGTGTTCGCGCCGGAGCAGCTCAACGTCACCGGCTGCCCGGCCCCGACGCTGGCGAGCGCCTTCGCGACGACGCTCACGCAGGTCAAGGTCTCCTTCAGCCGTTCGGTGGACGCGGCCAGCGTCACCGCGGCGCCGACGCAGTTCACGTTCAGCGGCGGCCTCCAGGCGCAGAGCGCGACGGTCAGCGGCCGGGACGTCCTGGTGACGACCACCGAGCAGGTCCCGGGAACGGACTATACGGTGTCGGTCGCCAACACCGTGAAGGACACGGTGGGCAGCGCGGTCACCACCCCGAACTCGGCGACCTTCAAGGGCTTCCGCACGGGCGCCGTGCTGCGCATCACCGAGGTGCAGCCCAGCGCGACGAACAGGCTGGATCTCGTGGAGCTGCAGGTCATCAGCGCCGGTACGACGGCGGGCCTCCTGCTGCAGCAGGACGTGAACTCCGCCGCGACCCTGGCCACATTCCCGGACGTGAGCGTGGCCAAGGACGACATCATCGTGGTCCACATCAACGGTACGGGCGAGAGCGAGACCACCGCGAAGAACCAGTTCCCCACCAGCAGCAACGCGGCCAACTTCGACACGGCCTGGGACTTCAAGGGCGGGACGACGGACATCACCTTCTCCAGCCGCGTCCTCCTGGTGCGTGACGCGCAGAACGCCATCCAGGACGCGGTGCCCTTCGCGCGCAACGCGCCGAACCAGCCCGGGGCCTTCCCGGGCAACCTCCAGGCCATCCAAGCCGCCGGTCAGTGGTCGCCCGCGGACTGCACCGGCGCGCCGTGCACGACGACCTCCTCGCCCACCGCGGCGGCCGTCTCCGCGGACTGGACCAACGTGCCGGCGAACAACGCGACGCCGGCCAGCAGCACCGCCCGTCGCGTCAGCGCCACGGACACGAACACCGCGGCCGACTGGGCCGTGGGTGCTCCGTCCTGGGGTGTCGCGAATCCGTAGTCGCCGCGTCTGACACCCTGCCGTGACAGAGGGCCGCGTTCCCCCACCGGGGAGCGCGGCCCTTCTTCTTGGATGACAGAGGGGTGTGTCACTCTTGGAAGCAGTGGGGTACACCGCCCGTCATTGCGATGGGCCGTGGTCCCCTTCCGGCATCTGGGCCGGATGACTTCCATGTCCCTCTCGCGCCTCGTCCCACCCCTGCTCGCACTGCTGCTCGCCGCGTGTCCCGGCTCCACGCCGACGAATCCGGAAGGGCCTTCCGACAGCTCCGCCGACAGCGGCGTGCCCGGCGATGGCGGCACGTCTGGCGATGGAGGTGCCTCCACCACCGACAGCGGCGTGCCTTTCGACGGCGGGCTGCCTTCCGACGGTGGCTCGCAAGGTGACGGCGGGCTGCCTTCCGACGGCGGCTCGAAGGCCGACGGCGGCTCGCAGGCCGACAGCGGCGTGCCGAGTGGCGGTGGGGGTGCGACGCTGGAGGTGAACTCCCCGGGGCTGGGGGACGGCCGCGTGGGGGAGCCCTATTCCGCGAGGCTCAGCGCCTCCGGTGGTCAGGCGCCGTTCACCTGGAGCTTCACCGGAACGCTGGCCGCGGGGCTCACCCTGTCCCCGGACGGCGTCCTGTCCGGCACTCCCACCGCCGCGGGCATGACCATCTTCGACGCCAACGTGCGCGACGCGACGGGCGCGACCGCGACCAAGCAGGTGGTGGTCATCGTGCAGCCTCCGCTCACGCTGTTCACCGTGGGGCAATGGAACCTGGAGTGGTTCGGCGCGCCCAACCAGGGCCCGGTGAACTCCACCTCCGACGGCGGCTGGAGCGACGACCTCCAGGTCACGGGGGCGACGAAAGTCATCGGCGGCGCGTGGGCCCACGTCTGGGGCCTGGTGGAGATGGTGGACACCGCGGACTTCAACACGCTCCTGTCGGGGCTGCCGAGCACCTACAACGGCTTCCTCGCCAACAACACCACGTACGTCCTCAGCGGCGCGTCGCAGTACTCCGCCGGCGAGCAGAAGCCCGGCATCCTCTACGACACCACCTTGCTCACCTACCGCGGCGCCCAGGTCATCCTCACGGCGCAGGCCGCGGACTTCGGCGGGCGCCCGCCGCTGCGCGTGGACTTCACCACCCGCGTCCACGGCGAGGACGCGCCGCTGACCGTCATCGTCACGCACATGAAGGCCTTCGAGGACCGGACGTCCTACGACCAGCGCCAGCGCGCCGCGGCCGCCCTCAAGGGCTACCTGGACCAGTGGCTGCCCACGGCGCGCGTGATGGTCATTGGCGACTGGAACGACGACCTGGACCACTCCATCACCACGCAGAACGGCGTCGCGCTGGCCTCGCCCTACCTGAACTTCCTGAACGACCCCACGCACTACACCTTCCCCACGAAGGTGCTGACCGACGCCAACACCCGCACCACCACGGAGTACGACGACGTCATCGACCACACGCTGGTCACCGACGAGGTGGCCGTGGACGCCGTGCCCGGCGGCGTGCAGGTGCTCCGGCCCGACGCGACGATTCCGGACTACGCGCGCACCGTCAGCGACCACTACCCCGTCCTCACCCGCTACGACCTGAGCGGCGTCCCCGGTCCACGCGTGCGGCTCACCGCGCCCCTGGGCGGCACGTTCGTCACGGGCACCCCGCTGACGTTCACGTGGCACTCGGTGGGCATGACCACCGTGCGCATCGAGGCTTCCTATGACGGCGGCCACACCTGGAACGTCGTGACCGCGTCCGTGAGCGCGGCCGCGGGCACCTTCAGGTGGACCGTGCCCGCCGTGGAGAGCGACCTGGTGTGCCTGCGCGTGGTGGACACGGCCAACGCGTCGCGCTTCAGCATGAGCACCCAGCGCATCTGGTTCACGCGCGCGCCGCCCCGGGTCATCATCAACGAGGTGCTCGCCAACGAGCCCGCGCTCCCCGGTGGCACCGCGCACGAGTTCGTGGAGGTCTACAACGCGAGCTCCGTCCCGGTGGACCTGTCCGGCTGGAGCCTCTGGGACGCCATCAACTGGCAGCACTTCTTCGCGCCGGGCACGGTGCTGCAGCCAGGCCGGCCCCTGGTCGTCTTCGGTGGGCCCGCGGGCTTCACGCCCGGCACGCCCGACACGGTCGCGTCCTCCGGCGGGACGCTGAGCCTCAACAACACCTCCGACATCGTGCAACTCAAGCGCGCGGACGGCGGCGTGGTGGACAGCGTGGAGTACTTCAGCACCGTGGACGCGGTGTCCATCAACCGCTCGCCGGACCTGTCCCCGGACGCGGGCTTCGTGCCGCACACCACGCTGACGCCCGGGCGGCAGTCCTCACCGGGCCGGCGCGCGGATGGCGGCGCGTTCTAGTCAGCGCAGCGGCGGGGAGCCGGGCTCGGGCGTCCTGCGCTCGGGCACCGCCTCCACGTCCCGGGCGATCCACTCCTGGCCCTGGTCCTCGTAGGTGACGCGGATCTCATCGCCCTCGGACAGCTCGCGCAGCTGCACGTTCTCTTCATTGCGCCGCAGCCGCGTGGCCTCGTCCACGCGGACCTCCTGCTCCTGACCGCGGCCGTCCACGAAGAGCACCTCGTCGTCGCCCACCCAGGACACCCGGCCCGCGGCCCAGCCCATGGGACGCTGCTGGGACCCGGAGCCGCCCGTTCCCTCGGCGGCGGCCGGAGCGGGGGACGCCTCGCCCTTCACCTCCGCGCCCGCGGCCTTCAGGGCATCCGGATCCACGTGCTCCTTGGAGGCCATCAGCCCGCGCAGCACCTCCGAGCGTCCCTCGCGGTGCTTCGCGGAAGGCCCCGGTGACTTCGCGTCTCCGCCGCCGCACGCCGTCAGTCCCCCGAGGCTCCCGAGCCCCAGGAGGCCCAGCACCAGCAGGCCCGCCGTCCCGCGCATTCCCCGCATTGGCCACGTCCTCCCGCGTCGTGCGAAGCGGCCCGCGTCCTCCATGGATTCCCCCTCCATGGCGGCACGGGCCCGTTCTCTCCTCACGGGGAAGATGCGCTCGCCCCGCCCCTCCGGGAACCACGAAAGTCCGGGCCTGGACCCGGCCCACGGGAACGACGCCCCTCCCGGCAGGAGGGCAGGCAAGCGCGAGCCACCCTGGCCCTGGATGCCCGCCGCTAGCGCGGCGCCTGGCCGCCGCCCAGGAGCCAGTCGCGGACGGCGATGAAGCGCGCCGTGGGGGCCGCGGCCTTGCGCCAGGCGACCCAGAGCGTGCCCCGGGGGCGCCTCGCGGAGCGCCGGCCCGGCTCCGGCGTGAGCGTCACCACGCGCTTCTCCCGCACGGCGGGCGCCACCAGGTAGTCGGGCAGCACCGCCAGCCCCGCGCCCGCCTCCACCAGGGCCAGCATCTCGTCCAGGTTCGCGATGCGGCACACCACCTGCGCCGGCAACGGCTCCCTGGGCCCGAAGGCGGAGCGCCACCAGGGCGCCAGCATCGCCAGGTCCGCGTCGAAGGCGACGAAGCGATGCGCGCCGTAGTCCCGGGCCGTGCGCGGCGTTCCCCAGCGCTTCAGGTACGCGGGCGCGGCCACCGCGACGAACGCCTCCTGCGCCACCGGCCGCACCTCCAGGCCGGGCGCGTCCGGCAGCAGCCCGAGGATGCCCAGGTCCAGCGCCCCCTCCAGCAGCAGCCGGGACACGCGGCTGGGCACATCGAAGCGCACGTCCAGCCGCAGCTCCGGGTGACGCGTCAGCAGGCCCGGCAGGCGGGGCCGCAGCCAGTACCGGAAGAAGGGCCAGGGGCCGCCCAGGGACACCTCGCCGCGCACCGCGCGCTGGGCTTCGGAGGCCTCCTCCAGCGCCGCGTCCAGCGCGGGCAGGTATTCCCCCAGCCTCGCGACCAGGGCGGCCCCCGCCGGGGTGAGCCTTGCCCTGCGCCCCACCCGTTCGAACAACGCCACCCCGGCGTGCCGCTCCAGCGCCTTGAGCTGCTGGCCCACGGCGGACGCGGTGATGCCCAGGCGCGCGGCGGCGGCCGCGTGCGTGCCCGCCCGGCTCACCTCCCACAGCGTCCAGAGCGCTTCGTGATTGCCAAGCATGGCTTCAGTTTATGTGAAGTGCCTCTCGGTTTTCTTGGGAAGGGGCCGGACGTATTCCTCCCCCATCGCCCCTGCATGGACAGGGGCTTGGAGGAGACGTCCCATGGAAGCACTGACCGCCGTGAAGGTGCTGCTCATCGTCACCAGCCACTCGCAGTTCGGGAGCACCGGAGAGAAGACGGGCTTCTGGCTGGAGGAGCTCGCCGCGCCGTACGAGCAGTTCGTGAAGGCGGGAGCCCAGGTGGACATCGCCTCGCCGCTGGGGGGCAAGGCGCCCGTGGATCCGCGCAGCGAGAAGGAGTCCACGGAGGACACGCGCGCCTTCCTCGCGGACGCCGAGGCGACGAAGAAGCTGGCGAACACGCAGGTGCTCGCGCAGGTGAAGGACACGTACGACGCCTACTTCGTGGTGGGCGGGCACGGCGTGATGTGGGACCTGTCGCAGCACGCGCCCACGCACCAGTTGCTGTCCTCGGGCTACGCGCGGGGCGCGGTGGTGGCGGCGGTCTGCCACGGCCCGGCGGCGCTGGTGGGCGTGAAGGGCCCGGACGGCAAGCCGCTGGTGGCGGGCAAGCGCGTGGCGGGCTTCAGCAACGCGGAGGAACAGGCGGCGAAGTTCGACGCCATCGTCCCCTTCCCGCTGGAGACGCGGCTGCGCGAGCTGGGCGCCCGCTACGAGTCCGGCCCGCTGTGGAAGAGCTTCACGGTGCGCGACGGGCGGCTGGTCACCGGGCAGAACCCGGCGTCCTCCGCCGCCACCGCGCGGGAGGTCCTCAAGGTCCTGGCCGAGAAGAAGCAGCAGGCCCCGGCCCCCAAGGGCTGAGGGCCCGCGCCGCCGTCAGCCGAACTGGTAGCCGGAGATGCGCGTCCCCATCATGGCGCCGGCCCAGGCGGTGGTGCCCCGGTCCGCACCGGCGGCACCGGCTGCGACCATCAGGGGGAGCAGGTGCTCCTCGCGCGGATGGGCGAGCCGCGCGTAGGGCGCCTGCGTCCACTGCGTGAGCATCTCGTCGCGGAGGGACACGGGGGCCGTGGCGGCGTCCTGGACCCAGGCGTCGAACTTCGCGGAGACCTCGTGCACGCGAGGGTCTCCGAAGGCGCGCAGGTTGTGGAACGTCAGCCCGCTGCCGATGATGAAGACGCCCTCGTCGCGAAGCGGCGCGAGCGCCCGGCCCATGGCCAGGTGCTCCGCGGGATCCAACCCCTGCTTCAGCGACAGCTGGACGCAGGGGACGTCCGCCTCCGGGTACGTGAGCTTCAGCGGGATGAAGGTGCCGTGGTCGTAGCCCCGCGCGGGGTCCTCCGCCGTGGCGAAGCCCGCCGAGGAGAGCAGCTCCCGCACGCGCGCGGCGAGCCGGGGGTTGCCCGGCGCCGGCCAGGTGATGCGGTACGACTCCGGCGGGAAGCCGTAATAGTCATACAGGATGGGCGGCGCTTCGGACGTCATCACCGTGGGCACGGGCTCTTCCCAATGCGCGGAGATGACGAGCAGCGCCTTCGGCGGTGTGGCAAGGCGCTGGCCCACCTGACGCAGGTAGGTCGCGAGCGACTGGACCTCCGCTTTCGGAAGGCCCATCTCCACGAAGGGCCACGGGCCACCGCCGTGCGGGATGAAGACGACGGGCAGGCGCGAAGGGCTGGAAGGGTCGGTTGGCATGGCGTCCCAGGTGTAACGCGCGGTCTGCCTCCGCGCATGCCGCCGGGCCCTGATGGCTTCTGCTATGAAACAGGGTGGGGACCGTCACGGGGGTTTCATGAAGAGCATCATCGGCTGGGCGCTGGTCGCCTTCGGCGTCATCGGCTTCGGCGTGGAGATCGACAACCTGCGCCAGAACAAGGCGGACCACACGGTCACGGGGTTCATCCTCTCCGCCGTCTTCGTCCTCGGGGGCCTGGCGCTCGTCCGCTCCGCGCGGCGCGCGAAGCTGCCGCCCGAGCTGCGGGATGCGCCCGTGGCGCGGCCCGCCCTGGACTCGCGCGACGTCGAGCGGGCCGTGCTCGCCTGCGCGAAGGAGCACGGCGGCCGCGTCACCATCGCCGAGGTGGCGGCGGCCAGTCAGCTGTCGTTCACCGAAGCCAAGGAGGTGCTCGAGGGCCTGTCTCGCGCGGGCGCCTGCACCGTGGACGTCACGGAGAACGGCGCGTTCATCTACGAATTCAGCGGCCTGATGCCGCGTCAGACGGCTCGTGCGGCGCTCGAGCCCTGAGCGTCGCGGAAGCGGGCCTACCGCCCCAGCTTGAGGGTGACGGTGGCCGAGTCCTCCACCGTCCCCTTCAGCGTGAAGCGCAGCTCCCAGACGCCGGGCATGAAGAGGTCCGCGTCGGACACGTCGAAGGTCCCGGGGTCTCGCGCGGTGACGTGAGGGACCTCGGAGATGCCGTGGTTCATCGCGGGCATCCAGGGCTGCACGGCGAGCACGACACCGGGCACCGGCTTGCCTGACGTGGCGTCGGTGACGCGCACCTGGAAGGTCTGAACGCCTCTTCGCAGCGGCGTCGTCTCCGAAAGGACCTCCACGCGGATCCGGCCGGATGCGCTGGTCACCGTCCCCACGGTGGCGGCCAGGGACGTCGCGCTCCACAACAGCATTCCCATCAGCAGTGCCTTCGTCATTCCCGCCATGTAGCGGAAGAAGCCGTCCCGCGTTCTGCGACAAGGTGTCGCATCGCGCACGCGGCCTGGATGCGAGAGGGTGCGCCGGCATGTCCGCCCCTCCGTCCTCGTCGTGGGTGTTCGTGGTGCTGGGAACCGCGGGGCTGACCGTGTCCGTGCTCGCATGCGCGGCGCTCGCGGCGGTGCTGGACTTCGCCTGGACGGAGGCGCCTCCGGCTCAC
The DNA here is from genome assembly GCF_017302985.1 of Corallococcus macrosporus. Lineage (NCBI taxonomy): Bacteria > Pseudomonadati > Myxococcota > Myxococcia > Myxococcales > Myxococcaceae > Corallococcus > Corallococcus macrosporus. The sequence continues at coordinate 2,097,572 of NZ_JAFIMU010000007.1, forward strand.
GCTTCATGGGAGCTGGAGGTACCGCCGCCCGTGCTTGGCCCCCTGCCCGCGCTCACGCTCCGCGATGAACGAGGCCAGCCGCTGGAGCGCGGGCAACTGCATGGTCAGCTCACCCTGCTCCCCTTCACGAGGGGGCCAGGCGCATCCTTCCTGCGACAGGTCCAGGAGCGGCTGGAGGCCGATGGTGTCCCGTTCCGGGTCGTCATCGCGACGCCGCTCGACGCCACGGTGCTCCACCCGGACTGGCAGCGGCTCCAGGACCGCGGGCGCCTCCTGTTGCTGGTGGATCAACGCCTCCAGGTCCGAGGCGTCTACGACCTGATTCAAGGCTCCCCCGAACGCGTCATCACGGACGCGCGCTGCCTGCGCTCCTGCCGCCTCCCATGAAGCCCATGTCCCCTCCTCGCAAATCCCTGCCGTGGCTCGCGCTCGCGAGCGTCCTGCTGGTCGTCGCGCTGCTGTGCATCGCGTGGCCCCACGTTCAACGCGAACGCGCGCGCATCGCCGCGGAGAACCTGCCCCGGTACGGTCCGCTCCCGCGCTTCGAGCTGACCGCGCAGACAGGCCAGCCCTTCTCCGACGCCGACATGCGGGGCCACCTCTACGTGGCGGACTTCTTCTTCACCCGCTGCCCCACGGTCTGCCCGATGCTCACGCAGAAGATGCTGCGGGTGCAGCGGCAGGCACGGGAGCAGGGCCTGGACGTGCGCTTCGCGTCGTTCAGCGTGGATCCGCGTCACGACACACCGGAGCGGCTGACCGCCTATGCGCGCGACCACCGCATCGACACGTCCAACTGGACGCTGCTGACGGGGCCGCTGGACGCAGTGGAGACCACGGTCCTGGAGGGCTTCCGCGTGATGATGGGCCGCGACGCCGACGCGGGCGAGGACGACTTCTTCAGCGTCTTCCACGGCGAGCACTTCGTCCTCGTGGACGCCCGGGGACAGCTCCGCGGCTACTACCGCGTCACCGAGGGCGAGGGAGGATTGGAGGCCCTGCTCCGGGACGCCGCGCTGCTGGCACGGACACAGGAGTGACGACGCGGGCCGCCTCCCGTACCGTGCCCTGGAGATGACCCATCCCGATCCCGCCGTCATGGACCTGCTGGACCGCGTCTACAGCTCGAGCAACAGCGGCTTCGATGACGAAGGCCGCTACAGCCATCGGATTCCCGCCACCTTCACGGAAGCGGATCATGCGCAACTGAAGGCGGCCGGTCTGGTGCCCAATGTCTTCATCCGGTGGGGGCATGACGAGGCCATCGACAGGCTGCGCCAGTCCGCCGCGAAGGTCGACCTGCGTCCGGCGGCCGACGCGTTCGTGGCCTCGATGGTGTCCGCCGGCCTCGCCTGGTTGAGCGTGCTGCCCGCCGCCATCCTGGGACGGGCCATGCCCGTCCACGCCGAGGAGCCCATGGGAGGAGGCAGCTGCCGTGTCTGCTTCTTCAATGCAGGCGCCATCGACGTCACCTACGCCGCGTACCTGCGCCACCTGTCGGGCGGGGACTGGGGTGTGGACCATCCGGTCAACGGCGTGCTCGCCCTGACCGCCGCCATCGACAGACCGCCGTCCTCCTGGCCCCAGCCCACGCCACGGGATGTCTGGGTGTTCCACCAGGTGCTCGAGCTGTTGCGCGGCCTTCCCCCCAAGGCACGCTACAGCCAGGCGCGCACCGCGCTCCACAAGGCCCGGCTGCTGAGCGCCAACCGTCCATCACGCTGCGAGACCGTGCTGGAAGCGCTCGCGTTCATCGGCATTCTCGAGGCACCCGAGCATCCAGGCCTGATGACCCGCTTCACGTCCGCCATCGAGCGCGACCGCCGCCCTTCGACAAACGTCGAGGTGCCCGCGCCGCTGGCGTGGTGGTCGGCGAAGGAGGGCCTCCAGGAGGCGCGGGTGGCCACGCTGTTCGGCCATCTCCCACGACCCGAGGCGGAGCCCCCCGCGCCAACAACAACCGCCACCGTGCGCCGCAAGACGGCCAGTCCGGCGGCGCCCAGGCCCAGGTCCATCGCGGGCCCGCCGACACCGGGCAGCGTGTATGCCATCCAATTCCGCGAGGACCTGTGGGGTGCCGCCTATTGCCACGAGGTGCGCACCGACGGCCGGGGCATCCTGCGAGGCCGGATGGAGTACCTCGACCTGCTCTCCCCCACGCCGCCCACGGCGGAGCAGGTGGCCGGCATCGGCTTCCGGGACCGCCTGAATGGCGAGCGCTGGCAGACCTGGTGCGGCGGTCTCGACAAGACCCCTGGGGTCAAACGCATCGCGGTGGACGTGTCCACTCCAACGCACGTCCAGCCCGTGCCGGAACGCATCCCCACGGGAGGCGCGAGCGAGCTGCGGCACCTCGCGGGCTGGAACTTCAAGTTGCCCGCGGCTTGACTTTAAATCTACATAGGTAGATTTAAGGGGCATGCCACGAACCCGCGCGCTGTCGAATCACGCCCGCTCCGTGCTTGCCGTACTGCTGGAGGCCGGCACGGGCTGGTCGCACGGGTATGAGCTGTGCCGTCTGGCGGACGTGAAGTCGGGCACGCTCTACCCGCTGCTGATCCGCCTCGAAGCCCAGGGCTATCTCGAAGCCGAGTGGCAGCAGCCAGCGGAGGGGGGGCGGCCGCCCAGGCACGCGTATCGCCTGACCCAGGCCGGGGTGCAGCTCGCGCGCGACAATCCGCCAGAGCGCAAGGTGGCTGCTCGCTCCGGCCTTCGCGAGGTCCCGACATGAGCGCCCGGGTCCAACGACGTCTGGCGGAGCTGCTGTGCCGCGCCCTGGAGTCCATCCTGCCGCCGCGGCTGCGCGACTGGGGGCTGGCCATCCGCTACGAGCTTGAGGAAATCCCAGACGACACCCAGGCCCTGTTGTTCGCGCTCGCGAGTGTCCGTGGATTGGCGCCGCGTGCCCTCGGCCTGCGCCTGATGCAGCCCTTCGGCGCGTCGCAGGGCCCGCGTGCCGTCGGTGCACTCTGCGCGGCCGGCGCCGTCGCCATGGGGCTCGTCTACATGACGCTTGCCGGCGCGCCTGTCGGCTACCTCGTCGTCAACGCGGGCGCGCTCGTCCTCGCGCTTGTCCTGCTGGCCCTCGTCGGCCGCATCCCGGAGGGGGCCGGGCGCTTGTCCGGGGCCCTGATTCTCGGCCTCTCGGTCCTGCTGCTCGCCACCGCATTCGTCGGCCTCCGCATCGAAGGGGCCGCTCGCTGGGTCAGGCTCGGTGGCGTGGTCGTGCAACCGAGCCTGGTCCTTCTGCCGCTCATGCTCGCCGGCTTCTCCCGGACGCGCACCCCGCTCGCGACGGCGGGGATGGTCGTTGCCGCGCTGGCCATGGCGCTCCAGCCCGACCGGGCGATGGCGGCCATGATGACCGTGACGCTGGCGACCGTCGCGGCGACGCGCGCGGGCCGGCTGACGGCGCTGGCATTCACGGCCAGCCTCCTGGCGTTCGGGGTGACGCTGCTGCGTCCCGACGCGCTTCCAGCCGTCCCTTTCGTCGACCAGGTCCTCTTCTCCTCCTTCGAGGTCCATGCCCTCGCGGGGCTGGCCGTCATCGCCGGCTCGGCCCTGCTGCTCATTCCTGTGCGCATTGGATGGTCCGGTGCCCCGGACAGCCGCGTGACCTGTCTCGCCTTCGGGTCCGCATGGCTCGCGGCGATCCTTGCCGCCGCGCTCGGCAACTACCCGACTCCGGTCGTGGGCTACGGCGGCAGCGCGATCCTCGGCTACGTCCTGAGCCTTTCGGCCCTGCCGAGGCCGGTGAGTTCGCGGGACGGCGCAACCCCCGCCGCGGCCCACACGCCGCGGGCTTCGCGCGACCTCCACTCCAAGATCGCGCTCGCCTGACCATGCCCCTGCCTCGATTTGGATGGCGGGTTCGATACCTGCTGCCCGTTGTCTTGCTTGCAGCCGTGCTCGGGTTCACGTGGACGCGGCTGACACGCAGCCGCGGCGACCAACGGGCATCATTCACGCCCGCGATTCAGCAGTGCGATGCGCAAGGGCCCCTGCGTTACTGCATCAACACGGCCGCCGGGGGCACCAACGGCGACATCGTCTATCACCACCACGGGCGCAATCTCGACGAGACGATCTGGAACGACGACACCTACTTCACCGGCATGCTGCAGGCGCAATGGCAGGCCACCGGAGCCCTCCCGCCCACGGTCGTGACCGTCTCCTACGGCTCGACCTGGATCCTGACACCGAAGGGGAAGCAGGAGGACAGCGGGCTGCTGGATGACTTCATGTCACGGCTGCCTGCGCTCGAAGCGAAGGTAGGGCGTCCCCGGCGGCGGATGCTGCTGGGCGAGTCGATGGGTGGGCTCAACGTCCTGGTCGCGGGCCTTTCCCATCCGGAGCAGTTCGCGAAGGTCGCGGCGCTCTGCCCGGGCGTCTACGCCGACACGCCGTTCTCCTCTTTCGGCACCATCCGGGCCTCGATGGAGCGCACCGGAGCCGATCCCAAGATCGTGTTCGGAGTCTGGTGGATGGCGCGCAAGTACGTGGCCGACGAAGCCGAATGGCGCCGCGTCTCGCCCCTGGACCTGGTCGAGCAAGCAGGGCCGGACCATCCGGAGCTCTATCTCTCCTGCGGCCTCTACGATGCCTACGGCAACTACGAAGGCACCGAACGTCTGGCCAATCTGGCTCGTGAGCGTGGCGTCAGGACCGAGTGGCACCCGCTCTACGGCGGCCACTGCGCGTCGGACGTGGCCTCGCTGGCCGACTTCCTCGTGAAGTGAATCAGGACACGCCAGGCGACATGAGCCCTGCTCGGGCCAGCAGTTCGCGGACACGTCGTGCCAGCGCGATGTGTTCGGGGTTGGAGACCGTGAAGCGCTCAGGGGTCAGGATGATCAACGTGCCCTGGTCTCCGACAGGTTCGATGCGCACGGGTGCGGGCAGTGGCGGCACCGTGCCGCGGTGACGGGACAGGTAGGTTACCCAGCCCAGCAAGATGTCCGCATTGCCGTCCTTATCGTCCAGCTCCCGATGCATGCGGGACATGGCGGCAACCCATTCAGGCTCCCAGGCCAGGGCCATGCTTCGCACCACTTCGGCTAGAACGGATGCCGTGAAAATCCGCTCCGCATTCGGTCCCTGATTGGGGAGCGACAGGAAACAGGAATTGGAATGCGCTTCCGCGTATCCGCCGCAACGGATGCGAAGGGCCGCACAATCACGACTTGTTCCACCGTTGTCGAACCAGAAGCTGAAGCCCAGGTCCTCGAAAACGGGTCCCCCTCTCTCCCGGTTGACGCCTCGCCGGAACATCTCAGCGAGCAAAGGCATGTCGGGCGGCATCAGGGAATGCGTGCGCGCGTCCTTCCGCGACCTGGCGGGCTTGTACCAGTGAGCCAGGAAAGGGTCGCACTCCGCCAGGCGGTTGAGAAAGCTCGCTGTGCGACGGGCGCATTCCTCGGGAGACTCCTTTCGCGGCCCCCAGTAGGCACCCGCGAAGTAGGTATCTGGATAGGTCTCGGCTTCGAGCTTCACCGTCATGAGGTCATCCACCTAAAGGGAGGGCAGGGGTGTGGACGATTTCGACCCCCACAACACGCGCGTTCTTGAGAAGTTCGCGGAAGGCATCAGCGGCCGCCTTCTCCGCGACGTGCCACCGGACGAGAATACCCGTGCCCCGGACTTTTCGACTCTGCCGATCTGCTTGATCAACGAGCATCTGTGCTCCGGAGTTCCGGAACCACTCCTTTGGCTCCAGGCCTTCGAAGAACTTCGCATACCCAGGCCCTTTTGCCTCAAGCAGGACACCGTCCTTGAAGCCATCAAACTTCACGTCGCCGACCCAGTACGCCTCATCCGCGGAGTGCCCACTGATCTGCTCCTGATAGCGCCGGGCACGCGTGGACATCGACTCGTTGGCGGGCGCCCACTGTCCGGGGCCTTTGGACGGAGCAGCGCCACTGCCAGTCGTGTTTGCGCGGTGGAGGATGATGGCTGCCCCAGGGCCACCGCTCAGTGCCGTCGCCGCGCGTCCTGCGGGTACTGAGACGCGCTCCAGTGCCAACGCGCCTTCCGCTGACAGCGAGAGCACCGGCACCGAGACTTCCGCGCCCAGCGACATCCCTTTCAATGTCCGTGTCGTGGCCGACGCCGCGCCCCAGGTGACGAGCATCCCAGTCGTGAGCCGCGACACTTCTCGGATCTGCTCGCCGCGGGTCATGGACTGGAAGCGTTCCCAGTATGCGGGCGACGACGTGATGAGCGCCGACACACCCGCTGGCAGGTTTCTCAGTCCCGCGATGCTGTCCACCGGACGCGTGAGCACCTGTCCGAGCGCGTGGTACAGCTCCCCGAAGGCGTCCTCGGCTCCGTCCAGCGAGCGGCCGAGGACGTCCGCGTCGTCGTACACTTCCGCCAGGGGCCGCCAGTCCGTCGCCTGGAGCCGCGCATCCACGGCGCGGAAGACGCCGCCCTTGCCGCTGTAGAAGCGGCCCAGCTCGAAGCCATGCGCGCGGAAGGCGCCGTCCTTCCACTCGACGGGGGCCACCTTCTGCTGGGTGCGCCCGCTGAGCGCCCACGCGAGGTAGCCATCCGGCCGCAACACCGCGACCTGCTCGCGAGCAAAGCGCTCCACCCGGCGCTGCAATTCCTCGCGCGAGACTTCGCCTTCCTCCAGCACCTCGCGCAGCAGGAAGCCCGCCGCCATGCGTGGTGGGAAGGACTGCAACGTGACGGGCTTGCCCAGCAGCACTCCCAACAGCCGCGCCGCATGCGTGGGCGTCAGCACTGCTCCCAGGGGACGCTCATCCCGCGCGTCCAGCCCCGCGTCCGTCAGCAACTGCTCCCATGCATCCGCGCGGACGCCTGAACTCGCGACGACGCGACCGGAGCCTGGAGCCCCCATGGACTCCCGGGGTGCGTAGCGCAGGGTCCTGCTGGAGACAGCCTGCGCGCAGCCCGTGAAGAGCATGAGCACGCAGCACCACAGGACTCCCATCCGCATGACGCCACTCCAGGTCCGGACGCAGGTGACGCCGTCCCGACCTGGAGTGTCCTCCACCCGCGACTACTGGATCGCGAAGATGAGCGTCACCTTCGCCTGCACCGTCTGCTCCTCCGGCTGGATGGGCGTGGTGGGCGCGCTTCGCGCTTCCGCCATGTCCATGGCGAAGGTGGCCGGGTACAGGCGCGGCGCTTCCGTCACCGTGCTCGCGTCCAGCACCGAGCCCAGCTTCACGTTCAGCGACGCGGCCAGCACGTCCGCGGACTTCCTCGCCCGCGCCACCGCCTGCCGCAGCGCCTCTCCCTGCACCGCGTCCTGGCGGCTCAGGCCGAAGCGCACGGAGTCCACCCGGTTCGCTCCCGCCGCCAACGCCTTGTCCAGGAGGCTCCCCACCTTGGAGAGGTCCGTCACGTGGACGCTCACCAGGTTGCTCACGCGGTAGCCCTTGAGCTTCGGCTCACCGCCCTGCGGGGGCGACGGCGTGTACTCGGGATAGACGTTGTAGTTGCGCGTCTGCAGGTCCCGCTTCGCGATGCCCGCTCCGGTGAGCGCCGCGAGCACCTTCTCCATCCGCTTCGCGTTCTCCTCCCCCGCGGCCTTCGCGTTCGCGGCGGACGTCTCCACCGCCACGTCGATGAAGGCCTCGTCGGGCTGGGCCTTCACCTCGCCCGTGCCCTCCACGCGCAGCGTGCGCACCTGTGGATCCACGGGCGGCCGCGGCTGCGGTGAACCGGACGGGGGAACCTGCGCCTGCGCCGCGGCCGTGAAGCCCGCGAGCACCACCAACGTCGTCAACATCCTGCGAACAGCGGACATGGCGCCTCCTTCCCAAGGCGGGGGAACCTTCGCGCGGGTCGCGCGAAAGCCCCCTCATACCCCTGGGACGCCCCTGCCCCGGTGGACATTCACCGGGCCCCGGGACATCCAGCGCCGGACGCCCACTTCAGTGCAGCGAGTCGCCCGAGGAGTCGAGCGACATCACCGACTCCAGCGGCTTCCTCAGCGGACGCGGCGCGGCCTTGCGCACCTGGGTCACCGCCTTGCGGCGCGCGACGCGCAGCGCGTCCCGCCCCATGTCCATCACCGCCGCCACCGCGCCCGTCAGCAGGTTGCCCGGGGGCGTGTCCGGCTGGGCCGGGTGCGGGTGCGTGGGCGCGGCCTTCTTCGCCAGCTCCAGCGCCTCGCCCACCTGCCGCAGCTCCTGCGGCTTGAAGGCCTTCTTCACCTCCGGGAAGAGGTACTGCTCCTCCTCCGTCACGTGCGCGCGCACGTTCTCCATCAGCACGTGCACCTTCGCGTCGAAGCGCTCGGACTCCGGCGGCATCGTGTCCAGCTCCGACAGCACCCACTTCACCACGTGGTGCTCCTCCAGCGCGCGCAGCACGTCCGGGGACAGCTCCTCGGAGCGCGCGCGCACGGCCGGGTAGAAGACCTGCTCCTCGATGGCCGCGTGGATGGACAGCTCCCGCACCATCTCGTCCACCAGCTTGCGCTTGTGCGCCAGCGCGTGGTCGCCCGCCTTCTCGAACTTGCGGAACAGCTGCTCCACCGTCTTGTGGTCCGCCTTCAGCAACGTGATGGCATCCATGGGCCGTCTCCCTTCCGTTGAGTCAGGGGCCGCGCATCCCCCGTCGTGAAACCGCTCGGGCCCCTGATGGCCCTGGCGCAGCGCGGCACGGAGTGAAGGGTGGGGATGGATTCCCGGCCGTGCCCACCCCCGCCGCCCTGGCCCCCGCGTCCGGCCGGAGGGCAGGCGGCCAGAAGGCCCCGAGTGTCCGGAACCGGTCGAAAAACCGCACCGGGCCCCACTCCCCGGACGCCCCGGGCGTGCACACCGTGCGCGGCCAGATCGGTCTCGCGCGGGCGGCGGGCAAGGGAACAGGGGCAATACCGTGACGACGAACAGCTTGCGTCTGCGGGTGGCGCGCATCACCCGTGAGGCGGAAGGCATCCAGTCCTACGAGCTCGTCTCCCAGGACGGCGGCGCCCTGCCCGAGTTCGAGGCCGGCGCCCACCTGGACGTGCAGGTGCCGGGCCTCAACGGCATGCGCCAGTACTCGCTCTGCAACGACCCGGGTGAGACGCACCGCTACGTCATCGCCGTGCAGCGCGACGCCAACGGCCGCGGCGGCTCCAGGGCGATGCACGAGAACGTCCACGAGGGCGACGTGCTCAGCGTGAGCGAGCCGGTCAACGACTTCCCGCTCCTGTATGGCCGCAGCTACGTGCTCATCGCGGGCGGCATCGGCATCACGCCCATCCTGGCCATGGCGCGCCTCCTGGAGCGCACGGGCGCGCAGTGGGTGCTGCACTACTGCGCCCGCGACTCGGAGCGCACGGCCTTCAAGGAGCTGCTGTCCACGCCATCCTTCGCGGGCCGCGTGCATATCCACCACGACGGCGGCGACCCCACGAAGGGGCTGGACGTGCGGGCGCTGCTGGCCACGCGCGGCCCGGGCACCCGGCTGTACTGCTGCGGCCCCGCGGGCCTGATGAAGGCCGTGCGCGAGGCGGCCGCGCTGCACAAGTGGCCCTGGGAGAAGGTGCACTTCGAGGCCTTCACCGCGGAGGGCACCTCCGCCACCCACGCCACGGCGGAGGAGGACTTCGAGGTGGCGCTCAAGAGCACCGGCCAGGTGCTGCGCGTGCCGGCCGGCAAGACGGTGCTCAACGTGCTGCGCACCCACGGCGTCAAGGTGGAGAGCGACTGCGAGGCGGGCTCGTGTGGCACCTGCGTCACGCGCGTGTGCGAGGGAACGCCGGACCACCGGGATACGTTCTTCCAGCAGGAAGCCGCCGGGGACGCGAGGATGCTGGTCTGCGTGTCTCGCGCCCGGTCCAAGCGGCTGGTGCTGGACCTGTAGCCAGTTCCCCGAGCCTCGGGGAGCCTGTAACCGGGCCTGGCGTTTTGGAGCGCGCCAGTGCGCGGCGGGCCGCCTATGCTCGCGCCCCGCTCGCACACGAGAGAGGCTGATGAGCGACGGGACGTTGTTCTCCATGGACACTCCGCCCACCGAGGCCCGGTTCCAGAACCGGCTCTGGGTGGCGGACCTGCTGGACCTCACGGGCGCGGCGCTCGTGGGTTGGGGTGCGGTGCGCGCGGCGGAGTGGGTGTCCACGGCCGGTCTGTTGGGGTTCGCCATGGGAGCCGCCTGGCTCCTCCTGTCCTGCGTGGGCGGGCTGACGGGGCTCACCCCGGGCCGTCACGCCCTGGGGCTCAAGCTGGAGCGCGCGGAAGGAAAGGCGCCCGGCCTGGGCGCGGGGCTTTTGCGCGCGCTCACCGCGCCGGTGGAGCTGGTGCTCCAGGTGGTGCTGCAGCGCCGGCCGCTGGATGAACAGCTGGGCGTGCACGCGAGCGTGATTCCCGGCGGCGTGCGCGGCTGGGCGCGCAGCCTGCCCCTGCCGCTGGTGGGGGGGGTGCTGCTCGTCGGCGCGGTGTGGAGCATCGTCACGCCCACGCGCCAGGAGATGCTCCAGTACCTGGACCGCACGCTGACCGGGTGGCACTGCTGCCACGGCACGCGCGAGGTGACGTGGCAGTGCCGCACGTCCCTGTCCCGCGCGGTGCGCAACGCGAGCGGCGGCGACACGGAGGTCGCGGACTTCGTGCGCAACGAGTGCCCCGTGGCCGCCGCGCGGCTGGGGCCCTGAGGCGTAGGGGGCCCGCGGGGCTCCCTTCGGGCTTCAGCGCTTGATCAGCGCGAACATGTCCTCGCCTTCATCGCAGCTCACCCACGCGGCCTTCTTGGGGACGTCGGGCGCCTTCTGGTTCACCTTGAAGTAGCGCTCCTCCACCTTGACCGTGTGCGTCTGGTAGGGGTCCAGCCGCGCCATCCGCGCCTCCATCCGCCTGTTCAGGACGATGACGCAGTTGTGCCAGGTCCGCTGGTCGCTGTTGATGACATAGAGCGTGCGGCCGAAGTCGCTTCCCAGCAGGCCGTCCACCTCCACCTGTCCCAGCAGGCGCGAGCGCTCCACGGGCTTCGGCTCGGGCTTCGGCTCGGGAGTCGCCGCGACCGGCGGGGTGGGCTGCTCGATGGCGCTCGGGGGCAGCGTCGGCCCCGGACGCGCGTTCATCAGCACGAAGCGCGGCTCCTTCGCCTGTTCCGCCTCCTCGTCCAGCCGCAGGGTCATGCTCTGGCGGTTCGGGTTGATGGACACCACCGTCGCGGTCCCCAGCACCGGACGCTTGCGGGTGCCCTTCTGCGGCGGTCCCACCACCTTGAACACCGTGCCCGCGTTGGTGCCCTTGGGCACGTCCGCGTTCACCACGCGCTGGCCGCTGCCCGTCTCGCCGATCTTCGCCACGGGCACGTGCCCGGACACCAGCTCCACCGGACGCGTCGTCACGGGCCGCTTCGTCCCGGAGACGGGCTTCACCTCCGGCGGGGACTTCACCTCGGGCTCGGGCGCGCTCGCCACCACGCCCGCGTCCACGGCGGCCTCGGGAGGCGGCTCCACGGGCGGCGTCACCGCGGGAGGCGGCTCTTCTTTCGGAGGCGCGGCCGCCAGCACAGGCTCGGACGGCGGGAGCGTCTGGGGCACCACGGGCTGCTCGGCCGTGTGCGAGCGGAGCACGAAGGTGGTGATGCCCACGGTGGCGCCCACCAGCAGCAGCGCCGCCACGGCGATCCACGCCACCGGCCTGCGCTCGGACCGCGCCGGCACCGGGCCGGACGCGCTCGGGGAGACAGCGCCCTGGGCCGGTGCGGCCGGCAGGTGCACCGCCGTCGCGCCCAGCGCGGCCGCGTCCACGTCATCGGTGCTGCGCGCCACGCCTCCGGAGCCCGGCGTGCTCCGCGCCACGCCTCCGGAGCCCGGCGTGCTCCGCGCCACGCCACCAGAGCCCGGCGTGCTGCGCGCCACGCCCCCCGAACCCGGCACCGCCGCCGCCGGTCCGGAAGACGGATGGGACACGAACGTGCCCCCCGGCCCCATCGACGGTCCATCCACGTCGATGCGCCCCGTGTGGGGCCTGCCGCTGGCCGGATCCTCCGGAGTCCGCAGCGCCGTGGCACCGAAGGCCGCATCATCCGCGGCCGCGTTGCTCCCGGAGCCCGAGCCGCCGCTGTACAGCGCCGTGCCTGAACCGGCCCGGGGCGCGGGGGACGGCGTGCGCCGCTCGCCGTGCACGCCGGACGTCAGCTTGCGCTGCTCGGCGAAGGCCTCCGGGCAGAGCGCGCGGACGAACTCGCCCACCTCCTCCGCCCCCATGGGGGTGCCCGAGCGCAGCAGCTCCGCGTTGAGCGCCCGCGCGAAGTCGTCCGCCCGCGCGTACCGGTCCGCCGGCGAAGGCGCGAGCGCGCGGCGCAGCACCGCCTCCAGCGAGGGCTCCACGTCCGGACGGAAGTCCGTCAGCGGCGGCACCACCGGGTGCGACATGGCCGCCATCATCTCACCCACGGTGCCGTGGGGAACCAGCCCACGGCCCGCGAGCATCTCCCACACCACCACCGCGCAGGAGTAGATGTCGCTGCGGTGATCCAGCGGCTCCGCGCGGACCTGCTCCGGCGACATGTAGCCCAGCTTGCCCATCACCGTGGACGGCAGCGTGTACTTGCTGCGCGCGGTGGACTTCGCGAGGCCGAAGTCGATGACCTTCACCTCGCCCTCGTACGACACCATCACGTTGTGCGGGGACACGTCGCGGTGGACGATGCCCAGGGGCTCGCCGTCCGTGCCCGTCTTGCGGTGCGCGTACCCCAGGCCCTCCGCCATGCGCTGGCCGACGTAGAGCGCCACCGGCGTGGGCACCGCCCGCCCCTGCACCCGGGCCTGCTCCAGCAGGTACCCCAGGTCCACGCCCGCCACGTACTCCAGCGCCATGTAGTAGGTGCCGTCCGCCTCGCCCATGTCGTACACCTGGGCGATGGAGGAGTGGACCAGGTGCACCAGCACCTTGGCCTCGTGGTGGAACCGGTCCAGGAACTGCCGGTCCTTCACCAGCGCCGGCAGGATGGTCTTCACGATGCAGGGCTTTTCGAAGCCCGCCGCCCCGGACAGCTTCGCCAGGTACACCTCTCCCATGCCGCCCTGGCCCAGGAGGTGGACGAGCTCGTAGCGCCCGAAAAAACGGGGGGACTCTGTGGGTGCGGTGCTCATGACTTGGCGCTCCGGAGCGCAGCACGGACTCCCCCATGGAATCAAGCCGCGCACCACGCGCCTCCCCTTCCTTCCCCCACTCCAGACACCCCTGGCGCGAAAAAGAGAAAGTCCCGGGCCCAACGGAATTCCCGAGGCCGTGTTCCGCCTGACAACAGGTCTGTTGTGCACCCGAGCACGTCCGGGCCGTTCCCGGGTTCAGGAGCCGATGCGCACCGGGCCGGGGATGCGTTCCCTCAGAGCAGCACGCCGCTTCCTTCCCAGGTGAGGGGGGCGGGCACCTCCCGGTCCTCCGCCCTGCGGGGGGCCGCCCTCGGGAGGGGCGTCCTGCTTGGAAGGAGCCGCATCATGAAGCGTTGGGGTTTCGTCGGGTTGCTGGCGCTGGCCGCGTGTGCGCCGGAGTCGTCCACGCGCGCCTCCGCGCAGGGGCAGGTGTGCCCGGGAGTCCTCGCCGGCGGCATCAAGGAGGAGACGTCGGCCCGCCAGGGACTGGACGGAACGCAGCCCTCGCGCACGCATGACGACGGGCGCGAGCCGGTCATCATCCGCTTCCGGCGCAGCGGCGGCACCGGCACCCATGCGGCGGCCGTCACCGCCTCCGGCGCCAGCTTCACCGCGAGCACCGGCGCGAAGGTGAGCGCCGTCTACCGCAACATCCCCGCCGTGGCCGCGCGCGTGTCGCCCGCGGAGCGCTACCTGCTGGAGCGCAGCGACCTGGTGGAGAGCATCGAGGTGGATCAGCCCTGGAGCGCCCAGGGCCTGACGCCCGCGCTCTTCTCGCCGCTGCCGCGCCAGCTGACGGCCGCCACGCTGCTGCCCGGCGACGAGTACACCGAAGGGCTGCGCCTGGTGCAGGCCCCGGAGGTGTGGGACGCCAACGGGGACGGCGTGCTGGACGAGGGCGCGCCCACGGGCCAGGGCGTGAAGGTGTGCATCATCGACAGCGGCCTGGACATGGCGCACCCGGAGTTCCAGGGCGCCGTGGCGGCCAGCCATGACTTCCTGGACGACGACGACGACGCGAACGACCGCGGCAGCAAGGGCCAGTGGGGCCAGGGCCACGGCACGCACGTGGCGGGCATCATCGCGGCGCGCGTGGGCCAGGGCGGCGTCACCGGCCCCCGGGGCAGCCCCGGCGGCATGGTGGGCGTGGCGCCCAACGCGTCGCTGCTCATCGCGCGCGTGCTGGACCTGCAGGGGCACACGCAGATGAGCGTGGTGCTCTCCGCCATGGAGTGGTGCGAGTCCCAGGGCGCGCGCGTCGTGTCGCTGTCGCTGGGCGGCGGCACCGCCACGCGCAGCACGGTGGAGGCGTTCAAGGCGCTCTTGGACCACGGCATGCTGGTGGTGGCGGCCTCCGGCAACCAGAACGGCCCGGTGAGCTACCCGGCGTCCGACCCGTCCGTGCTCGCGGTGGGGGCGGTGGACTCGCGCGAGCGGCGCGCCAGCTTCTCCAACGCGGGCCCGGAGCTGTCGCTGGTGGCGCCCGGCGTGGACGTGCTGTCCACGTTCCCCCGCGGGCTGGGCGCCTTCGCGGAGATGTCCGTGGAGGACGCGTCCCCGCTGTCGCGCTCGCTGTTGTATTCGCCCACGGGTGACACCTCCGGGCGGCTGGTGGACTGCGGCCTGGGGGATTCGCTGGACTCGTGCCTGGAAGCCACCTGTGACGGCTTCGTCGCGTACGTGCGGCCGGGCGCGGTGCCCGTGGATCAGTCCATGGCCAACGTGATGCGGCAGGGCGCGCGCGCCGTCGTCTTCGCCGCCGAGGACGCCCCCGCGGGCGGCTCGGTGGACATCCTCTCCCTGCCGCGCAGCGGCCACTGGGCCCCGGCCGTCAGCGTCAACCAGGCCGCCAGCACCATGCTGCGCCAGCGGCTGGGCGCGGACGCGCGGCTGTCCCTCTTCCCGGTGGACTACACCCACGTGTCCGGCACCTCCATGGCCGCGCCCTACGTGAGCGGCGTCGCCGCGCTCCTGTGGAGCGCCCGGCCGGAGCTCACGCCCCAGCAGGTGCGCGAGGCGCTGGAGGCTTCCGCGCGCGACCTGGGCACCCAGGGCCGCGACCCGCTGTTCGGCCACGGCCTGGTGCACGCGCGGGACGCCTTGCAGCGGCTGCCGTGACGCACGCGATTCTCAAGAGCCGGGAGGCGCGTCCCGGACGCGGAGCGTGGATGTTGAGGAACGGAAAAATGCTCCGCGTGACGAAATCGCGAATGCACTTCTGCGTGGAATGAAAGCGCGCCGGGATTGTACGTGGCGCGCGCCAATGGCTGCCGGGAAGGTGGCCAACCCGGCGCGAAAACCCTTTCATTCTTGAATTGAGGATCTCCATGTTGCGAATTGCTGTTGCCGCCCTGGTCGTTGCCGCTACGGGTTGCGCCTCGTCGAGTGGCGCGGCGGCCGCTGCCAACGCCGGCAACGCCACGGTCACGGGCAGCGTCGCGTACCCCGCGACGGGCCTGCAGGGCGACCCGTGCTCGTCGGTGCGGGTGAAGGTGACGGAGGGTGGCGGCGCGGCCCTGGGCTGGGGCGAGGTGAAGCAGAGCCGCAACAACCGCTGCAGCTTCAACGTGGGCGGGCTGCCGGACGGCAAGGAGCTGAACGTGGAGCTGGTGGTGGACGCGGGCCTCAAGTGCGCCAGCGGCGCGGCGCCCACGGCCACCCCGGGCCCCACGAAGATGACCATCGCCCGGTTCGCGGCGCCCGTGGTCAGCTACAAGCTGGCCTGCGAGTAGCCCTCCGGAAGTCCCATTGAAGTGCTTCACCGTGTGAAGGCCGGGCGTGCCCGAAGTGGGGCCCCCGGCCTTCGTGCGTGGATGGCCGCATGCCCGGCGGGGGGACAGGGACCATTGAAAGCTGAACACAAGGGCGCGAAGCTGCCCCGGCCCATGACTGGTTTCCGTCCGCGTACCGCCGTGCTCGCCCTGGCCCTGCTGGGGGCCGGGTGCGAATCCGAAGTGCCCTTTCCCACCGACGACGAGCTGGACCAGCTCAGCGCCCTGCACACGCAGAGCGCGAAGCCGGAGGTGGACCCCACCAACAAGTGGGGTGACAACGCGGACGCGGCGGCGCTGGGCCAGCGGCTCTTCGAGGACCCGGGGCTGTCGCGCTGCGGGACGGTGTCCTGCAAGAGCTGCCACGCCGGGGAGTCCTACACGGTGGAGACGGCGACGGCGGAGGGCTGCGGAGGCCACCAGTCCGAGCGCAACCCGCCCAGCCTGCTCAACGTGGGCTACAGCCGCTGGTTCATGTGGGACGGGCGGGCGGACCGGCTCTGGTCCCAGGCGGTGCTGCCGCTGACGAACCCCATTGAAATGGACTCGGACGCGACGGTGGTGCGCTCACGGCTGGTGGCGGAGCCCACGTACACGGCGGCGTACTCGGCGCTGTTCGGCAAGGCGCCCGCGGACGAGTCCGACGGCGACCGGCTGATGGCGAACGTGGGCAAGGTGCTGGCGGCGTACCAGCGCACGCTCAACCGCACCGACGCGCCCTTCGACGCGGACGTGCGGCGCTTCCTCCAGGCGGTGGAGGCGGGCACGCAGGAGAAGGACCCGGCGTACCTGGGCCTGAAGACGTTCATGCGCAAGGGCCAGTGCGTGGTGTGCCACAAGGGCCGCTCGCTGACGGACGACAAGTTCCACAACCTGGGGCTGAAGGACTCTGGCGCGGGCAAGCGCGGGCAGGCGGGCGTGGTGGACGCGCTGCTGTCCTGGCAGTTCAACGCCTCTGGCGCCTACAGCGACGCGCCGGGCGGCACGGACGCGGCGCGGCTGCCCACGCTCAAGGCGCAGGCGCAGTCCAAGCCCACGGAGGTGGAGGGCGCGTTCCGCACCCCCACCCTGCGCAACGTGGCGCTCTCCGCGCCGTACATGCACACCGGCGCGGAGAAGACGCTGGAGGACGTGGTCGACTTCTACAACGAGGGCGGCGACCCGGACGGCACCTTCGTGGGCGTGCGCACGGAGACCATCGTCAAGCTGGACCTGAGCAGCGAGGAGAAGCAGGCGCTGGTGACGCTGCTCAAGTCCATGACGGGCGCGGCGAAGTAGGCCGGCTAGCGCACCAGGTGGAAGGACGTCTGCCGCTGGAGGGCCCAGTGCACGGTGCCCTCCGCGTCCACGACGACGTCCTCCTCCTGGGCGGAGCGCACGGGCTGGTCCTTCCATTCCGGGACGGGGCTGGTCGCCTGCAGCTCGATGGAGAACCAGGAGCTGGGCATCACCTGGTGCTCGCCGTTGCCGGGCACGCCCTCCTGGCGGTCCCACATGCCAATCATGGGGCCGGCGCCGTGGCCGTGCAGGCCAATGGGGTGTGAGTACACGCTGCCGTTGATGCCCTCCGACTTCATCTTCGCGAGCGAGGCGCGCAGCACCTCGTTGCCGGTGCGGCCCGGCTTGATCTCCCCCTGGACGATGTCCTGGAGCCGGTTGGAGGCCTTCAGCGCGGCCTTGAGGCCCGCGGGGGCGTCCGTCTCGCCGTCGCGCAGCACGTAGCCCATGTGCTGGGTGTCGGTGTTGAGGCGCAGCGCGGTGACGCCGAAGTCGCAGTGGAGCACGTCGCCGCGCTGGATGACGGGGTTGTCGCCCAGTTGTTCGTCGGTGGCGCCCTGGCGCTGCACGTCCACGTCGGGCTGGAACCAGGTGTCCAGGCCTTCGTCGGACAGCCGCTGGCGCATCCACCACTCCACGTCCTGGGTGGTGGTGGTGCCGGGGGTGATGACGGCGTTGGAGAAGGCGGTCTGGATGAGGTTCCAGGTGTACTTCTGGAGGTCGGCGTAGAAGCGGACCTCGTCGGCGCTCCTCCAGCCGAGCACGTCCAGGGGCAGGCCGCCGGCGGGCTTGAGACGCTTCGTCCAGGCGGGGCCCAGGGCCTGGGTCATGCCTTCGTATTCGCCATGGGTGAGGCCGTCCGCGAAGGCGATGGCGGGGGACACGTCGATGGCGATGGAGTCCGGCTTGCGCTCCTCCACGACCTGCTTGAGGAGCAGCCACTGTTCGGGGCCCAGGAGCTCCGCGGCGCGCTGCGAGCCGCCCCGGTCCACCATCATGGGCGCGCGGCGGGCTTCATAGAGGCCGCCCTGGGTGCTGCCGCCCAGCGCCAGCCGCTCCACGCCCTGGTCGGCGCCGCGGTCGAAGAAGACGTAGATGGTGCGGCGGCGGGCGGAGAAGGTGGTGGGGGAGACGAGCGCCTTGAAGACGGGGTCTTCGTTGTACTCGCGCATGGGGACGACCCACATGCGCACGCCGTACTTGCGCATGAGCTGGGGCACGCCGGTCTCCAGCCGCTCCTGGAGCCACGCCTGCTGACGGGCGGCCTGTTCGCGCAGCGTGCCGAAGGGGCGCACCGGCGTGGCGGGAGCCACTGGGGCCACGGCGGAAGCAGCGGGCGCGGCGGCGACCGGGGCCTCGGGCTTCGAGGGCGCGGCGGGCGCGGTGGCGCAGGCGGAGGAACAGACGAGCGGGACGACGAGCAGGTGTTTCCAGGAGCGCATGGGCGCGCAGTCTGTCACGCCGCTTCAGCGATGCACGGACGGACTGGCATTGGGCAAACCGCGTTGCCAGTCATTCGGGAAAAAGCCAGACATGCTGTCCTGGCTTCACTTCGAATCCGAGGCTCCTGGCGGCGTGGCGCGGGGGCTGACCTTGCGCAGTTCGTGGAAGTGCTCGCGGACGAACCGAGCGGCGTTGAGCAGGGCATCCACGGGGCCCACGCCCACCATGCTGACGGTGATGGGCACCGAGTGGCCGATGACCACGGGGCAATACCAGTCCCCATTGGCATCCTGGGGAATGGGCGCGGGCCGGCCCAGGGTGACGCGGGAGACGTGCTTGCGCCCGTGGTCGTCCTCGAAGGACCAGAAGTCGTCGGCCACCGGGTCGCTGATGGACGCGTGGTGCGGAGGGCCAGGGTTCATGGACGGCTCCTTACCCTGCATCGTCAGGGCAGGCGGTGGAATGGGAGACGCAGGCGTTGATGCGCGAGCACATGCCCTTGCATGCCGCCTTCGAGCCCTGGACGACGGACCAGCAGAGCTGCCGCTGCCACGTCTCGGAGAGGCCCCGGCAGTATGACTCCAAGGCCGCGCCTCCTGCATCACAGGCTTTGAAACAGGAGTCCAGGTCGAACGATCCGGGAGTGGACGCAGGCGGTGGAGCGCAGCCTTCGGGGTTCAGCGCGCAGAAGCTACTGGTTCCGCGCGCATGATCTGCTCGAAGTTCGGTGGGAGGCGAGGAGGCGCATCCACCGCTGGCAAAGAACATCGCGGGCACCAAGAAGCCTATCGCGATGTTGGGTGTTCCACGGGGCATGCAGCATCATCACCCATTCATGATTTTCTTTATATACTGGAAAATCCTAAATTTCAGATTCGACCTGAGCCACGGCCGGAGCGGGGACGTACTCCTCGCTCGTGGCCAGGGTGCCCAGCTCGTTCACTCCGCCCACCACCAGCACCGTGCCCCGGCGCAGCCACAGGGCTCCGGCTTCGCCTCTCGGCTCATGCAGCGTGGGCGCCTGCGTCCATGTGCCTCTTGCTGGGTCGAAGCGCTCCGCGGAGGCCAGCGTGCCTCGCGTGGAGTGCTCGCCTCCCACCACCAGCACCGCGCCCTCTCCTGTCACCAGCGCCGCGTGGTGCTCTCTTGGCACTCCGGGCGCCTCCACCGGCTCCCAGGCGTTGCGCTCCGGCACGTAGACCTCCGCCGTCATCGCCGCCTGCGTCGTGGTGCCTCCCACCACCAGCACGCGTCCGTCCGGCAGCAGCGTCACGGTGTGCCCCAGCCGGTGCGTTCCCGCCGCGCCTCCCATCACTCCCGCCCGCTCCCAGTGGCCCGTCAGCGGGTCGTACAGCTCCGACTGGAGGCCACTCGCGAAGAGCACCTTGCCCGTGCGCAGCACCACCGCCGTCCCCGCGCCGCCTCGCGCGAAGCCGGGCGCCTCCGCCGCGCTCCAGGTCCCTGACGCCGGGTCGAACAGCTCCGCCGAACGCACCGGCCGCAGGTCCACGTCCGTTCCGCCCGCCACCAGCACGCGTCCGTCCGGCAACACCACCGCCGCCGGGTCGTTGCGCGCCTCGGCCATGGACGCCGCTTGCGTCCACACGCCCGTGTCCGGCGCGAACAGCTCCGCGCTCGCCAACGCGCCCACCGTCACGCCGTTGGAGCCACCCACCACCAGCACACGCCCATCCAGCAGCCGCACCGCCGCGTGGTTGCGCCGCGCCGTGCGCAGCGTCCCCGTGGTCCGCCACCGCCCCGTGTCCGGGTCGAACACCTCGCAGGTGCCCAGCGTGCGGCTGCCGTCATGCCCTCCGGCCGCCAGCACCCGCCCGTCCTCCAGCGCGACGTAGGGCAACAGCCGCCGGGGCGTGGACAGCACGCCCGGCACCGGGGACTCCACGCTGCCCGCATCGGCTCGCGGCGCGGGACCGCACGCGAACACCACCCCCAACCACAGCATCGTGACGCAAGATGTCGAAAACCGTCGCATGACCCCACCCGGACGTCTGGCCGAGGGGTTCGTCTACCGCGCCGGTCTGACACCTCGGGCCCCGCAAGGCCTTGTGATTCCAGGGCCTTGCCCTGCCCTCCGGGTTGGAATCCCGGAACTCCCGGAGGCAGGACCCAAGGCTCCCGCATCAGTGCCGCGGGGGACCCACGGGGTCGTTCGTGGGCTCCGCTTCCAGGCCCTCGCTGTGGCGCGGCGGCAGGGCGCCGCCGTCGTCGTCCTCCTCCAGCGTGAGCTGGGAATGGTCCGCCGGCTTGAGGAGGACCTCGTCCCCGGTCACCGCCTCCACGTCGCTGTATTCGACCAGGTAGTCGCGCCGGGGAATGGGGACCAGCCCCTGCTCCAGCTCGAAGTGGGTGTCGCCCACGCCCGCCACCCGGCCCAGTGGATGTCCGTCGGCGGTGCGCACCGACATGCCCTCGCGAACCTCTCCCGCGTGAATCATCGCGTTGCTCCTCGCGCTCATGGGGTCCTCACCAAGAGTGGGGTCGCTCCCGCCGCCGTGCGCGCCACGGCAGGCAGCCCGGTGGGCCCTCGGGCCGCCTTCTTCCACCGCCCCGTTGCGCGGTGCCTAACGTTTCCGCAGGAGGTCCCCCATGCTGATGGAACTGACGAACGAGGAGTCGCGCGTATTGAAGGACGCCGTGGACTCCTCGCTGCACACGCTGCTGGATGAAATCGCCCACGCGGATCAACGCGAGTTCAAGGAGGCGCTGCGCCAGCGCTACGACCGGCTGGCCGCGCTCCAGCGCCGCCTGGAGCCCATCGTGGAGAGCGAACAGGTCTACGCCTGACCTACCGCGCGGCCCGTCTTCGCGTCGAACCGGCGCAGGAACCGTGCGTCATGCCGCAGCCACACCGGGTCCCCGCTCGCGGCGCGGAAGTCTCCGGAGGCTCGCGCCACCATGCGCTCGCCGCCGGTCTCCACCGTCACCCAGACCTCCGCGCCCATGGGCTCCACCAGGTACACGCGCCCTTCGCGAGCATCCGGCGGACGTGCGCCCTGACCGATTTGGAGATGCTCCGGCCTCAGGCCCAGCACCGCGTCGCCGTCGGACAGGCCCAGCGTGGACGGCTTCACCAGGTTGATGCGCGGCGAGCCGAAGAAGCCCGCCACGAAGAGGTTCGCGGGTGCGTCGTACAGCTCGCGCGGCGGGGCCACCTGCTGCACCTCGCCCTGGCTCATCACCACCACGCGGTCGGACAGCGTCATCGCCTCCGCCTGGTCGTGCGTGACGTAGATGAAGGTGGCCTTGAGCTGTTCGTGCAGCTTCTTGATTTCGCCGCGCATCTGCGTGCGCAGGGCCGCGTCCAGGTTGGACAGGGGCTCGTCGAAGAGGAACACCTTGGGCCTGCGCACCAGTGCGCGTCCCAGGGCCACCCGCTGCCGCTGTCCGCCCGACAGCTCCTTCGGCCGGCGCGACAGGAGCGCCTCCAGGCCCAGCACGCCGGACACCTCGCGCACGCGCGCGTCGACGTCCTTCGCGTCCATGCCCGCGACCTTCAGCGGGAACGCCAGGTTCCCGGCCACGTCCAGGTGCGGGTAGAGCGCGTAGCTCTGGAACACCATCGCGATGTCGCGCTCGCGCGGGGACAGGTCGTTCACCAACTGCCCGTCGATGCGCAGCTCACCGCCGGAGAGTTCCTCCAGCCCGGCGATGAGGTTCAACGTCGTGGACTTGCCGCATCCGGAAGGGCCCACCAGCGACACGAACTCGCCGTCCGCGATGTCCAGCGTCACGCCCTTCACCGCCGCCACGCCACCCCGGTACACCTTGCGCACGTCCTGCAGGGACACCGTCGCCAAGGCCGCGCACCTCCCGAAAAGCCCCAGCATCGCCGCTTCCCGCCCCCGCGCGGCCCCATCCCTCTCCGCCCCGTCACATCCGCTACGTGTCGCCAGAGGGTTCGTTACAGGCTCAACAGTTCCCGAGGCCTGCGGACTCACCGCCTCCGAGGCCGCCGCCCTCATGGCCGCGGGCATGGGAGCCACCGGTTCGCACGCCGGCTCCAAGACGGAGGGGTACGACGACTCCCACAACGCCCACCTCCCCGAAATGCTCGCGGCGCATCACCGAAGGCTCGAACAGGCTGGGGGATGCCCTCCACCGGATGTACCGCCACCGGGAAGCAGGTGACTACGACCGCGCACGACAAGAAATGCGCGACGTCCTGTCCGTCGAAGTGGTGCCCCTGTACCGCGAGATCGCCCAGGGCCAACTGGCCGCCATGGCCACGGACGGCTAGGGCGCCACCCGTCACATCCCCTACGTGTCGGGTTTTCCAGGCCGGACGGTTTGTTACAGATTCAACGGTCTTCTAGAGTGGGCCGGGAACGCTGTCCTCCTAGAGAGCCCGCCGCCCATGCCCTTCCTCTTCCGTGGTCAGAACTTGGACGCTCTCCTGGGCGACCCGCTCACCGCGGCCAACAGCCTGTACGGCATCATGAGCGCGGCGGAGCCGCAATTCATGGAGGACCTGCGGCTGCACTGGAAGAAGCACATCCGTGAGACGCCCGGAGTCAACGGCACCGCGTGGCGGCCCGCGCTCAAGGCCTTCTCCGCCATCGAGGGCTACTGGGGCAACTCGCACAGCGACCAGCGCATCGCGAAGGTGCTCTACGGGCCGGGGCACTCGGTGGCCACCCAGGTGGTGACGGGCGTGGGCGCGGCCGCGCAGTTCCTGCGCGACTTCGAGGCCGCTCGCGACGAGGCCTTCTACGTCTTCTTCCAGGCCACGTCCGTGAACGAGCTGGCGGGCGTGTCCTTCAAGGCCACGTACTACCACAAGGACGTGTCCTCCCTGTTCGAGCAGCGCCCGCACAGCGCCATCAAGGCCATCGTGTCCCGCCGGGTCATCGAGACCGCGCAGATCATGCTGCGCATCCTCTACGGCAACATGAACATGGGCTGGGGCAGCCTCTACAGCACGCGCACCCTGTCCACGACGCTGCTGCTGGCGCAGATGCACAACTCCGCGCTGAGCCACTACCAGTCCCACTACACCGGGCGGCGTTGCTACAACCAGAGCGCCGTCGCGTTCACGCTGCTGACGTTCGCGTACATCGTCGCGCAGGCGTGGGTGGACAAGGGCTACGAGTACAACGAGCAGCGCTGGTACTACTTCTGGAAGCTGGTGGGCTCGCTGCTGGGCGTGGACTCGCGCCTCATCGCGGACGACCACGCGGAGGCCGCCACGCTGTGGGACCTCTTCTTCGCGCGCGGCGAGTGCTTCGGTGGAACACCCGCGCCCTACCCCACGACCCTGGACGCCCACCGCATCGACCCGGGGCTGCTCGGGGGCTACTCCGTGCAGCCGGAGGCGAACCTGCTCCAGTGGGTGCCCGCATTCGTCGTCACCCAGCTGCGCAACGTGCCCCGCTGGTACCGCTACATCCGGGGCTGACGCCTCAGCACTCGTGCGTGCGCAGGCCAGATGCAGCGACTAGAGTCGCGCCATGCGCATTACCCACCTTCGGCTAAAGAACTGGCGAAACTTCCTTGAGGCCGATGCTCCGCTGGAGCAGCGCGTTTTCCTCGTGGGTCCCAATGCCGCGGGTAAGTCCAACTTTCTCGATGCCATCCGGTTCTTGCGCGATGTCGCGGATGCACAAGGTGGGCTCCAACGAGCAGTTGCCTCCAGGCGTGGGGTGTCACAGATACGGTCTCTGCATGCGCGCCGGTATCCCAACGTCATGCTCGAAGTCGAAGTCGATCTTGGCGACGGCGAAAGCTGGAACTACCGCCTGGAGTTCACCCAGGACAACCAGCGCCGCCCCATTGTCAAAACAGAAGCTGTGACCTGCGGTTCCAAAACACTTCTGGAACGACCCAACAGTGACGACAAGAAAGACCCTGCTCTCCTGACTCAAACACACCTGGAGCAGGTGAATACCAATCGTGAGTTCCGCGAACTCGCGGACTTCTTCTCCAAGATTCGATACCTCCATCTCGTTCCCCAACTTGTTCGAGAACCAGACCGCTCCACGGGGAGGGTAAACGATCCGTTTGGTGGAGACTTCCTGGAGCAACTGGCCCGCGTACCATCCAAGACACTCAACTCTCGCCTGAAACGCATCACCAGTGCACTTCGGGTCGCGGTTCCGCAACTCCAAGAACTGGACCTGAAGCGCGACGAACGGGGCGTGCCTCACCTCCAAGGCAAGTACAAGCACTGGCGTCCCAATGCCGGTTGGCAGAACGAAACGCAACTTTCGGATGGAACCCTCAGGCTTCTTGGTCTGCTTTGGGCCTTTGTGGATGGAACAGCCCCCTTGCTACTGGAGGAGCCTGAACTTTCGCTTCACACTGCGGTCGTTCGGCATATCCCTCAAATGATGGCCAGGGTGAGCCGCAAGAACGACCGGCAAGTTATTGTCAGTACTCACAGCGCAGATCTCTTGGGGGATGAGGGGATCGGCGGTGAAGAGGTACTCGTGCTGAAACCCCTCAAGGAGGGGACGCAAGTGGATGTCGCTAAATCCGATGACACCATTCGCGCGCTTCTTGAAAAAGGTTCTTCCGTCGCTGAAGCTGTGATTCCCAGAACAGAGCCAAGTGACTCCAGACAACTTGCCTTCTTTGGTGAGGCGCTGTGACTCCAGTGACAGTTGCCGTGGAAGGCCCTACTGACACGGCCATTGTCACGAGGCTCTTACGTCATACAGGCCTCCCCCTTGGCTTTGTTTATGCAACGGGTGGAAAATCGAAGCTCGATGCAAGACTCGTCGGCTTCAATCATGCCGCCAGGAATGAGCCCTGGTTTGTTCTTCGCGATTTGGATCAAGATGCCTCCTGCGCGCCCGAACTCATCAAGAGCCTGCTTCCTGCGCCCAATGCGCGAATGCGGTTGCGGATCGCAGTCCATCAAGGCGAAAGCTGGCTCCTTGCGGATGCTGAGCGCATCGCGCGCTTTCTAGGGGTTCCAGTCAGTTCAATCCCTTCGGCCCCCGATACGCTCTCCAACGCAAAACAGACATTAATCAACTTGGCGCGGCGCTCGCGTTCTCGTGAGGTCCGAGAAGCGCTGGTTCCATCCGAGAACTCGACTGCGACAGTAGGTAAGCAATACACATCTACGATCGCGAGTTTCACCACAGAGGATTGGCGCCCAGGTATAGCTGCTACCCGGAGCGATAGCCTCGCCCGATGCATCCGTGCGCTCCAGACCCTGAAGCGATAAGTACCTGCTGGGCCGCTGACGCCTCAGCGCTCCACCGTGACGCCCTTCCAGAAGGCCACGTAGCCGCGGATGTTGGCCGCGGCCGGCTTGGG
This sequence comes from Corallococcus macrosporus, assembly GCF_017302985.1. Classification (NCBI taxonomy): domain Bacteria; kingdom Pseudomonadati; phylum Myxococcota; class Myxococcia; order Myxococcales; family Myxococcaceae; genus Corallococcus; species Corallococcus macrosporus. Next base: position 2,123,414 of record NZ_JAFIMU010000007.1, read on the forward strand.
CTCCGGGTAGAACCAGGCGGCGTCCGCGTTGGTCTTCCCGTCCACCTCCACGGAGTAGTAGCTCGCCTCGCCCTTCCACGGGCAGTGGGTGTGCGTGGCGCTGGGCTTGAAGTGCTCGCGCACCAGGCTGTCGGGAGGGAAATAGACATTGCCCTCCACCGTCTCAAAGGCGTCGCTCTTCGCGAGCACGACGCCGTTCCATTTCGCCACGGGCATGGGAAAGCCTCCGGATGCGTGTGTGTAACCGCGTGTCAGCCCGCGTGCGCGGCCTGGTTGGATGCGTGCTGCGTGAGGAAGGGGGCGAGCTCCGCGTTGACCAGCGCCGGCTCCTCCACCGTGGACGAGTGGCCCCCGCGCGACAGGCGCACCAGCTTGGAGCCCGGGATGAGCGAGTGGATCCGCTCCGCCTTCGCGGGCACCGTGGCGCGGTCCTCTTCCCCCACGATGACGAGCGTGGGCGTGCGGATGCGCGGCAGCTCGTCCGCGACGGGCTTGCGTTGGATGACGCCGTTGACGGCGCGGTAGATGTCGCGGCGGTTGCCCTTCAGGCGCGCGCGCCACAGCGCCCGCTCCTCCGCGCGGCCCGGGTCGGTGAGGAACGACGTGCCGAACATGATGCGCATCACCGGCGCGGTGACGGGCGCCAGGCCCACGTAGCGCGCGACGAGGTTGAGCGCGGTGTAGCGCGGCACGTTGGTGGGGGGCTCGGGGTCCGCGGAGGTCTCCAGCAGCACCAGCGAGCGCAGCAGGTCCGGCCGGCGCGCCGCGAGCCGCATGCCCACGAAGCCGCCCATGGACAGGCCCACGAAGTGGACCGGGCCCACGCGCATGGACTCCAGGAACGCCACCGCGTCCGCGTACACCGTCTCCATGTCGATGACGGACTCGGGCGGCACGTCGCTCTGGCCCTGACCCCGGTGGTCGTACGCGATGCAGCGGAAGCGCCCGCGCAGGGCCTCCACCTGCGGGTCGAACAGCCGGGTGCTCCACAGAAGGCCGTGGCTGAAGACGACCACGTCTCCGGGGCCTTCGGTGTCCTCGTAATACAGCCGGGTTCCATTCACGGACCGCATGGGCATGGGCACGGCCTCCCTTCGCTCAGGGGGGACCCTAATCCAGGGCTCGCCCGGACCGCAGCCCTCCCTGGGAGGTCGTTGTCCACTGGAGGAGACGGGCTTGCCCGGAGCGCCGCTTGTGCCGCCCGGCGCTTGGGAGGAGCATGGGCGGCACCTTCCGGATGCGCTCCTCTCGCCCTGTCCTTGTCGCCCTCGCGGTGGTGGTTCTCGCGGCGGGCCTGTTCTTCTTCCTGCGTTCCCCGGCCACGACCGCGCCCCCCGCGCCGGTGGCCCAGGCGCCCTCGCCGCCCGTGGACGCGGGGAGCGTCGCCGCGCCCGTGCCGGTGAAGACGGTGGAGGCGCCGCCCGCGAAACCGGCGAATCACTTCGTGGGCTCGCAGGTGTGCGCGGACTGCCACGAGGAGCAGCACACCGGCTGGAAGCACGACTGGCACGCGCGGGCGCTGTCTCCCGCGGCGAAGCCGTACGTGGTGGGCACGTTCAGCGCGAACACGCACTTCCAGGGCGAGTCCAGCGAGGCGTGGATGCGCCGCGACGGAAGCCAGTACCTCATGCGCACCAAGGGCGCGGACGGGAACCTGGGCGAGTGGCCGGTGCAGTGGGTGGTGGGCGGCAAGCGGATGCAGGACCCCATCACGCTCTTGCCGGACGGCCGCTGGCAGGTGATGCCGGTGTACTTCCACGTCACGGGCAAGGGCGAGTGGGTGGACTACTCGGAGAAGAAGCAGGGGGCGCTGTCACCGGACCACCCGTTCTTCTGGACGAACTTCCGCCGCAGCGCGCAGCACGCGTGCCTGGACTGCCACGTGACGGGGCTGGACGCGCGCTATGACCGGGCGGCGCACCAGTGGGAGACGAAGTTCGCGGACGCGGGCGTCGCGTGCGAGTCCTGCCACGGGCCCGGCGGACGGCACGCGGAGTCGCAGCTGCCGGCGGACATCGTCCAGCCGGCGAAGCTGCCGAAGGACGAGTCCTTCGCGGTGTGCGCGCAGTGCCACGGGCCGCGCCGCACGCTGTTCCCCATGCTGGACGCGAAGCACCGCTTCCAGCCCGGCCAGCGCTACGACGCGAGCTATCAGCCCATGGTGCTGCTGGTGGGCAACGACCGCTCCGGGGACTTCTTCCCGGACGGGCGTCCCAGCACCTCCAGCTTCGAGTACCAGGCGCTCATCCAGTCGAAGTGCCACCTGCAGGGCGGGGCCACGTGCCTGACGTGCCACACGGCGCCGCACGACGCGAGCGCGCCCAACGAGGTGAAGAAGCAGAAGCCGGTGGCGGCGCGCACGACGGTGAACGCGACGACGTGCCAGGGCTGTCACCCGGACGTGATGGCGCAGGGGGAGAAGCACACGCACCACAAGGCGGTGGCGGCGCAGGACTGCCTGGCGTGTCACATGCCGCCGGTGGTGTCGGGCGTGCTGGACCACTTCGCGGACCACGCGCTGGACGTGCCGGTGCCGCAGAACACGGCGCGGCACGACGTGCCCAACGCGTGCAACACCTGCCACGCGAAGGAGACGCCGGACGCGATGCAGGCCTCGCTAGTGAAGTGGTGGCCGAAGGCGGAGGCGCGGCAGCAGCGGCGCCTGCGGCTGGCGGACGCGTTCGCCGAGAAGACGGCCGCGCAGAGCCGGGGAGCGCTGGAGGCGGTGCTGGCGGACACGACGGAGGCGGGCACGCTGCGGGGCGCGGCGGCGAGGTTCCTGGCGCGCCGGTTCAAGCACGACGCGGTGCCGGCGCTGCGGACGGCGTTGAAGGGCACGACGGACAGCACGTTGCGCTCGGACATCATCGACGGGCTGGGCGCGGCGAACGCGCGCGAGGCGACGGAGGACCTGGTGCCGCTGCTCCATGACCCCTCGCTGTGGGTGCGGCAGGGCGCGGCGCTGACGCTGGCGGCGTTCGGAGACACGCGCGCGATGCCGGCGCTGCAGGCCCTGGCCACGGAGCCGGAGACGCGCGGGCTGGTGCAGCCGCACGTGATGCTGGGCCAATTGGCCATGCGCAAGCGCGACGTCGTCACGGCGACGCGCGAGTTCGAGCAGGCCCTGGACCTGCAGCCCTACAACGCGGACGTGCTGGTGCGCCTGGCGGACCTGTACGTGGTGCAGGGCAACCCACAGAAGGGCCGCGACCGGCTGGAGGAAGCGCTCCGGTTCGACCCGCAGAACAAGTTCGCGAAGCAGCGCCTGGGCATGCTGCCGGCGCAGTGAAGATGGGTGGAAGAGCAAGACTCCTGGGTGCCTCGTCGCTGCTCCTCGTGGGCTGCTTGCGGCCCATGGCCGCTCGCGAGCGCCTGGCGGATGACCCGTCCATCACGTTCCCTGGCTTCTTCGATGACACCGCTGTCCAGACCGACGCGGATGGTGGAGTCGTTGAACTGACGGGGGCCCTCCTGCGTGCGGTCGAAGTCGCCGCCGACGACTTCCTGGGCCCACAAGATGCCAACACCCTGTGTGTCGACCGGCATGAGTCGCATCGGTACAGGGTCGTTCGGCGGCAGGGGATCATCTTCATCCGGATCGATGAGGATCCCCGGGCCTGTGGCCTGACCGTTCCCGCGCTGCATTCGGGCGCGCAATACGCGATTGGGAGTGATGGCCGGATCCTTCGACGTCTCCGGGATGGCGAGCCGGATGGATCACTGGCGCCGACGGATGCGGGCTCCGGCATCCCGGTTCCCACGTCGGAAGTCGGCCGGTCCTTCGAGGCTCCCGATGGAGCCGTGCCCTTGCCGTTTTAGGCCCAGCGGTCATGACCGCCGTGGCGTGCTGAACAGGGGACCTCCCTTCAAGACAGACGCCTGCTCGGCGCTCGTGACGCACGTTGGCCCTTCGCTTGCCACCGCCCGCGTCAGGACGCGCCATGCCTCTTCGAATCCCGAAGCCCTGTCTGCCTTTGCATCCCTAAGGGGTATCCCGGACCTCCTGTCCCAAGAGGCAGGCCTGTCCATCGACTGCTGAGCACTTCCTCGCCCTGCTGTGTTGTCCATTGGAGCGCCGGGGGGCGCGACCTGTGGCCGGGGGCTGGCCTCGCCCCTACCTGGGGAGCACCCCTTATGAACGCGCTCATGTTCGCAGCCCTGCTGGTCCCCGCCGGGCTCCCCGGCGCCGCGACCGCGCAGCCCGGCTCCGGACACGCCTCGCCGGTCCTCGCGCAGAACACCGCGCCACCGCAACGCGCTCCACCCGCGCCTCCACCACCCGCCGCGCGGACACCGAACCCGGACGACGTGCCGGAAGTGCCACCGCCCTTCCAGGCGAACGTGTCGGATCCGCTGCTCGCGCCCGCACCTCCCGCGCCCCAGCAGCTCCAGTCCTGGAACGAGGCGCTCACGCTCCTGCGCCAGCGCTCCACCGACCTCCAGGCCGCCCTGGGCCAGATTGAAGTCGCCGCGGGCACGTGGCGCGTCGCGCTCGCCAACCTGCTGCCCTCCGTCGGCGGCACCCTGTCCGTCCAGTACAACGTCCTCAACCCGGACGTCCCCGCCGTGGGCGGTGGCGTGGGCGGCGGCGTGGGCGGTGGCGTGGGCAGCGCCGGAGGCTTCAAGCCCACGCAGCTGCTGGGCCTCGGCGTGCTCACCGCCAACGTCCCCGTCGTGGACCTGGCCAGCCTCTACGCCCTGGGCAGCGCCAAGGAGTCGCGGCGCACCGCCGACCTGTCGCTCGCGGAGACGCGCCGGCAGCTCACCCGGGGCCTCGCGCAGGCGCTCGTGTCCGTGTCCTCCACGGAGCGCCTGGCGGAGGTCAACCGCGTCAACCTGCGCACCGCGCTGGAGCGGCTGGCCCTCGCGCAGCGCCGCTTCGAGCTGGGCGCCGGCACCCGCCTGGACGTCGTCCGCGTGGAACAGGACGCCCAGTCCGCCCGCCGCAACGTCGTCACCGGCGATGAGAACCTGCGCCAGGCGCGCGAGTCCCTGGGCCTGGCCCTGGGCACCCCGACCCCCGTGGGCCTCAAGCCGGGGCTGGAATTGAACACGTTCCTCGAGGGCGCCAACGCCGCCTGCCGCACGCTGGAGTCGCTGGACAACCGCCCGGACATCGCCGCCGCGAAGTCGCGCCAGGTGGTGGCCGAGCGCGCCATCGGCGAGGTGAAGCGCCAGTACGCGCCCACCCTGGACCTCACCAGCACCACCACCGCGCTCACCGTCAACCCGGGCTTCGCGGAGGTGCCCATCTGGAACATCGGCGCCAGCCTGGTGCTGCCCTTCTGGGACGGCGGCGCGCGCGAGGGCCGGCTGCGCCAGGCGCGCGGACAACTGGAGCAGGCCCGCGCGGACGTCACCAACCGCGAGCGCAACGTCGCCGTGGAGGTCACCCAGGCGAAGCGCGCCGTGCAGGTGACCCGGGCCACGCGCGACCTGGCGGAGCGCGAGCGCGGGCTCGCGGAAGAGAACGACCGGCTCACCCGCCGCAGCTTTGAAGTGGGCACCGGAACGAGCCTCGAGCTGGTGCAGTCAGCCGGGGCCCTGCGTCAGGCGGAGCTGGAGCTCGTCATCCGAGACTTCCAGTTCCGCCAGGCCCAGGTGGATGCATTCCTGTCGGAGGCGGCATGCGATTGGTGAGGGGCGGTTGGGGCGCGTGGGGACTCGTCCTCGTGCTGGCGGGCGGGTGCAGCGGCGGCAAGGACCCCGGCCAGTCCGCGCCCGGAGGCGGGCCCCAGGCGGGACAGCAGAGCCAGGGCGCCGGCAAGCCCATGCCCGTGCAGGTGCTGGCGGTGAAGCCCGGCCCCGTGCGCGACACCCGCGAGTACGTGGGCACCCTCATCTCCCGCAGCAGCATCACCGTCGTCCCGCAGGTCGCCGGCTACATCCAGAAGATCTCCGTCCGCCCCGGCCAGCAGGTGAAGGCGGGCCAGGTGCTGCTCGTCGTGGATCCGCGCCAGGAGCAGGCCTCCCTGCGCGCCACCCAGGCCCAGAAGGCCTCCGCCGTCGCCAACCGCGAGTTCGCGCGCAGGACGCGTGAGCGCAGCGCGCAGCTCCTCAAGGAAGGCCTCGTCAGCCGCCAGGACTACGAGCAGGCCGTGGCCCAGGCGGCGCAGTCCGAGGCCCAGGCCCAGGCGGCCGAAGCGCAGATTCAAAACCAGCAGGTGCAGCTGGGCTTCTTCAACGTGAGCGCCCCCTTCGACGGCGTCGTGGGCGACATCCCGGTGAAGCTGGGTGACTACGTGACGCCGCAGACAGCGCTCACCATCGTGGACCAGAGCCGCGCGCTGGAGCTGTCCGTGCAGGTGCCGGTGGACCAGGCCGCGCGCGTGAAGATTGGGGAGACGCCCCTGGAGGTCCTCAACGAGGACGGCGAGCCCATCGTCCGCGCGCCCGCGTTCTTCGTCGCGCCCACGCCCAGCGCGAACACGCAACTGGTGGAGGTGAAGGCCGCCTTCGACAACACCGTGGGCCTGCGCGCGGGACAACTGGTGCGCGCGCAGCTCGTCTATGACGTGCGCGACGCCCTGAAGATGCCCACCACCGCCGTCACGCGGCAGGGCAGCCAGGCCTTCGCGCTGGTCGTGGGGGAAGGCGACGCCGGCACCGTGGTGAAGCGCCAGCCCGTCACGCTAGGGCTGGTGGAGGGCAACGACTACGAGGTGCTCAAGGGGCTGGACGCGGGCACCCAGGTCATCATCAGCGGGGTGCAGCAGCTGCGGGATGGCATGCCCATCCAGCCCAAGCCCGCGCAGCAGGCGCAAGGCCAGACGGAAGGCATGCCCCTGCCCCCTGCGCAGGGCATGGGCGGCGGCTCGGACGCGGGTCAGTAAGGGGCTGCCATGTTCACCGACTTCTTCATCAAGCGGCCCGTCTTCTCGAGCGTGCTGTCCATCCTCATCACGCTCGTGGGCGCCATCTCCATTCCCAGCCTCCCCATCGAGCAGTACCCGGAGCTGGCGCTGCCGCAGGTGCAGGTCTCGGCCACGTACACCGGCGCGTCCGCGGAGACGGTGGAGAGCGCCGTCACCACGGTGCTGGAGCGCCAGCTCAACGGCATGGAGGGCATGCGCTACATGTCCTCCACCAGCACCAACGACGGCCAGTCCACCATCACCGCGACGTTCGACCCGTCACGCGACGTGGACCTGGCGGCGGTGGACGTGCAGAACCGCGTCGCCACCGCCACGCCGCAGCTGCCCGCGCAGGTGAACGCGCTGGGCGTCACCGTGCGCAAGGCGCAGACGCAGCTGCTGGTGTCCTTTGGCGTCTACGACAAGGAGAAGCGCTACGACACGGAGTTCATCAGCAACTACGCGGACGTCTTCATCCGCGACGCGCTGTTGCGCGTGAAGGGCGTGGGCGACGTGCGCATCTTCGGCGAGCGCCGCTTCGCCATGCGCCTGTGGCTGGACCCCACGGAGCTGGCCCGCCGCAACCTCACCGCGCAGGACGTGCTCAACGCGCTCCAGGAGCAGAACGTCCAGGTGGGCGCGGGCAAGGTGGGCCAGGCCCCGTCCGCCAAGGACCAGGCGTATCAACTGTCGCTCCAGGTGAAGGGCCAGCTGTCGTCCCCGGACGAGTTCGGCGCCATCGTCATCCAGCGCGGCCAGGACGGCGCCCTGGTGCGCATCCGCGACGTGGGCCAGGTGCAGCTGGGCGCGGAGAACTACCAGCAGCTCTTGCGCTTCAACGGCCAGGACGCGGTGGGCCTGGGCATCACGCAGCTGCCCGGCTCCAACGCGCTGGAGGTCCGCGAGGGCGTGGAGACGGAGTTGAAGCGGCTGTCCGCCAACTTCCCGCCGGGCCTCACCTATCAGGTGGCCTTCGACACCACGGCCGCGGTGAGCGCGTCCATCGAGGAGGTGCTCCACGCGCTGGGCGAGGCCATCCTCCTGGTCATCCTGGTCATCTTCATCTTCCTGCACGGCTGGCGCAGCGTGCTGGTGGCGGTGACGACGCTGCCCGTGTCGCTGGTGGGCACGTTCATGTTCGTCAACGCATTCGGCTTCTCGCTCAACACGCTGACGCTCTTCGGCCTGACGCTGGCCACGGGCCTGGTGGTGGATGACGCCATCGTCGTCATCGAGAACGTGGAGCGCGTCATCGAGCACGACAAGGTGGACGCGAAGGAGGCCACGCACCGGGGCATGCAGCAGGTGGCCGGCGTGGTGGTGGCCACCGCGCTGGTGCTCTCCGCGGTGTTCATCCCGGTGTCCTTCTTCCCCGGCACCACGGGCGCCATCTACCGCCAGTTCGCGCTCACCATCGCGTTCTCCATCAGCCTCTCCGCGCTCGTCGCGCTCACCCTGTCCCCCGCGCTGTGCGCGCGCCTCCTGCGCCCCAACGAGGGCCAGAAGTTCGTCCTGGCGCGCAAGTTCGACCAGGGCATGGACGCGCTCCGGCGCGGCTACGGGAAGCTCCTGCGCCTGATGCTGGGCAAGGCCCGCTGGCTCGTCGTCGGCGTCTTCGCGCTGTTCCTCGTGGGCACGGGCCTGCTCTACCGGGCCACGCCCACGGGCTTCATCCCGGACGAGGACCAGGGCTACCTCATCGTCGCGGTGCAGGGCCCGGAGGGCACGTCCCTGGAGTACACGCGCAACGTGCTCATCCAGGTGGAGGGCATCATCAAGCAGCAGCAGGAGGTGACGCAGATCTTCACCGTGGGCGGCTTCTCGCTCCTGGGCACGGGGTCCAACTACGGCTCGCTCTTCATCAACCTGAAGCCCTGGGAGGAGCGCACGACGCGCGAGTCCAGCGTGGCGGGCCTGGTGGAGCGGCTGCGTCCCCAACTGTCCCAGGTGGGCGGCGCGCGCGTGCTGCCCCTGCAACCGCCCGCCATCCGCGGCGTGGGCAGCGTGGGCGGCTTCGAGTTCGTGCTGGAGGACCAGCAGGGCGGCCGCACGCTGGAGGAGCTGGCGCAGGCCACCCAGACGCTGGTGGGCCGGGCCAGCCAGGAGCAGCAACTGCGCGGCGTGTTCTCCGCGTTCACCGCGGGCACGCCGCAGCTCAACATCGACGTGGACCGGGAGAAGGCCAAGGCGCTGGGCGTGCCGCTGTCCACGCTGTTCTCCACGCTCCAGGTGTACCTGGGCAGCCAGTACGTGAACGACTTCACCTTCGCCAACCGCGTCTACCGCGTGTTCGTGCAGGCCGCGACGCCCTTCCGTGACAACCCGAAGGACATCGGCAGCTTCTACGTGCGCTCGGACACCGGGGCCATGGTGCCGCTGGAGTCGCTGGTGAAGGTGACGCCCATGACGACGGCGCCCAACATCACGCACTACAACCTCTTCCGCTCCGCGAACATCAACGGCCAGGGCGCGCCCGGCGTCTCCACCGGCCAGGCGCTCACCGCCATGGAGCAGGTCGCGAAGCAGGCCCTGCCGCCGGGCTTCACCTTCGAGTGGACGGGCCTGTCACAGGAGCAGAAGAGCGCGGGCAACACCGTGCTCGTCATCTTCGCGCTGGGCATCGTGTTCGTGTTCCTGGTGCTGGCCGCGCAGTACGAGAGCTTCGCCCTGCCCTTCGTCGTCATGCTCGCGGTGCCCGTCGCCATGATGGGCGCGCTGCTGCTGCAGAACCTGCGCGGGCTGGTGAACGACGTGTTCTGCCAGGTGGGGCTGGTGATGCTGGTGGGCCTCGCGTCCAAGAACGCCATCCTCATCGTGGAGTTCGGCGAGCAGCTGCGCGCGCAGGGTCAGGGCGTGGTGGAGTCCGCCATCAACGCGGCGGAGACGCGCCTGCGGCCCATCCTGATGACGTCCTTCGCGTTCCTCTTCGGCGTGGTGCCGCTGATGCTGGCCAGCGGCGCGGGCGCGTCCGCGCGCAAGTCGCTGGGCACCGCCGTCTTCGGCGGCATGCTCTTCTCCACCTTCGTGAACCTCATCTTCATCCCCGTGCTCTACGCGCTGGTGGAAGGGGCGCGCACGAAGGTCTTGAAACACCGCAAGCACGGCAATTCGCCGAGCGGACCGCAGAATCCGCCGCCGCCGTCCATCCCTCCCGAGGGGGAGCCACCGCGACCCCAGCCGGCGTAACGGGGCGTCGCGGAGGACCCGCACAGCGGGCAGGCACTCCGGCGCGCTACCCCGCGCTGGAGCGTCCTGATTATCCTTGGGCGACGCATGGCTTCTCCCCTGACCGTCGATGAGCGGCGTCGGTGGCTGTACACGTTGAAGCAGGCCCCCGCGCTGAGACACACGCGTGCGTCCGTCCTGCTCCACCTGCTGGAGCGGGCTCGACCGGTGGAGCCCCAGCCGGGCGAGGGCATCTGCCGCGAGGGCGCGCCGGTGGACGGCGTCTACCTTCTGCGCTCGGGCGAGTGGCGGGTGATGGCGGCAGGGACGGTGCTGCTGCACCTGCGCGCCGGCATGTCGCTGGGCGTGGAGGCGCTGGCGCGCGGCACGTGGCCCGTCACGGTGACGGCGGAGTCCGCGTCGTCGCACGCGCTCTTCCTTCCCCGCGCGGAGCTGGAGGCGGTGGCGGGAACGCCCCGCTACGCCGGGATTGCGCCACGCGTGGACGTGGTGACGTTCCGCACGCACGGGCTGGAGCTGCCGCCCGCGGTGCTGCCCACGCTGGTGGAGCTGGTGGCGAAGGTGATGGTCCACGACTTCGGGGACCGCGTGCTGCTGGTGCGCGCGGGGACGAAGCGCGCGGAGGGCACGGTGCGCGGCACGGACGGCGTGTTCCGCCGCACGGGGGGCCCGCGCTCGCCGCTGCTCGCGGAGGGCGAGGACTTCGACTGCGTGCTGGTGGAGGGCGCGCCCGTGCCGGAGGGCCTGACGCCGCGCGAGGTGGTGCTGCTGCCGCCCGGCGGTGAGGCGGACGCCGTGGGAAGGCCGGGAGCGCCGGTGCTGCCCACGGTGCTGCTGTCGCCGTGGCGGCCGCAGGTCAGCCCGACGCTGCGCGGGCGCTCGCTGCCGGACGAGGACGGGTGGGACGAGGACGCGCCGCCGCCCGGGTGCCGGCTGCGGCTGGACTGGGAGCGGCTGGTGGTGCGGCCCGGGGATGCACGGCCGCTGGCCGCGCTGGGGCTGGACGCGGGGACGCGGGACGCGCTGTCGCGGTGGGCGCGCGCCATCACGGGACGGCGCGTGGGGCTGGCGCTCAGCGGTGGCGGCGTGTGGGGCTTCTACCACGTGCACCTGTTGCGACGGCTGGCCGCGCTGGAGGTGCCGGTGGACTTCCTCAGCGGCGCGAGCATGGGCTCGCTGGTGGGCGCGTACTACTGCGGCACGGCGCGGGATGGCCGAGAGGGATTGGACGGTCTGCGCAGGCTCCAGCACCGGGCCCGGGGAGGGCACCTGTCCGCCGCGGCGCTGTCCTCGGTGGTGACGACGCAGGCCATGGAGTGGCTGGTGCGCGGCGACCTGGGGGACCTGGCGCTGGAGGAGCTGCCCATGGGCTTCCTGCCGGTGACGACGGACCTGACCACGGGGCGCTGCGTGGTGCTGGAGAAGGGGCCGCTGGCGCTGGCGGTGCGCGCGAGCGGCTCCGCGCCGGGCGTCTGGGCGCCCACGCTCCAGCCGCCCGCGCGCTACGTGGACGGGGCCTTCACCAGCATGGTGCCGGTGGACGTGCTGCTCAACGCGGGCGCGGACCTGGTCTTCTCCAGCAACATCTTCCCCGCGGGTCTGCACCACACAGCGAGGCCGCTGCTGCCCGGAGCGGTGGGGTTGTTCCTCTCCGCGCTCAACCCGGTGGCGCGAGCCAAGGACCTGCTGGCCAGCGGAGCGCTGCTGCTGCACCGCAACGGCGACCTGGAGTCCTCCAGAGGGGACCTGAGATACGACGTGGGCACGCGGGACCATCCGCTGCTCGGATCCATGCGCTTCACGAACGTGGACGAGGTCCTGGACGAAGCCGCGCGAGACATGGGCCTGGAGCAGAAGCTGCTGGAGCTCAAGCAGGCCTGGGAATCGCTGCGGGTGCGAAGGACGCCGTCCGGCGGCAGGAGGGCCGCGTGATTCCGGTCCGCATCCTTGGCACCGCGAGCGTGCTACCCGGTCCTCCAGTGACGACCGCGGAGGTCTGCGCGCGCGTGGGCCGCGACGCGGCGGAGGTGGAGCACAAGACGGGCATCCGCACACGGCACTTCGCTCCGGCGGGGACGCGCGCGGCGGACCTGGGAGCCCAGGCTCTACGAGAGGCTCTGGAGGCGGCGGGGCTTCCGGCGACCGCGCTCAAGCGGATCCTCTTCGTGTCTTCCATGGGCGGCGACGTCACCACTCCGGCCAATGGCAGCCGGGTGGCGGCGGCTCTCGGGCTGTCCGGCACTTGCGACGCGATGGACGTGGGCAACGCGTGCATGGGGTTCCTGAGCGCGTTCGACCTGGCGGCGCGCTCGGTGGCGACGGGGCTGGGGCCGGTGGGCGTGGTGTCCGTGGAGCTGCTGTCTCGCACCACGCGGCCGGAGGATCCGCGCCCCTACCTGGTACTGGGTGACGCGGCGGCGGCGGTCGTCCTGGGCGAGGCGCGGCCCGGCGAGGGCGTGCTGGGCGCGGCATTTGGCAACGACGGCACGCTGCCTCCGGACGTCGTCCTGGAGAACCCACATCAGACCGGCGAGCGCGAAGGCATGCGCTTCCTCACGCCGTCTCGCGACATGACCCGCGTGGCGCTGGGCGCACTGACGCGCGCGGCGTCGGCGGTGCTCCAGGGCGCGGGGCTGACGGTGGCGGACGTCGATTGGGTGCTCACGCACCAGCCGAATGGCAGCATGTTCGCGGCCATTCTGCAGGCGCTGGAGGTCCCAGCGGACAAGAGCGTCACGGTGGTGGACACCGTGGGCAGCGTGGGCTCCGCGTCGCTGGGCACGGGGTTGGATCGGCTGTGGCGCACGCGGCCGGTGAAGCCGGGGGATCGGGTGTTGATGGTGGGCGTGGGCGCGGGCGTGGCGCACGGCGCGGTGCTCTACCGGGTGGGCGGGTGACGGCAACGGCGGTGGCGGCACGGGCCGCGTGGCTGACGACGTTCCGCCTGCTCCAGCGCTACCACCGCTACGACGTGGTGAACCTGGAGCCGCTGCTGCGCCCCGGCGCGAAGCTATTGGTGGGCTACCACGGACGCCCCCTGGCGGTGGACCTGTGCATGCTGACGGTGACGCTGCACGACCACCTGGGCTACCTGCCCCACGGCATCGCGCACGGCGCGTTCGACCGCATCCCCGGCATGAGGCAGGTGGCGGACGGCCTGGGCTTCGTCACCGGTGACGGCCCGCTGCTGGCCGAAGCCGTGAAGAAGGGCGAACACGTCCTGGTCCAACCCGGAGGCACCCGCGAGGGCTGCCGCGACTTCCGGCACCGCTACCGCGTGGACTGGGGCGAGCGGCTGGGCTACCTGCGGCTGGCCGTGCGCTACGGGCTGCCCATCGTCCCCATCGCGGGCCACGGCATGGACGACGCGTACGTGGGCCTGAACGACGGCTACGCGTGGGGCAAGCGCGTGGGGATGCCCGGGCGGTTGCCGCTGTGGCTGGGCGTGGGCGCCACCGGACTGTGGCCACTGTCCCTGCCGTTCCCGGTGAAGATGACCCAGTGGGTAGGTGAGCCCCTGGCAACCCATCTGACCCCGGGCTTCGACGCGGGGGACCGGGAGGCACTGCTGACGGTGCACCGCGAGGTGACGCGCGCGGTGCAGGGGCTGCTGGACGCGGCGCGCGGCTACCAGCGGACGCGGTAGGTGGCGGCGCGGCCCTGGCGGGACTCCACCACGGTGGTGAGCCCCTTCACGCCGGTGGCCAGCGTCGCGTGGTGGCAGATGGAGCCGATGAACTCCGGGTAGGTGCCGCCCTCGCTCACCTTGATGCGGTAGTCCGTGTCCGCCAGCCGCTCCACGTCCACGTGCAGGAAGTTGCTGCCGGAGGCCAGGTTGCGCGACGTGCGCTCCAGCGCGCGCGCGGGGCCCAGCAGCTTCAGCACGGTCTGCAGCGCCCGGCCCATGTTCGTCTCGAAGTAGCCCGAGATGAAGCGCTCGCCCAGCAGCCACTGCGCCTCGTTCATGGTCACGTTCGGGAACAGCTCCGTCGCGACGGTCTGCAACACGCGCTGCCAGACCGCGTTGGGGTACGCGGGCTCCAGCTTCCGGTCCAGGTCCAGCCCGGCGTCCTTGAGCTTCGCGCGCAGCGGACCTTCCAGGCGGCCCTTCAGGGCCAACAGCAGGCCTTCGACCGTATGGCCGAAGACGATCTCGGACGGGTTCGACACGAGGGGATCCTCCGCCGCGGCTCGGGGGATGACGCGGCTGGAAGCCCCTGGTTAGACCGGATCCCGACTTGTGAACAACCCCTACATCCCCGGGGTGATGACGATTTCACAGGGAGACAGACACCCCTCCCTGTTGTCAGACATCCCCCCGGCGGATTCACGGCAATGATTGCCCCTCGGTGCGCGGCACCGGTGGATTCCATGCATGGGGGGAGCGCATGAGCTGGAGCATCACCATTCCCGCGGTGACGTCGTTGGACAGCCTGCTGGGTGACAAGACCCTGGCCCAGGCCCTGGCCCAGGCGGACTGCGGACTGGACAAGCAGGTCCCCCTCCCCGGCGGCTCGCTGTCCCTGGCCGCGGCCCTCAAGGTGCCCATCGAGCTCTTCAACGACCTGGAGGACAAGGACGCCGGAGGTGTCATCGGCAAGGCCTCCGCCGCCGTCAACAGCCTGGAGCTGGACCCGCTCTTCGCCCCCGACGACACCGCGTGCTGGCTGAAATACGCGGCCGAGTTCAACGCCCAGGCGAGCGGCTCGGGCACCTTCCCCTTCGTCAAGCTGAGCGGCGGCGGCTCCATCAACGTGCTGGTGACGGACTACCGGCAGCACCCGCCGACCCGGAGCCTGAAGGACGCGCTCGGCGCGGACGCGAAGACCCTGCGGCTCCCCTTCGTCCTGGAGGACGTGCGGAAGCTCACGCCCGGAGACGCCCTCTCCTTCCAGGCGCGCATCGCCCTCAACGCGGGCGTCACCCTGTCCTGGCCCGCGGTCACCTCCACGGTCGCGTCGGTGCTCGCGCTGGAGGTCGGCGGGAACGCCGCGCTGCAGATCAAGGCGTCCATGGATGCCTCCGTGGGCGCCGCCCTGCGCATCGAGGACGACCTGCGCCTCGTCTTCTCCCGGCCCCAGAAGGACGGCCCCTTCCGCGTCTCCGTCCGCAAGGCGACCACGCGGGACGCCACCCTGGGCGTCAAGGTGAGCGTGGAGCTGGAGGCGTCCTCGCCGCTGCTCGCCGCCATCCTGAGCGCCGGGGCGAACAGCGCGGACGCCCAGCGCGTCACTGAGCTCGTCCAGAAATTCGAGAGCGGGACGCTCGATGAGCCCGGGGTGCAGCTGGCCACCAGGCTGCTCGGCGCGCTCGGCTTCAAGCCGCAGCTGGACAACACGCTGGCCTCGGTCAAGGCCGTCTACGGCAAGCTGCGGACCGCGGTGCAGGACGGCCTGCGCGCGACGCTGAAGGCGGGCTTCGAGTACGAGTACGGCCGGTGCTCGGAGGACACGACGCTCATCGAGCTGGAGCTGCCCGCGGAGGCGATGGCGAAGGTCCACGACCCGCTCATCTCCGGCGACCTGCTGCGCATCCAGCGCGAGACGCAGGACGCGTGGATCCGCCGCTACTTCCACGTGCGGACCACGGAGAAGCACAACACCCTGGCGCTGTGGCTGGGGCCCCTGGCCAATGCCAGACACAACACCACGAAGAAGTACGTCGTGCAGCACGCGTCGCGGGACCACGTGCATGGCCCCCGCCGCTACGCGTTCCAGGGCGCCAGGGCCTACCAGCACAAGGGGTGGCTCGCGTCCGGCCCGGTCCTGCAAGGGTTTGATTTCAACGCGCAGATGAAGGACTTCTCGGACCGGCCCACCGCGGACGCCTTCGAGTACTCCTTCTTCGCCCAGTCGCAGTTCGAGGGCACCGTCCCGCTCGAGGACCTGGTGGACATCGCCAGCGTGTGGGGCGTCCTGCAGGGAGCGCCGCACGACAAGCTCCAGCAGCTCTACGCCTCGGCGCCCGGGGGAAGCCGCGTCAGCGTGCGCCTGGAGCTGCGCATCCCTCCCGGCGCCTTCCGGACGCTGCTGGAGAACATCGGCACGAAGGGCGACGTGGAAGCGCAGCTCTTCGCCAACGCCCTGGCCCGCGCGCTGCCGAAAGAGAACCTGGATGTGCGCAAGACGCCCGCCCTCCGCGAGCGCGTCTACGCCCCGCTCTGGAAGCAGTACCTGACGGACCGCGCGAAGGACTGGGACAAGCAGCGCATCCTGGGGAGCGTGGAGGACTGGCTCAAGCACCTGAGCCCTCCGGCGGCCATCGAGACGCGGAACTGGGAGAAGTCCACGCACGCCGGCGGAGGCCCGACGCCCCGGAGCTTCATGGGCGTGATGGAGAGCGCCTCCCGGTACGGCGGCGACCTGGGCGGCATGCCCTACGGGAACGTCTTCGTCGTGTGGAGCACCCTGACCCGCCAGCTCAAGGCGCTCCAGGCCGCCATCCACGGCAGGCAGGTCCTGCCGGAGGACCCCGCGGACTCGGTCATCACGGATGCGTTCGACGCGCTGGAGGACGCGGGCTCCAACGCGTTCCGGCTCACCGCCACCGTCGCCTGGTTCGTGGAGCTCTCGAAGCTCTGGGGCTTCCGGACGGAGGTCCAGGCCGTGTGTGGCGTCAAGGTCGGCAAGCAGGACGAGCTGGTCCTGTCGTCCGTCTAGGCGCTACCAGCGCATCCGGTACGTCGCGGAGATGCCCTCGCGGGACTCCACCACGGTGGTGAGGTTCTTCACCCCCGTGGTGAGCGTCCCGAAGTGGCACAGGGCGCCGAAGAACTCCGGGTGGGTGCCGGCGTCGTTCACCTTCAGCCGGTAGTCCGAAGGCGCCAGCCGCTCCACGTCCACCTGGATGTAGTTGCTGCCCGACGCCATGTTGCGCGTCGTGCGCTCCAGCGTGCGCGCGGGGCCCACCAGCTTCAGCACGCCCTGCAGCGCGCGGCCCATGTTGGTGGAGAAGTACGCGGAGATGAACCGCTCGCCCAGGTGCCAGTGCGCGCGCGACGCGGGCAGCTCCGGGAAGAGCGTCTCCGAGCCCAGCGCCAGCATCTGGTACCACTGCGCCTTGGGATACGCGGGCTCCAGCTTCCGGTCCAGGTCCAGGCCCACGGCCTTCAACTTCGCTCGCAGTGGACCTTCCAGATGCCCTTGCAGCGCGACGATCAATCCTTCGACCGTGTGGCCGAACACGACCTCTTCCTGCGGACTCACGACGGGAGGCTCCTGCGACACGGCTCGGGGGGAAGCCGCGGATGCGCCCGCCATGGGTAAACGGGAGCGCGTCCGCGAACAACGGATCCGTACATCTCCGGGCGGTGTTTCTTCCACCAGCCGACGGATCAATTCCTGGAAGCCCCGCTACCAGCGCATCCGGTACGTCGAGGAAGTGTCTTCGCGCGCTTCCACCACGGTGATGAGCCCCTTCACGCCGGTGGTCAGCGTGCCGAAGTGGCACAGGGCGCCGATGAACTCCGGGTGCGCGCCGCCCTCGCTCACCTTCAACCGGTAGTCCGTGGGCGCCAGCCGCTCCACGTCCACCCGCAGGTAGTTGCTGCCGGAGGCCATGTTGCGCGCGGTGCGCTCCAGCGTGCGCGCCGGGCCCAGCATCTTGAGCACGCCTTGCAGCGCGCGGCCCAGGCGGGTGGAGAAGTAGGCGGTGACGAACCGCTGCCCCAACTGCCAGTGCGCCTGCGAGGGAGACAGGTAGGGAAAGAGCTCCGCCGCGCCCAGCAGCAGCAGCTGGTGCCACTGCTCCTTGGTGTAGGCGGGCGCCAGCTTCGCGTCCAGGTCCAGCCCCACGGCCTTGAACCGCTCGCGGAGCGGGCCCTCCAGGTGCCCTTCCAGGACGGAGAGCAGGCCTTCGACGGTGTGGCCGAACACGACCTTTTCCGGGGGACGCACGATGGGAAGCCCCTCTCCACGGCGCGGGGATGCGTCCTCCATCGCTAAACGTGATTGGACCCGGGAACAACCCACCCCTCCCTTCGTGCAGCGGGATTTCCACCAGCGGACGAAGCAACTTCATGAACCCCGTGGACGGCGCCATCCATGGCTTCATCCCGCGCATGTTGCTCAAGGCGTGTCTCAACGGAGCCCGCGCGGCGGCGGATCATCCCCGGCTGCCCGTCACCCCGGAAGCGCTCGCGCGCGACGCCGCCGCCTGCCACGCCGCGGGTGCGGGCGCGTTCCACGTGCACCCGCGCGCCGCGCACGGCGGTGAGTCCCTGGACGCGGCGGACATCGGCGTGACGGTGTCCGCCTTGCGCCACGCCTGTCCGGGGGGGCCGGTGGGCGTCAGCACCGGCGCGTGGATCCTCCCGGACGTGACGGCCCGCCACGCGCGCGTCGCCAGCTGGAAGGCGCTGTCCGCCAACACGCGGCCCGACTTCGCCTCCGTCAACCTGTCCGAGCCCGGCTGGGAGTCCATCGCGGACGCGCTGCTCGACGCGGGCATCGGCGTGGAGGCGGGCGTGTGGTTCCCGGAGGACGTCCCCCGGCTCGTGGCGTGGCCGCGCGCGGGGCGGTGCCTGCGCATCCTCGTGGAGACGCAGTCCTCCCAGCCGCAGGCCGCGTGCCGGGAGGCCCAGGTGCTGGTGGACCTGCTGCGCGCCACGGGCCTTCAGCGGCCCCTGCTCGTGCACGGCTCCGAGGGCGGCGCGTGGCCCGTGCTCGATTGGGCCCTGCGCCACGGCTTCGATGCGCGCATTGGACTGGAGGACACGCTCACGCTCCCAGACGGCCGGCCCGCGGAGGACAAAGCCGCGCTGGTGCGCGGGGCCCCCAGGCCGCGCGCGGGGGCTGATCATCTCCCGAGCCCCATCGCAGGGTGATTCCTATGATGGAAGCACCATGCACGTGCCATCAGGAGCAGTCGGATCCCCTCCAACATCGTGGGCGCTCATCCTCGGGGCGTCCTCCGGCTCGGGCGCGGCCATCGCGGAGGCCGTCGCTCGCAGGCCGGGCCTGAACGTCTTCGGCGTGCACCGGGGGCGCTACGCGGACACCGCGCGGGAGCTGGAGTCCCGCGTGCGTGCCCTGGGCCGGGACGTGCACCTGCGGCAGGCGGATGCCTCCACGCCCGAAGCCGCCGAGGCCGGCGCGGACGAGCTGCTCCAGCGCGCGGGCCCTCGCAGCGTGAAGCTGTTCGTGCACGCCATCGCCGGCGCGTCCGCGGGCCACTTCCTCTCCGAGGGTCCGGATCAGCTGCACCCGCGCCGCATCCAGCGCACGTTCGACTGCATGGCGCACTCGTTCGTGTACTGGGCGCAGGCGCTGGTGAAGCGCGACCTGCTGGCCCCGGACGCGCGCCTGCTGGGCCTCCAGAACCCGCTGGACCAGACGCACCTGAACAACACCGGCCTCATCAGCGCAGCCAAGGCCGCGCTGGAGATGTACGTGCGCCACCTGGCCCTGGAGCTGGGGCCCAGGGGCCACCGCGTGAACCTGCTCAAGTTCGGCACCGTGATGACGCCCGCGCTGCGCCACGTCTACTCGCCGGAGGCGCTGGCCCGCCTGGAGGCGCGCCACGCGGCCATGAACCCCGCGGGGCGCATGGGCACGCTGGAGGAGATGGCCCGCTTCGTCACCGTGCTCGTGGGCGACGACGCCGCGTGGTTCAACGGCGCCACCATCGACTTCACGGGCGGCATGACGCTGCGCCTGCTGGACCTGGTGCTCAACCCGTGACGGCCGCCGGAACGCGGAACGTGAGGCAGTAGTAGAACGGTGACACCTGTTCCTCGATGACACCTTCTGCGCCCTGGGGCAGCAGCGCGCGGGGGCTCCTCGCCTCGCGCGTGTAGAACGTGAGGGCGCGGAAGGCGGCGCGCTGGAAGAGCGACGGGCGCAGGCCCGAGTCCAGCTGCTCGTCCACCACCACCAGCGGCGTTCCGGGCATGGCCACGCGCGCCATCTCCCGCAGCGCCACCGCGGGCTGCCGGTAGCCGCCAATCCCTCCCACGTGGAAGACGCGGTCGAACGTCGCGTCGCGGAACGGGAGCGAGTGCGCGTCCGCCACCAGGAGCCGCGTGTCCTTCACGCCCCGGCCCTTGCGCAGGCGCTTCTCGCACTGGGCCAGCATGCCGGTGCTCAGGTCCAGGCCCCACACCTCCACGGGCAGGCCCGGCGGCAGCGAGCCCCGGATGCGCGGCAGGTTCGCGCCCGCGCCCACGCCCACCTCCAGCACGCGCACGGGCTGCCCGTCGTCGCGGGGCTTCAGCGCGCCCAGCTCCAGCCGGCGCATGTACCCATCGCGCATGCGCGACTCGGAGACGGACTGGAACAGCGGCGTGAGCACCGCCGTCAGCGGGTCGTGCAGCGCGGGCAGTCCATCGTAGATGTGGCGCATCAGGCGGTCCGTGCCCTGCACCCGGTCCTCGCGGTACAGCCGCGCGAGCCCGTCCGCCACCTCCCACGTCTCGCCGCAGCCGCCGCAGAGCAGCCGTCCCTCGTCCAGCCGGCCGTCCTCGCTCTGCCCGTGCCACACCAGCTGGCCCCGGCAGTCCGGGCACGCCAGCAACGTCACGTCCCGCTCCCACATCATCGCTTCGTCACCCTGCCGTCCCCTGTTCGGCCAGGGCCCGCGCCAGGTCCTCGCGCGCCCCCAGCCGGGTGAAGTCCTCCACCGCCCGCCGCAGCAGCCCCGCGCGCTCCGGGTCCTCCGGGGGCAGGTGCCGCGCCCACTCCAGCCGCGCGTGCGCCGCCTCGTAGGGCATGCCCCGCGTCTCCGACACGGCGATGCAGCGCTGCCACGCGCGCAGCGCCTTGGGGTGCTTGCCCGCGAGCCACGCCTCGCAGCCGCGCCACAGCCACGCGGCAGGCTCGCCGAAGGGGAACACCCGCGCGAAGTCCTCCACCGCCCGGAGCGCCGTCCGCGCGCTGTGCGTGAGCGCCTGCAGGCCCGGCCCGGGCGTCTCGCGCGCCCACAGCGTGAGCAGCACCTCCGCCACCGCCGTCGCCCCGAAGTAGACGAAGTGCGCCACCGGCTTGCCCGCCGACAGCCGCACCAGCGCCTTCTCCGCCGCCGCGCGAGCGCCCGCCGTGTCGCCCTCGCGCAGGCACAGCAGCGCGAGCGTGCCGTCCACGATGATGCGGTCGGTGGCGCCGCCGTGCGCCTCCGTCCACGCGAGCGCCGGCTCCAGCGCCGCGCGGGCGCGTGCGTGCTCGCCCAGCCGCAGCAGCATGTAGGCCCGGTAGTGCTGGGCCCAGTGCCGCGTCTGCTCCGAGCCCCGGCGCACCGCGGACGCCTCCAGCCAGTCCATCAGCGGCAGGCCCCGCGCGAACTGGCCCCGGTACATGGCGGACACGGTGAGCAGCGCGCGGCACTCCTCCGCCAGCCGCAGGTCCCCCAGCGAGTCCACGATGGCCGTCGCCCGCGCCAGCCAGGTCTCCACGTCCTGCCAGCGCGCCTGGTACACCGCGCACACCGCGTTGCGGTTGAGCACGTAGGCCAGGTCCACCGGGCGGCCCACGCGCTCCGCCACGTCCTGCGCCCGCTTTACCCACGCGTCCGCCACGCGGTGCACCGGCACCGTGCCCGCCACCACCGCCATCACCGTGTAGCCGCGCGCCAGCTCCGGCGTGGGCCCCGCGGGCTCGCACAGGTTGAGCATGCGCAGGCCGCTCCAGAGCACCGGCACCGCTTCCTGCGCGTAGATGAACGCGTCCGTCAGCCGCATGAGCAGCCGGCCCGCCACGCGCCGCGCCTCGCGACGCCGCGTGGAGTCATCCACGTACGCGTCCGGCCGGGCGCTCTGCGCGAGCCGCGACAGCACCTGCCCCAGCGTGCCCAGCACCCACGCCACGCGCGACGTGGGCACCCGCCAGCCGAAGTGCGCGAGCGCGGCCTCCGCGTGTCCCCGGAAGGCCTCCAGGTCACCCAACTGGAAGCGGGCCTCCGCCAGCAGCGCCTCCACGCGGCCCTGCTCCAGCGGCGTGGCCCGGGGCGCGACCGTCAGCGCCCGCGTGAGCAGCGGCAGCGCTTCCCGGCACGCGCCCACCGCCAGCGCCTCCTCGCCAGCGATCCGCGCGTGGTGCGCCTCGCGAGCGCGCTCCCCGGCCTGCCCCCAGTGATACGACAGCGCCGCCGCGTGGCCCGTGGGGTGCGCCGCCTCCAGCGCCTCCGCCACGCGCCGGTGGAGGGCGGGCCGCGCCGCCGGGGACAGGTCCTCCAGCAGCCGCTCCCGCAGCTTGTCGTGCGCGAAGCGCCAGCGGCCGTCGCCCACGTCCAGCACCGCCGCCGCCGCGCAGTCGGTGAGCCACGCCTCCACGTCCACGTCGGGCGCGGCGCGCTCCAGCACCGCCAGGTCCAGCTCCCGGCCCAGCAGCGCCGCCAGGTCCAGCAGCCCCCGCGCCTCCTTCGGCACCTTCTCCAGGCGGCGCTGCACCAGCGCGCGCATGCCGCCCGCCCACACGCGCTGGGGCAGCTCGACGGCACCCAGCCGGTCCAGACCTCCCGCGTCCTCCGCCAGCGCGCGCACCACCTCCACGAGGAGGAAGGGGTTGCCCTCGGACTCGCGGCGCAGCAGCTCCACCACGTCGGGCCGGCGGCCGATGGCGCCCAGCATGGACTCTCCCAGCTGGGCGATCTCCTCCGAGTTCAGCCGGTGCAGCCGCAGCATGCGGGCGCCGGACAGGCGCTCGGGGAGCTGCGGGGACTCGTCGTCGCGGAAGCTGGCCAGCAGGAGCAGCGGCAGCCCCGCCGCCCTCGCCGCGAGCTGCGCGAGCAGTTGGAGGGATTCCGCGTGCGCCTGGTGCAGGTCCTCCAGGATGACCACGGTGGGCTGCGCCAGCCGGGCGAAGAGGTCCTCCACCGTCTGGTGCAGGCGCAGCTGCGCCATGTCCGCGTCCAGCTCCGGGGCGGCGGGCACCTCGCGGCCCAGCAGCGACTCCAGGTCCGGCACCAGCGGCCGGAGCACGCGCGCCTCGCGGTCGGACAGCTCCGTGAGCATGGGCAGCCAGCGCAGCACCGCGCGCCACTCCTGGTACGGCACGCCGCCGGTGTCCACCGCCTGGCCGCGCAGCACCACCGCGCCGCGCACCAGCGCCAGCGAGCGCACCTCCTCCAGGAGGCGCGACTTGCCCACGCCGCTCTCCCCGCCGATGAGCCACGCGGCGCCCTGCCCCGCGAGCGCCGCGTCGAGCACGTCCGTCAGGTGCTCGCGCTCCTTCACGCGGCCCACGAAGCGCGCGGACTGGAGGAAGCTCTCGCGCGTGGCGGCGGACTCGGCGGGCCGGGGCTGACCCACGGCGGCGCACAGCGCGGCGATGACGGCCTCCGCGTCGCGCGGCCTGCGGTGGGCCTCCGGCGCCACCAGTTGCTCCAGCAGGGCCTTGAGCTCGGGCGGGAAGCCCGGCGTCGCGAACACCTGGCCCGCGTGCGGCAGCCGGCCGAAGAACATCTGGCACGCCATGGCGCCGAAGCCGAACAGGTCCGTCAGCTCCGAAGGGGGCTGGTCCTCGAAGAGCTCCGGGGCCAGGTAGCCCGGCGTGCCCGCGGGCTGCGCGCGACGGCCCTGCTGGTCTCGGCCCACGGCCAGGCCGAAGTCCAGCACCTTCACCTGGCCGCGCACCACCAGCACGTTCCCGGGCTTGAGGTCGCGGTGGATGATGCCGCGCCGGTGCAGGTACGCGAGCGCCTGGAGCGTCTGGATGAGCAGCCCCACCTGCGTCATCAGGGGCGCGTCCGAGCCCGCCTCCACCAGCGTGCGCGCGTCCTCCAGGAGGTCCATGGCCAGGTAGGGCCGGCCCTCCGCGTCGAACCCGTAGTCGAGCACGCGGATGACGTTCGGGTGGCGCAGCGACACCAGCGTCTGGAACTCATGGGCCAAGGACAGCGCCATGCCCTGCGTGGCGAAGGCGGAAGGGGTGCCCCGGCCCGGGCGCCGCGCCAGGTCCGCCACCGTGCGGTGCAGCCGCTTGAGCGCCACCAGACCGGACAGCCCGTCCTGCGCGCGCCACACGGTTCCCGCGCCCCCGCGCCCCAGCAGGTCGAGGACGCGGTAGCGGCGCCCCACGACCTCCGGATCCGTGCCCGGAGACGTGTCGGCGTCCGGAACGTCCGTCCGGAGGGAAGTCTGACAGGAAGGGGGGTGAGACATGAGGGGGAGCCGCCCTGCCCGTAAGGATATCCCCCCTTCTCGTGCGGGAGGGGATTGAATGTATCGGGGGGCAGGCGGAGCGGGAGGCGCTTCGGACCCTGGGGAGCAACCCGGCGGGCAGGGCCCGGCAGGGCTCCTTCCCTCTGGCGCGGTGAAACACCATTTCTGGAGACGGAGGAGGACACCGATGGCGGGCTACGACTTCGACTTGTTCACGTTGGGCGCGGGGTCGGGCGGAGTGGCGGCCAGCCGGCGCGCGGGGGCCTCCGGGGCGAAGGTGGCCATCTGCGAGGAGGGGCGCGTGGGCGGCACGTGCGTCCTGCGCGGGTGCGTGCCCAAGAAGCTGCTCGTGTACGCGGCGCACTACCGCTACGACTTCGAGGACGCGGCCGGCTACGGCTGGACGGCGGGCAGCCCCGCGCTGGACTGGAAGAAGCTCCAGGCGGTGAAGGCGAAGGAGCTGGACCGGCTGACGGGCATCTACGGGCGGCTGTTGCGCGACGCGGGCGTGACGCTGGTGGAGGGCCGGGGCCGGGTGGTGGACGCGCACACGGTGGAGGTCGCGGGCAAGCGCTACACGGCGGAGCGCATCCTGGTGGCCACGGGCGGGCGGCCCTACCTGCCGGAGGTGACGGGCATCGAGCACGCGCTCACGTCGGAGGAGGCGCTGGAGCTGCCCGCGCTACCGCGCCGGGTGGCGGTGGTGGGGGGCGGCTACATCGGCGTGGAGTTCGCGGGCATCTTCGCGGCGCTGGGCGTGAAGGTGACGATGTTGATCCGCGGCGACACGGTGCTGCGCGGCTTCGACAACGACATCCGCGCGGCGCTGACGCAGGAGATGCGCAAGAAGGGCATCGACATCCGCCCGGAGACGTTCGTCCAGGACATCGAGAAGCGCGAGGACGGCACGCTCAGCCTGATGACGCGCACGGGGGACACGCTGGAGGTGGACGCGGTGCTGTACTCCACCGGCCGCGTGCCCAACACGAAGGGGCTGGGGTTGGAGGAAGCGGGCGTGAAGCTGGACGCGCGCGGGGCGGTGGTGGTGGACGCGCAGTCGCGCTCGTCGGTGGAGAGCATCTACGCGGTGGGGGACGTGACGGATCGGCTGAACCTCACGCCGGTGGCCATCGCGGAAGGCCGGGCGATGGTGGAGACGCTGTACCGGAACAACCCGGTGACGATGGACCACACGAACGTGCCGTCCGCGGTGTTCAGCCAGCCGCCGGTGGGCACGGTGGGGCTCACGGAGCGCGAGGCCATGGAGCTGCACGGCAAGGTGGACGTCTACGTCTCCAGCTTCCGGCCCATGAAGCACACGCTGACGGGGAGGGATGAGCGGTCGATGATGAAGGTGGTGGTGGAGCGGGGCACGGAGCGCGTGCTGGGCTTCCACATGGTGGGCGCGGACGCACCGGAGATCATCCAGGGGCTCGCGGTGGCGCTGAAGTGCGGCGTGACGAAGAAGCAGCTCGACGCCACGGTGGGCATCCACCCCACGGCGGCGGAGGAGTTCGTGACGTTGAGGGACAAGCGGCCGGATCCGTCGGAGAGCGCCACGCTGCTGGAGCTGGGCCGCGAGGTCGTGGCCACGCCGCCGGGAGATCAGCGCAAGTAGTCAGGCCTCGTCGTCGGGGAGAAGCGTGCGGAGCAGCTCGTCGTCGGGACCGAGCGGGCGCCAGCCGGGGGGCGGCGGATGGGCGAGGAGTGCGTCGCTGGCCTGGCTGACCCGTTGCTCATGGGTGAAGGGAGTGAAACCGGACCAGGATCCGAGGACCAGGGCGACCTCCATGCGGGACTCATCATCCAGCACGGGCGGCCAGCCGTTGGGCAGCCCCTCGGACAGCTCACGGACGAACTGACTGCGCACCAGCCGGGTGAGCCGGTGGGATTTTTCGGCCTCCTCGACCAGCCCCTGGAACACCTGCACTCCCGCGATGTCCCCCTTGCCCAGCGCGTTAGCCAGCTCGACCAACGTCGCCGTGGGACGTGCCTCCGCGAAGGCGGTCAGGGAGTCGTAACCCAACTCGCGGACCCGCTCATACATCCGCGCCGGCCAATTGCCACGCCAGGGATGATCTTCGTTCATCGCCCACTCCAGGGTGTGAAATTCGCGGGGACGCTATAGCGCTCCATCTCCCTTGCGACGAGCTTCAGGATCGCATTCCTCGTCAACCTCCGACCTGCCGCCGTCTCGGCATCGCGCAACGAGCGCATGATCATCCGATTCCATTCGTCAGGCCACATGCGTCCCAGGCGCCAGTCGCCTCCCCCGTGAATTGCCTCATGGTGGGCCTGTTCCAGCCGGACACAGAACTGGTCGATGTCCATGTCTCCCTTGAAGCCGCGCTGCTCGAACCACTCGCGGTGCTCTCGCGGCAGGACGTGATGCTTGGGCGCATCGGACATGCCTGCTCCAGCCTTGCCGGTGACGTGCATGGCTCGAACCTCGGGACTGTCTCCCAGCGCATCACGTACGCCTTTGGGGAGGTCCCGAGGTCCTTGTGCCATCATGACCTGTCCGCCCTGAATGAGGACCGCCGCGCTGGCGGCAGGGACGGAGATGACGCCCGCCTGCACGAGCCTGCGCATCATCTCCACCCACTCGGCGGAAACCACCATCCGCGAGCCCACCACGACTCCACCCGAGCTCATCACGAGGCCCGCGCCAAGCGTCGCGGGAGCAGCGGGCGGCACCCGCGGCAGCGACATCTTCATCGTGGAGATCATCGTCACCATCTCCACCGCCCGCATCGCCGCGATGATCTGCCCGCCGAGCTTCATGGTTGCCCGGGTCTCCTGGTGGAGTGTGTCGAACTCACGGGTCAGCTTCCCCATCAGCTCGGGCATCGTGGTCGCCGCCGCCTCCACCCGCTCCGGGTCCAGGGATGCGAGCTCCGTCAGCGTGGGCTCCATCAACCCCTGCACACGCCGAAGGTCGACGAAGAGCTTCTCGACGCTGCACATCGGGCAGTAGCGGATCACGGCGTCCGCGAGGTGCAGGAAGTCCACCCAGGTGGCCAGCAGCAGCGTCCCGAATTGAGCCGCCTGAAGCTTCGGCCCGGTCATGCGCAGGAGCCCCAGCTCCATGCCCGTGTCGCTGACTTCCGAAGCCGCTCCTGCCAGCGCAGTGGCACTCCCGAGCGAACCACGAAGCCACGTCACCTGCGTGGAGCCATGGTCCAGGTAGCGCGTGAACACGCCATTGAGGCCCCATCCTCCGAGCGTCGGAGGACGGGCCGCCAGCTTGGAGAACGCGGCCTCGACGCCGCCCAGCGAGCCCTTCACGTCCGCGATGCCCGCGAGCACTGCCTCACGCGTTGGTGAGGCATCGCTTTCCCGCGTGCCCTGCCGGCGCAGCCGCTGCTCCGGCCCGGAGAAGGCGGGCGTCCCCATGGGCGTGTAGCCCAGGGTCCTCGGATGCGGCGCGGAGGCACATCCCGTGGCCAGCACCATCAAGACCAGCACAACCGTCCCACTTCGCACCATCACGAGCCCCCTGCCGTCCCACTGTTCAATCCGTCTCCCCCAGCTCGAAGGCGGACGTGCCGGTGTGGTGCTTGCGCTTCGTGAGCTGGTGCTCCTCACGCAGCTGGTTCTCGTAGAAGGGCAGGTGCTCCGCGGTGCGCTGCTTGCGCAGCGCGCGGATGGTCTCGTGCTCCGTGGTGTTGCTGTAGCCGTGCTTCGTGTGCTCGCGCGCGTAGGCCTGGGGCTCCAGCACCATCCGCGTCGGGTAGCGGTTCTGCAGGACGTGGATGAGCTCGTGCCCGTACACGATGAACGCCGGCGCGGGGATGGGGTGCTGCTCTCGGGAGTAGTTGCGCTGCGTGCTGTCACGCAGCCCGGAGCGCAGGCTGAGCCTGGAGCCTCGGCCGGAGGCCTTGCCCGCGAGCCCCGGCGCCGGTTCGCTCAACAGGTAGTCCTCGCCGTGGCCGTCCTCGTCGTACCAGCTGAGCTCCACCTCCAGCTCCCCGATGCGCTTCCCCACGGCATCGCGCCGCGTGCCCAGCTCCGCGTAGGGCTTCGACGACGTCTCCAGACGCTTGCGCAGCTCGCCCCAGGACTCGCTGCCCTGCCGCGCGGACTCCTCCATGCGCGTCAGCTCCTCGCTCATCCCTTCGTACTCGTCCTTGAGGCGCTGAAATTCCTCCGACGTCGCCGTCAGGCGCTGCTTGTTCACCACCACCTTCTGCCGGAAGTTGGCGGACGGCGTGAACGCCTGGGTCAGCACCAGCGTCACCGGCCACTGCGGATCCTCGCGCGTCTCGCGGAGGATCCACCGCATCAGCTCGCGGCCATGCGGACGCGACAGCAGCCGGGCGTGGATGGCGCGCACCTCGCGAAGGCCGCGCGCGTACTGCGCGCCGGTGGGCAGCTTCACCGCGCCCGTGCCCTTCCGCAGCGCGTCCCAGTCCGCGTCCAGCTGCTGCCGGGCCGCGCTCCCCAGCGTCGCGCGGTCCGGCGTGTAGAGCAGCAGGTTCTTCGTGTGGACGTAGTCCACCAGCTCGATGTGCTTCTCCTGGATCTCCACCGCCAGCCGCATCAACAGCAGGCGCGAGGCCTTGGAGCCCGCCAGCCGCTCGCGCTCCAGGTCGAACAGCCGGTACAGCAGGTGCTCCGCCGTATCGAGCGCCTTGAGCCGCGCGTCCACCCACGCCTGCTTGCCGGTGAAGTAGTACGTGGCCTTGCCGCCCCAGCCACTCCAGTCCGCATGGAACGCATCGAGCGCGGCGCAGAACGGCCGGATGAACTCATCCAGCCGCGACACGATGGGCAGCAGCCCCCGGGGCTCCAGGCCCAGGTCCGTCTTGAAGTCCGCCGACGTACTCAACGCCATGTCCGCTCCCGGTGTCCCAGCGGAGCGCGACGCTAGCACGCACCTTTCACCCACTTCGCCGCCGGATGCGCACACTCACTCCGTGGACGGAGAACACTCGCCTCATCCCAACGGATGACATGCCTTCCACGGGTGCCTACCCCTGATGCTCAGGAGGCGCGGGAACGGACGTGGGCAAGGGCGGACGATGGTGGGGGGGAATCATGGGGGCGTTGTTGCTCGCGGGATGTCCGTCCGCGTGCAACACGAAGGAATCGTCTCGCCCATTCCAGCTCACGGGGCAGGTGGGGTCGCGTGGGGCGGGCTTCGCGGCGGCGCTGTACCAGACGACGGGCGTGCGGATGGAACCGCGCAACCGCATCCGGTGGGCGAACAACGGCGCCGTCTTCGACGTGATGGTGGAAGAAATCGGCCGGGCCCGCGCCTCCATCAACCTGGTCATGTTCATCTGGCGGCCGGGCCGTGCGTCCGACCGGATGATTGAAGCACTCGCCGAGCGCACCAAGGCCGGCGTGCACTGCCGCATCCTGGTGGACCCGCTGGGCAGCGGCCCGTTCGAGAAGGAGGTGAAGCCCAGGCTGGAGTCCATCGGCTGCGAGGCGCACCTGTTCCGCCCGCTGCCGGCGGACGAGAACCTGGCGCGCAACCACCGCAAGATCGTCGTGGTGGACGGCAAGGTGGCCATCACCGGCGGGCTCGCCATCCAGGACGAGTGGCTGGGCGAGGCGCGCAACGAGAAGGAGTGGCGCGACACCAACGTGCGGGTGCAGGGCCCGGTGGTGGCGCAGCTCCAGCAGGCGTTCGCGGAGAACTGGCAGGAGACGACGGGCGAGCTCCTGCCCACGACGGACTTCCCCACGCTGTCGGTGGCGCAGCCCGGCCTGGACGCCGCGGGTGAAGGCTGGGCGGCCTTCGTCAGCAGCACGGCGAACCCGGAGGTGACGCGCGCCGAGCGATTGACGCAGCTCATGGTGAAGGCGGCGAAGAAGCGGCTGTGGATTTCGCAGGCGTACTTCACGCCCAACGACGCGCTGACGGCGCTGCTGGTGGAGAAGGCGCGCGCGGGCGTGGACGTGCGGGTGCTGGCGCCGGGGGACAAGAACGACCAGAAGGCCATCACGGTGCTCCAGCGCCAGACCTACGACACGCTGCGGGCAGCGGGCGTGCGGCTCTGGGAGTACCAGCCGTCGATGATGCACGCGAAGACGATGCTGGTGGATGACCGGCTGGTGCTGGTGGGGTCCATCAACTACGACGCGCTGTCGTTCAACCTGCTGGAGGAGGGCTCGCTGGTGCTGGAGGACCTGGAGGCGGCGCGCCAGTTGGAGGCCATCTTCCTGGAGGACCTGACGCACGCAAGAGAGGTCCAGGCCGAGCAGGCCCAGCGCTGAGCCACGGCTGTCCGGTTTCACGCGCGGCCCCGGGAAACAGTGGGCAAGGGGTGGCCGTGTGCGCAAGAAGGGCCTCCGGGGCCAGGCAGGTGACGGCCCGGGAGGCATCGACATGAGCAGCGCAGCTCCTCGTCATCTCTTCGTCGCGGGCGCCACGGGCGCGACGGGCCGCACGCTGATGCGGCAGGCCCTGGCGAAGGGCATCGCCGTGACGCCGCACGTGCGGCCCAGGAGCGCGAACACGGAGCCCGCGAGCACCTGGCCGAAGAAGGCGGTGCTGGAGCTGGCGGACGGGCCCGCGCTGGTGGAGGCGATGAAGGGCAGCACGACGGTGCTCCAGCTCATCGGCACGATGCGCAAGCGCTTCGCGGCCGGGGACACCTACGAGACGAGCGACATCGGCACCACGCGGCAACTGGTGGACGCGGCGAAGGCGGCGGGGGTGGACCACTTCGTGTTGCTGACGTCGGTGGGAGCGGGGAGCCCGGTGGGCGCGTACCTCAAGGCCAAGGCGGAAGCGGAGCGCATCGTCCGCGAGAGCGGCATCCCCTACACGATGGTCCGCCCGCCCGCGCTGGAGGGCGAATACCACGCACCGCCCGGCATCCTGCACGCCCTGGGCAAGCTGCCCCTCCTGGGCAACCTGAAGCCCATGCACCTGGATCAACTGGCCGCGGTGCTGCTGCGAATCTCGGAGCGCCGCGCGCCGCTGGACACCGCGCTGGAAGGCAAGCGCCTCTGGGCGGAGGTCGAAGCGGTAGGCCGGTAGCCCGCGCCTACTCCTTCACCGCGCCGGCCGTGAGCCCGGACACGATGCGCCGCTGGAACAGCACCGTGAGCACCACCAGTGGCAGCGTGGCCACCACGGACGCGGCGGCGATCTCTCCCCAGGGTTCCTTGTACTCGCTGGCGAAGAGGCTGATGGCCACCGGCACCGTGCGCTTCTCCGGCGTGGACAGGAACGTCAGCGCGTAGAGGAACTCGTTCCACGCGAAGATGAAGACCAGGATGGCCGTCGTCGCCAGGCCCGGCGCCGCCAGCGGCAACAGCACCCTGCGGAACGCGCCCACCGGCGTGCACCCGTCCACCCGCGCCGCCCGGTACAGCTCGTCCGGCAGCTGGCGGAAGAACGACGTCAGCACCCACAACGTCAGCGGCAGCGCGAACGTCGTGTACGGCAGCGCCAGCCCCACCAGGCTGTCCCTGAGCCCCACCGCGTTGAGGATGAGGTACAGCGGGCTCACCGTCGCGATGGGCGGGAACATCGACACGCCCAGCGCCGCGGACAGCAGCGGTCCCCGCCCCCGGAACTCCAGCTTCGCCAGCGCGAACGCCGCGGACGCGCCCACCGTGAGACAGAACACCGTCGTCAGCGTCGCCACCACCAGCGAGTTCAACACCGCCCACAGGAACGGCCGCCCGAACAGCACGCTCTCGTAGTTCGCCCCCGTCAGGTGCGAAGGCCACGGCCGCGTCAGCTCGCCGTCCGGCCACAGGCTCGTCAGCACCTGCCAGAGGAACGGGCCCAGGAAGAACGTGAGGAACGCCACCACGGCCAGCGCCGTGCCCAGCCCCGGCCGCTTCATCGCCGCCCCTCCTCGCGCCCCAGCCAGCGCAGCCACACCACCGCCAGCAGCACCACGCACAGGAACGTCGCCACCGACAGCGCGCTGCCGTAACCGAAGTCCCCGGAGCGCATCAGCGTCTTGTACGCGTAGATGCTCAGCGTCTCCGTCGTGTTCGCCGGCCCGCCCTCCGTCAGCACATAGATGGCGTCGAACACGCGGAACGCGTCCAGCGACCGGAACAGCACCGCCAGCAGCAGCGCGGGCTTCAAGAGCGGCAGCGTGATGGACCGGAACTGCCGCCACGTCGAGGCGCCATCCACGCGCGCCGCCTTGTAGAGGTCCTCCGGAATGCCCTGGAGCCCCGCCAGCACCAGCAGCGCCACGAAGGGCGTCGTCTTCCACACGTCCACCAGGATGGCCGCGTGCAGCGCATACCCCGGCGCGCCCAGCCAGTTCACCTCCGCGCCCCCCAGCATCCGGTTGATGAGCCCGTAGTCCGGGTTGAACATCCACGCCCACAGCCTCGCGCTCACCACCGTGGGAATCGCCCAGGGCACCAGCACCGATGCGCGCAGCAGCCCCCGCCCCGGGAACGCGCGGTTGAGCAGCAGCGCCAGCGGCACCGCGAGCAACAGCTCCACCGTCACCGCCACCGCCGTGAAGTACGCCGTGTTCCCCAGCGCGGACCAGAAGCGCACGTCCCCCATCAGGTAGACGTAGTTCTCCAGCCCCGTGAAGCGCCGCTCGCCGAACACCAGGATGAAGCGGTGCAGGCTCAGCCACACCGCCGCCAGCACCGGGTACAGCGCCACCACCGCCAGCACCAGCACGGCCGGCGCCACCAGCAGGTACGCCTGCCGCCGCTCCCGCGCCTGCGAACCCGCGCCCCTCACTCCGCCTCCTCCTTCGGCTGCTCACCCGTCAGGTGATCCACCTGCTTCTGCGCGCGGGTGAGCGACACCTCCGGAGTGCGCAGGCCCGCGACGGCGGCGGAGAACTCGCTCTGGAGCACGTCCGCGATGAGCAGGTAGTACGGCGTCACCGGCCGGGGCCGCGCCCGCGTCAGCGCCTCCTTCAGGCTCGCGATGAATGGCTCCTCGGCGCGCAGCTCCGGGTCGTCATACAGCGCGAGCCTCGGAGGGTTGCGCGCGTAGTGCAGCGCCAGCACGCGGTTCGCCTCCGGCGACGTCAGGTGCGCGATGAGCCGGGCCGCCGCCTTGCGCCGAGCGGGCGACACGTGCGCGTTCACCGCCAGTTGCCATCCGCCCAGCGTCCCCCACCCCGGCTGTCCATCCTTCGTCGGCAGGGGCGCGATGCCCACCTTCCCCCGGATGGGAGAGCCCTCCGCCTGCGCCTCGCTCCACGCATAGGGCCAGTTGCGCATGAACACCGCGCGGCCCTCCTGGAACACGCGCCGGGACTCCTCCTCGCCAAAGCCCGTGACCGTGGGAGGCGACAGCCCTTCGGCGATGAGCCCGTGCAGGTACGCCAGCGCCTCGCGCGCGGCCTCCGTCTCCAGCAGCACGCGCCCGTCCGGTCCCAGCGACTGGCCGCCGTGGCCCCACAGCGCCTCGTACACGTTGCAGGTCAGGCCTTCGTATTGCCGGCCCTGCCACACGTAGCCCTGAAGGCCGGGCGTCTTCGCCATCGCGTCGCGGGTGAAGCGCCGCAGCTCCTCGTAGGTGCGCGGCGCGCGAGGCACCAGGTCCGTGCGGTAGTAGAGGACGCCCACGTCCACGTACCAGGGCACCGCGTACGTGCGGCCGTTCATCACGACGGCGTCCACCGGGCCGGGCAGGAAGTCCTCGCGCAGGCGCGCGGGAGGGAAGTCCTCGGACAGGTCCGCGACCCAGCCCGCGCGAGCGAACTCCGGCACCCAGACGACGTCCGCCACCAGCACGTCGAAGTCCGTGGCCCCGCCCTGCAACGACGTGAGGAAGAACTGGTGCGCCAGGTCCGATGAGTTCGGCAGCGCCTCCGTCACCAGCTCCACGTCCGGGTTGGCGCGCTCGTACTTCGCCAGCAGCTCACGGAACGGCTTCGGGTCGCCCCACAGCGGCTGGAACTTGAAGACGATGCGCGTGCGGCCCCCGGTGCCCGCCTCCTCGGACGAGCGCCGGCACCCTCCCACACAGAGGCCCAGCGCGACGAGGAGGACGAGGAGGCGGCCCATGCGCCCGGATGACTCCAGCGCGAAGGCCCACCGTCAACGACAAGCCCCGCGCCCGGTCATCCAGGCGACATGCCCGGCACGGGCACCAGCGGTCCCGGCCCGGGAGAGAACAGCCGCCGCGCCGTCGCGCCCACCGCGCGGCACGCGAGCGCATCCACCGCGCCGCCCACCAGTCCACCGGCCAGCGGCACCACCTTGGACAGGTTCACGACGCCCTTCTGCGACGCCTTGCTCACCAGCCGGAAGCCCACCGCGCGGTTGATGCTGCTGAGCGCGTGCTTCGGCACGGCCTCCAGCGCGCGCATGCCCAGTTGCTGGCTGACTTCGATGCCGGCCTGCTTCACCACTTCCTTGCCAATGTCCCCCACGATGGCCAGCAGCGTGAGGGTCCGCACGCGGTCCTCCTCCACGTCGTGCCCGTGGATGCGAGCAATGGCGCCAACGAGCCGCGCCTGCACCGCCCACGACACGCCCAGCCCCGCGGGCAGCGACACCGGCAGCGTGAGCAGGCCGCCCAGTCCGGACAGGAAGCCCGTGGTGAACAGCTTCCCCGTCTCCCAGTGGATGAGTGAGTCGATGCGCGCCTCGTGGTTCGGATAGCGCGAGTCCGCCAGGTACTCGTCCGCCAGCCCCGTCGCGCTGCACAGCGGCCCCAGGCCCTCGAAGCCCGCGTCCAGGACGGCGTTCACGACTTCCAGCGGCTTCGACATGCGTCCACCTTCCACCTTGAAACCCGGAGACAACAGTTACTGCGTGTCCCGCACCGGCACGCGAGGCAGGCGCACGGTGAACACCGTGCCCTCCGCCGCGGAGGACTGCGCGTTCACCGTCCCGCCGTGCGCCAGCACCAGCTGCCGCACGATGTAGAGCCCCAGCCCGATGCTGCGCTCGGAGCGGCCCACCGTCGTCCCGCGCTGGAGCGGCTCGAAGATGCGCGGCAGCATCTCTGGCGGAATGGGGTCGCCTCCGTTGCGCACGTGCACCACGACGGCGTCCGGCTCGCCCTGGCTCTCCACGCGCACCGGTGTGGTCTCCGGGCTGTACTTCAGCGCGTTG
This sequence comes from Corallococcus macrosporus, assembly GCF_017302985.1. NCBI lineage: Bacteria > Pseudomonadati > Myxococcota > Myxococcia > Myxococcales > Myxococcaceae > Corallococcus > Corallococcus macrosporus. The sequence continues at coordinate 2,158,571 of NZ_JAFIMU010000007.1, forward strand.
CCCAGCAGGTTGGAGAGCACCTGCGCCATCCGGTCGGAGTCCCACGTCCCCTGCCCGTCGCCCGCCTGCTCCATCTGGATGGTGCGCTCCGGATGCGCCGTGCGCGCCTCCTCCACCACCTGCAACGTGAGCGCGTGGAAGTCACACGGCGCCGCCTGCACCGGGATGCCGCCGCCCATGCGCGCCTGCGTGAAGTCCAGGAGGTCGCGGATCATCCGCGTGGCCCGCTCCGCCGCGGACAGGATGCGCGCCGCCGCCTTCGCGTGCCACGGCTGGATGTCGTCCCGCCGCAGCATCAGCGACGCGCCGGTGAGGATGGCGCCCAGGGGGTTGCGCAGGTCGTGGCTCACGATGCCAATGAGCTGCTGCTCGAACTCCACCCGCGCCTGCGCCTCGTGCACCAGCTTCTGGCGCTCCTCCTCCGCCCGCCTGCGCTCCGTGATGTCGCGCATGGCGCCCACGATGCGCCGCGCCTTCCCGCTCGCCCCGCGCAGGATGGAGCCCTGCGCCGCCACGTACGCGTACGCCCCGTCCTTGCGCAGCACGCGGTACTCGTCCTGCCACCGGTCCTCGTCGGAATCGAACGCCCGCTGCAGCCCCGCCAGCACGCGCTCGCGGTCCTCGCCGTGGATGTGCCGGCGCCACCACGCGGCGTCCGCGCCCACCTCTTCCAGGGGGAAGCCGAAGACCTCCTCCGTCGCGTCGCCAATCCAGTGCATCGCGTCCGTCTGGAGGTCCAGGTCCCAGATGGCGTCGAAGCTCGCGTGGGCCACCAACTGGTAGCGCTCCTCGGAGCGGCGCAGCGCCTCCTCCGTGCGCTTGCGCAGCCGCACCCCTTCCGCCTCGCGCAGCGCCCGCCGCACGCTGGGGCCCAGCCGCTCCAGCCGGTCCTTGAGCACGTAGTCCGTGGCGCCGCGCTTGAGCAGCTCGATGGCGCGGTCCTCGCCCAGCGCGCCGGACACGAAGAGGAACGGCGTGTCCGGGCACACGGCCTGCGCCGCCTCCAGCGCGCTCATCCCGTCGAAGCCCGGCACGTTGTAGTCGGACAGGATGAGGTCGAACTTCCCCTTCTCCAGCGCCGCGACGAAGGCCGCCCGGCCCGGCACGCACTCCAGCGTCGAGGGCAGGCCGCCCTCCTCCAGCTGCGCGGCCACCAGCTGCGCGTCCAGCGGGCTGTCCTCCAGCAGCAGGATGGACAGCGGCCGCTCCGCCGAAGGCAGCGGGGTCAGCAGCTCCCGTGCGGCACTGCCGCGAGCGCTCACTTGGGGGCTCCGCTCGTGCCGGGCGAGCCCGGAGGCGGCTGGTTCACCACGGCCCAGAACAGCCCCAGCTCGCGCAGCGCGGACACGAAGTCCGGGAAGGCCACGGGCTTCACCACGTAGGCGTTCACGCCCAGGCCGTAGCTGCGCGCCAGGTCCCGCTCCTCGCGCGACGAGGTGAGCATCACCACCGGCACCGCCTTCAGCTCCGGGGCGCCCTTCACCTTCTCCAGCACCTCCAGCCCGTCCACCTTGGGCAGCTTCAGGTCCAGCAGCACCACCGCCGGATGGCCGTCCTGCCGGCCCGCGTACTCGCCCTTGCGGAAGAGGTAGTCCAGCGCCTGTTGCCCGTCGCGCACGACCACGACTTCATTCGCCAGGTGCACCTCCTCCAGCGCGGCCAGCGTGAGCGCCACGTCGTTGGCGCTGTCTTCCACCAGGAGGATTCGCTTCAGCTCGATCACGCGTGCGTCTCGACTTTCTTCTCCGCCGGAGAAGCGCGGGGCAGGGTGAAGGTGAAGGTCGCGCCCTGCCCCACGGCGCCCTCCGCCCAGGTCCGTCCGCCATGGCGCGACACGATGCGCCGCACGTTCGCGAGCCCGATGCCGGTGCCCTCGAACTCCTCGGCCGTGTGCAGGCGCTGGAAGACGCCAAACAGCTTGTCCACGTACTGCATCTCGAAGCCCACGCCGTTGTCGCGCACCCAGACGGTGACCTCGCCGTCCGTCTCGCGCGCCCCCACCTCGATGAGGGCCTCCGGCTTCGGACGCGTATACTTCAACGCGTTGGCCAGCAGGTTGTGGACGACCTGCCGCAGGAGCGCCGGGTCCCCCTCCACCGAGGGCAGGCTTCCCACCCGCCACTCCACCTGCCGCCCGTTCGCCTCCGGCGCGAGGTCGCGCCGGGCCTCCTCCACCAGCTGGCCCAGGTCCACCCGCGACTGGCGCAGCTCCGCCCGGCCCATGCGGCTGAACGCCAGCAGGTCGTCCACCAGCGTGCCGCCCTGCTTCGCCGCGCCCGCGATGGTGGAGAGGTAGCCCTTCGACACGTCGTCCAGCTTCGCGCCAGCCCGCCGCTCCAGCAACTGCGCGAACCCGGTGATGTGGCGCAGGGGCGCGCGCAGGTCGTGCGACACGGAGTAGCTGAAGGACTCCAGCTCCTTGTTCGCCTCCTGGAGCTGGGCGGTGCGCTCGCGCACGCGCCTCTCCAGGCCGGTGTTGAGGTGGCGGATCTCCTCCTCCGCGTGCTTGAGGCTCTCCAGCGTGCGGCGCTCGTCGTCGATGTCCGTGTTGGTGCCGAACCAGCGGGCGATCCGTCCCTCGCCGTCCCGCACGGGCATGGCGCGCGACAGGAACCAGCGGTAGCTGCCGTCCGCGCGGCGCAGGCGGAACTGGTCCTCCCACAGCGTCCCCTCGCGCAGGGACACGTTGAAGCGCTCCTGCACGCGGGCCGCGTCCTCCGGGTCGATGAGGGCGTTCCAGTCCTTCTCCCGCACCTGGTCGGCCGTCGTGCCGGTGTAGTCGTACCAGCGCTGGTTGAACCAGAAGAGGCGCCCGTCCGGCTCCGCCATCCACGCCAGCTGCGGGATGGAGTCCGCCAGCGTGCGGAACTGCTGCTCGCGCTCCTTCAGCTCCGCGGCCAGCGCCTCGATGCGCCGGCGCGCCAGCACCTGCTCCGTCACCTCCCAGGAGACGGACACGATGCCGTCCACCTTGCCCTCCGCGTTGAGCAGCGGCTGGAAGGTGAGGTTGAAGTAGCCCTCGGGTGCATCCTGGCCCACGTCGCGGCCCAGGCGCATGGGCACCTCGCGGCCCTGGTAGGTCGTGCCGGTGCGGTAGACCTCCTCCAGTCGCGCGATCTGCTCCTGCTCCTTCAGCTCCGGCAGGGCCTCGCGCACGGGCAGCCCCAGCAGCGGCCGGGAGCCGGTGAGCTTCAGGCGCAGGTCGTTGGCCATCTCGAAGACGAGCTCCGGCCCGCGCAGCACGGTGATGGCGGCGGGCAGCTGCTTGAGCACCGCGAACAGGTTGCGCCGCTCCGCCTGCGCCGTCTCGTACAGGCGCGCGTTCTCCAGCGCCACGCTGGCCATCTGCGCCAGCTGCACGGCGACCGTCTCGTCCTCCGCGTCGAAGTCGCCCTCCACCTTGTCGGACACCTGCAACAGGCCCAGGTTGCGGCCGTCGTGCCCCACCAGCGGCACCGCGAGGAAGCCCTTCAGGGGCAGCGCGGGCGGCGGCGCGGGCGGCGCGTCGGTGTAGGCCGCGAGCTTGCGCAGCTCCTCGCGGGTGAGGCGCAGCGGCCGGTTCTCCTGGCACACCCGGGCGAAGAGGCCGCGCTCGTCCACCGCCACCTGGGCCGCGCCCGGCGCCAGCGGATCATGCTCCTGCGCGGACAGCGCGGAGAGCGGCTGGGCGTCGCGGCCGTCCACCACCTGCACGGAGGCCTGGTTCGCGCCAATCAGCTTGCGCGCCTTGAGGATGACGAGCTCCAGGATGGCCGGCACGCTGCCGGCCGCGTTGAGCGCCAGGCTCGCGCGCGACAGGCCGCGCAGCTGCTCGGTGCGGCGCAGCTCGCCCGCCATCAGCCGGGCCCGCTCCGCGTCGGCGCGCTTGCGCGCCGTGATGTCCTGCACGGTGCCCACGAAGCGCACCGGCTTGTCGTCCTGGAAGTACGTCCGGCCGGTGGCGCGCACCCAGCGCTCCACGCGGTCCTTCAGCCCCACGGTGCGGTAGGCCACGTCGTAGTCGCCGCGGCCGGTGGGGTCCCAGCTGAGCGCCACCGCGCGCTGCACGGCCTCGCGGTCCTCCGGGTGCAGGCCCGCGAGGAACAGGTCGTAGGACGACTCCGCCTCGGGCGGCAGGCCGAACAGCGCCTTGCAGCGCGCGTCCCACTTGAGCTCGCCCGTCAGGATGTCCATGTCGAAGGTGCCCAGCGCGGTGGCGGTCAGCGCCAGGCGCAGGCGCTGCTCGCTGTCCGCCAGCGCGGCCTGCTGCTTGCGCAGGTCCTGCGCGAGCGCCTCCGTGTGGCGGCGCGCGCGCACGAACTCCGTCACGTCCGTGGCCAGGGTGATGATGCCGGAAGCGGTGCCGTCCAGCTCCACCATCGGGTGGTAGATGACGTTGAAGAAGACGGAGTCCGGCTGGCCGTCGCGCTCCAGCTTCACCTCGAACTCCGGCCGCACGAAGGGCTGCTTCGTGCGCACCACGCCGCGCAGCACCTCCAGGATCTCCGGCTGCGAGGCCATCTCCGGGAACACGTCCAGCAGCGCCTGGCCCGGCGTCACGCGCCGGCCCACCAGCAGCTCGTAGTACGGGTTCGCCAGCTCGAAGACGAAGTCCGGCCCGCGCGTGATGGAGATGCCCACCGGGGCCTGCATGAAGAACGCGTGCAGCCGCTCGCGGTGGACGGCCTCCAGCGCGTGGCGCTCACGCTCGCGCAGCGACTCCTCGCGCAGCTGCACGGCTTCACGCGCCAGGTACAGCTCCACGAACATCGACACCTTGGCCTGCAGGATCTCAGGCCGCAGCGGCTTGCGCAGGTAGTCCACCGCGCCGTGCGCGTACGCGGCCAGCCACTCCTTCTCGTCGCCGTCGCCCGCGGTCATGAGCAGCACGGGCGTGCGGCGGCTGCGCTCGCGCTCGCGCAGCAGGCCCAGCACCTCCACGCCTGTCATGTCGCCCAGGTTCATGTCCATCAGGACGGCGGCGAAGTCCTCGTCCAGCAAGCGCCGCAGGGCCTCGCGTCCGGAGGTGGCCCGCACCAGCCGCTGCCCCAGCGGCGCGAGGATGCCCTCCAGCGCCAGCAGGTGCCCGGGCGTGTCGTCGACGATGAGGATGCTGGCCCCGGGTGGGGACGTGGGCAGGGACACGGCGGCGGAAGGCATGGTGATGGAGGCTCGGGGAGCGGGCTCCCCTTCCCTTTAGGCTGCTTGCAGGCGCGTGGGGGGAGGACGGGCCCTGCTTCGGGACGTCCCCGTTGACGGCAGGACAACACTCCGCGCCGCAACCTGCCTCCTCCCCCCTGTCGATTCCAGCAGAACCCTGTGGAGCTCCTACATTCGCCGCCCTCCCGTCTGCTCGGAGACGCGCCAGGAAAGCGCTCGCCAGGGCATGGCTGTCGCGTGTTTCATGTTTCAGCGCCGCTACGGCGACGGCAGGCGGCGCAGCGACGTCATCGGGAAGGACGCCCAGAAGGGCGTCGCCACGCTGTCCCCCTCCAGGGAGAACCAGGGCCCGTCCCGCCCCGCCAGCACGTGGAAGTCCTGCGCGGGGGTGAAGCCCTGGCCCACCAGCGCCACGCGCTCCCCCTTCGCGTTGGTGGCCACGTCCAGCACGAGCACGGTGTGGCCGGGGCTGCCGCCCAGGACGAAGAAGTCCCCGGGGCGCAGCTGCTCCCGCGTGGGCCGCGCGCCCTCGGCCTGGATGGACAGCGTGCCCGCGTAGGTGAAGAGCAGGTCCAGGTAGTTCCGGAACGCCGCGCGCGAGCTGTCCACCGCGCCGCCCGGCACCCACGTCACCTTCGCGCCGGAGACGCGCGCCCGCTCTCCCGCCGCGTACCGGGGCCAGGACGCCAGGTGGCCGCTGGTGAAGCGGTAGGCGATGCGCTCCGAGTGGCCGGAGGCCCAGCGCCACTCGGCATGGAGGCGCAGGATGGAGTCCGCGCACTGCTGGAGGTTGGCGGTGCCCACGTCCAGCTCCCCCACCGCCGCGAGCCGCGCGTCCGAGCCCGCCAGCACCGTACCGCCCCGGAAGTCGAGCACGGGGGTGCCCTCGGGCCTCAGCGGCAGGCCGCGCAGCCACGCGCCAAAGGAGCCTGCCTCCAGCGGCACGCGCGTGTAGCCCTCCGGAGGCGCGAAGGTCTCCTCCAGCGCGCGCACCTTCACGCCGGCCGTCAGCCATGGATAGCGCGCCCGCTCCTCGGCCGTGGCGACGCGAGGTGCGACCGCCGCCCGTCCGGCCGCTTCACAGCTCGCCAGGGGCAGCGCGGCGGTGAGCAGGGAGGCCAGGATCATCAAGGGACGGAAGGCTCCCATCGCGTTCACGGGGCGGGCTCCAGGGCACGTTGCCGGGGAAATCCCGGGCATTCCCCTGGGACACCGCTCGCAGGCGCCGGGGTTCCCACGAGGCGCGGACCCACGTGGCGCCAGAGGACACCAGGGGAGTTGTTCGCTGGACGCTCGCCACGCCGGACAGGTGCGTCCCGGGTGCCGAGCACTACCTTTTGAAGGTCATGCACCGTCGGGCAAGCCTCGTGCTGCTCAATACGCTGTCCCTGTCGCGACTGCCGCTCGCCGCGGTGTTCATCGCGGTGTCGGACCTGCGCCTGCGGGCCTTGCTGGTGGTGCTGGCGGCGGGGACGGACTTCCTGGACGGCTGGATTGCCCGGCACCGGGGACTGGCCACGCGCCTGGGGGCGCTCATCGACCCGGTGGCGGACCGCGCCTTCATGGTGACGGCCTTCATCGTGTGTCTGCTGGACGGGCTCATCGGGCCGGTGGAGCTGACGCTGCTGCTCGTGCGTGACATCGGCACGGCCATCGGCTTCACCGTCGCCAGGCTGCGGCCGGACATGCGGGCCATCGAGCTCAAGGCGCGGATGCTGGGCAAGCTCGTCACGGCGCTTCAGCTCGCGGTGCTGCTGTGCGTGCTGCTCTACCCACCGCTGGTGCGTCCGCTCGTGGCGCTCGTCGCGCTGCTGTCGCTGGCGTCGGTGGTGGACTACACGCGCGCGGTGTGGCGTCAGCGTCAGCGCCGGGAACTGCCGCCGTCCCGGCCGTCCTCGCGCATTCCCCATGGGCCGACGGGCGCGCCCATGGGGTCCGTGCGGGAGTGACGCGTCACGCGGGCACGGCGCGTGGGATGGACGCCACGGCCAGCCGGGCACGTTCGCGCTCCATGGCGGCGCGCTCGCCTTCGGACAGGGCGTCCCAGACCTCGTCCATCGTGTCGAGCAGCGCGTCTGCTTCCGGTGAATCTCCCCCCGGCGCGCGGGCGCGGACGAGGGCCAACTTGTGCAACAGGGTGCGGTATCGGTCGTAGACCGTCATGGTGGAAACCTCCGCCCCGGAGACGGGGACGGAGCCATGCGGCTGACGGCTCACCGGCGCCGGGTCTCGGCGTCGCGGCGGGCCTCGGAGCCGGTCAGCACGGCGATCTCCCGGGTGTGGCTGCGGCCCACGATGTTCACGGTGGCGCGCACCCGCTCGCCCTCCTTGAGCTCCGTCACGCCGATGTTCTCGCCGTCGCGGACGATGCGCGTCTGGGTGCCGATCTCCAGCGGCAGGCGCAGGCCCTCGTTGTCGATGACGACCTCCTTGGGGGACACCGAGCGCACCGTGCCCCGGTAGATGGCATCCACCACCGCCACGCCCTGCTGCGCGGCGGAGGAGCCCGAGGGCGTCGTCGCGGGGGGAGCCCGCGTGCCCGTGTTGCCCGTCCCCGTGTTGCCCGTGCCTCCCGTGCCCGCGTTCGGATCCGTACCCGGATTCGGAGGCGTCGTGCGCGCCTCGGGGTTCGGCTCCGCGCTGGGGCTGTTCGGATCCGAAGCCGGAGCGTCTCCCGAGCCGCCCGAGCCGCCCGAGCCACTCGGCTGTGCCGGCGTGCCGGTGTCCTGCTGGGGCGCGGCGGAGGGGGCCGTCCCGTCGGGGGCCTGCGTGCCCGTCCCGGAGCCACCGGTCCCTGGCTGCGGCTGCGAAGAGGCCGGAGCCTGCGTTGGAGGAGCCTGTGTCGTGGCGGGCTGCTGGGAGGCGGCGGGGGCCGAGCTGTCCTCGGACGCCGCGTCATCCTCCATGCCGCCAGACTGGGCCCCGGCGCACATCAGCAGGCAGGCCACGCCCGCGATTCCCAATCCCAGCCAGGTGTCTCGCCTCATGCGCGGCGCGCCTCCTTGCGGAGAAGGTGCGCGCTCACACTGCCGGAACCACCGTGCAGGAAGCCGAGCGGTCTTCCGTCCGCTCGCGACGCCACCCCGCGACACGGCGCCTGCCCGGAAAATGAAGACGCCCCCGGTCCCGGTGAAGGGACGCGGGGGCGTGGGGCCCTGCGGGAGCCGCGGCTACGGCAGCGGGAGCGGACCGCCGCCCTGGGGCAGCGTGCGCGCCAGCGCCACGGCCTTGGCCGCCTGCACCAGGCCATGGCCGTACTTCTCATCCACGCCCGGCGCCGTCTTGTCGTCCTGCGCCGTCTTCTCCAGCACCGCGCGCACGTGCGCGGCGCTCAGGTCCGGCCGGGCGCTGAACACCAGCGCCGCGACGCCCGACACGTGCGGGGTGGCCATGGAGGTGCCCGACTCGCGCTGGTAGTCCAGGCCGGTGATGGACACCGTGACCTCCTGGCCCACCAGCCCCTTGAGGGCCGCGCCGGACGCCAGCGACACCGACACCGTGGGCACCCAGTGCGAGTTCGCGGAGCCCAGCGTGAAGGTGCCGTCGCCGTCCTCCTCCACGTTGTTGCCGATGATGACCGCGCGCGCGCCGGCCTGGATGACGTTGCGCGCCTTCTCCTCGAAGAACAGGTCGCCGCGGTCCACGTACGCGACGAAGCCGTCGCACGTGGCCGCCTCACCGCACGACGCGCGGTCCGCGCCCAGGCCGCAGTTGACCAGCCGGCCCGTGTACGTGCCCTGCGCGGTGTACGTGAGCGGAGACGAGGTGACGTTCACCGACGCCGCGGTCAGATGGGACAGCGACGCCGCCCCCAGCACCGTGGCGCTCAGCACGTTCACGCCCGGCCCCACCACGGACAGCTCCTGGCCGTACTGCGAGAAGGGCGCGTACTCGCCCTTCAGGTCCACCGCGCCCACCGCCATCACCGCCGGCAGGTACGCGCCGGGATAGGCGATGCCGCGCTTGCCGTCGTTGCCGCTGGCCGCGATGGACAGCATGCCGTTGCCGTTGTTCCAGACCTTCTCGAACACGGCCTGCTCGTCCTCCTGCGGGTCCGGCGCGCCCAGCGACAGCGAGGCGATGCGCGCCCCTTCCGAGTTGCACCAGTCCACCGCCGCGATGACGTCATCCGTCCTGCCGCCGCCATCCGTGTCCAGCACGCGAGCGACGAGCAGCGACGCGCCCGGCGCCACGCCCACCACGCCGTTGGGATCCTCGCCCGGCCCCACGCGCGCGCCGGAGCCCGCACCGAGCTGCGCCAGGATGGTCGCGGACACGTGCGTGCCGTGGCCGCCGCCCACCGTCACCACGCCCTGGGACACGCTCTGGTCGCTCGGGTCGTCGTCGTTGTCGACGAAGTCCTTGCCCTTGAGGAACGCCGCCTTCAGCTCCGGGTGCTTGCTGTCCCAGCCGCTGTCGATGACGCACACCTTCACGCCCTCGCCCGTGGGCGCGCCGGGGTCGATGACGCCGTCGTTGTTCGCGTCCCACACCAGCGGGGCCTGGACCATCTTCAGCCCCTCGGTGTACTCGCCCACCGAGCCCTGCGTGCTGAACGCGCCCTGCCACGACGCCACCGGCGGCGGCGTGGGCAGCCCCATCGCGTGCACGCGGCGGTTGGGCGTCACGGAGACCACGTCCGGGCGCAGCTTCATCGCCGCGATGGCCGCCGGCGACAGGCGCGCGGACACCATGTGCAGGTTCGGGATGCGGCGCCGCACCGTGCCGCCCTCGCGCTCCACGGCCGCCGCGATGTCCGCCGACGCCGCCAGCGCGCTCGCGGACACCTTCGGCTTGTAGGTGATGATGACCCCGTCCGCCGAGGTGTCCGTGCTCAGCGCGGACACCGCCGGGGTCGGCAGCGCCGCCTCCGCGGTGCCAGGACACGCCTGGGGCTGGATGATGGGGACGGGAACCGGGTCAGAGCCGCAGCCGCTCGCCACCAGTCCGGACAACCCGAGCCCAAGCCAAAGCCAACGCTTCATGGGGTGCATCTCCTTCGTGCCCGGCCAACGTGGGGTACCGCGCCGTGACCCGCTGCCCCCAAAAAAGAGGGGGCCGGGGAGAACGGGCCAACCCTGCTTCCCGTTCCCACGACGATTTAAGCATGGACGCAGGACGACTGCTCGGGCGGCTGTCGTGCGCCCGACGGACATCCGGTGCCGGGCCAACGTGTGGAGTCCAACGCTCCCGCCTGACGCACCGGGCCTGCAAGCCCGGCACGGGACCTCAGGCGTCGGAGGGATCCACGCCGAAGATGCGCTGGGCGTCCACGGCGTAGACCGCCAGCTGCCGCTCCATCTCCGCCGCGTCCCAGCCCAGCAGGGGCGCCATCACCTCCGCGGCGCGGACGGCGGCGGCGCGGCCCTGGTCGCGCGTCTCGAACGCGACCTTGAGCCGACGGATGAGCAGGTCGGCCAGCGTCTGGACCATCTCATGGGTCACGCCCCACACGGCCTCGGCGCGGCGGTACGGCAGGCCCTCCACCAGCGGCTCGGCCAGCATCGGCGTCTCCCGCGTGAGCGCCCACACCGCGCGCCAGCGGCTGCCATACGCGCGCACCAGGTGCTCACCCGTGGCCGCGTCCCCTACCTCCTGTCGAGCCGCCGCGAGCTCCGCGTCCAGCTTCAACAGGTCACCGCCCGGCAGGGGCTGCTCGTGGGTGACGGGCTTCTTGTGCGGCAGGGCCAGGTGGCGCTCCACGGCGTTGACCACGTCGCGGGCCATGACCCGGAAGGTGGTGAGCTTGCCGCCACTGATGGCCAGCACGCCGGACGGGCTCACGTCGATGGAGTGCTCGCGGCTGGCGCTGCCCGCGTCGCTGTTGCCGTGGTAGCCGCTCGCGGCGAGCGGGCGGATGCCGGCCCAGGCGCTGACCATGTCCTCGCGGGTGAGGTGGGCTTCCGGGAAGAAGGCGTTCGCGGAAGCCAGCAGGTAGGCGACGTCCGCCTCGCTCGCGCGCACCTCGGCCGGATGGGCGCGGGTGGCCGTCTCCGTCGTGCCGATGAGGGTGAACGCGTCCGCGGGCAGGATGAACATCACGCGCCCGTCCACGGGGGACAAGAGCGTGAGCGCGTCCCCGATGTTCAGCCGCGAGCGGGGCACGGCGATGTGCACGCCCTTGCTGCCGCGCACCGAGGGGCCCACGTGGGCCTTCTCCGAATCCAGCTTGCGGATCTCATCGCTCCACGGGCCGGTCGCGTTGACGACGGCGCGCGCGCGCACGGTGTGCTCCAGGCCGGTGAGGTGATCCACCACCACCGCGCCCTTCGCCTTGCCGTCCTCCAGCACCAGCCGCTTCACGGACGCGTGGTTGAGCACCACCGCGCCGGCCTCGCTCGCGCCCAGCGCGTTGGCCAGCGTGAGGCGCGCGTCGTCGGTGGCCGCGTCGTAGTAGCGGGCGCCGCCCTTGAGCCCCTCGGCGCGGATGCCGGGCTCGGCCTCCACCACCTGCTTGAGGGACAGGCGCTGATAGGCCTTCACATTCCGGAACAGGGACAGGGCGTCGTACAGCATGAGGCCCGCGTTGAGCTTCCAGCGCGGCACGCGAGCCCCCGCGTACACCGGCCAGATGAACGCCAGCGGCCGCACCAGGTGGGGCGCCAGGGTGAGCAGGCGGCGCCGCTCGATGCTCGACTCGAAGACGAGCCCCAGGTGGCCGTGCTCCAGGTAGCGCAGGCCGCCGTGGATGAGCCGCGATGAACGGCTGGACGTCCCGCTGGCGAAGTCCTCGCGCTCCACCAGGGCCACCTTCAGGCCCCGCAGCGCCGCGTCCCGGGCGGCCCCCGCCCCCGTCACCCCGCCGCCAATGACGAGCAGGTCGAAGGACTCGCTCCCCAGCGAGCGCAGGCGGTCGGCCCGCGAAGGCGGGGCGGGAACCTCCGTGGAAGCAGGCAGCGAACGGACGGCGGATTCGGAACGCACGCCTGGAGTCTATGACGGGAAGTCTTCGGCCGCAGCGGATTCCAATGCGATGCGTCAAGAGGTCCACGGGGTCATGGCACTGGATGGCAGGGCACTGTCCGGCAGCGGGCGCGCGGGTGGGCTTGCGTGTCCTGGGGAGGACGGATAGGCAGGCGGCCGCCTCACCTCCCCCGTCCTGGACGCTCTGCCGCCGCCCCCGAACCGCTGTGTGGGATTCCCGAGACCGACGAGACCTGGCGTTCCTGGGACTGTGGGTCCTGGTGTACGGGCTCGCGGTGGCGCCGGTGCTGCACGCGGTGGTGGGACACGGTGGAGGCCTGGGCGGCCACACCCACGTCCATCGCACCCAGGGTGCGTGTGAGGCTGGGAAGGCCGCGTGTCCGTCGGAGTCCCATCAGGGCAAGGCGGACGGCGAGAAGCGGGGCCACGGCCACCAGCACCTGACGGGCTCGGTGGAGCATCTGCTCGCGGTGGCGGCGAGCTGGGCGGTGTTCCTGCCGCCGAAGCTGCGCTGGGTGTCCTGGCGTGTGGAACCGGCGCGAGGCCCGGAGTGGTCCCCGGGTCAGCGGTTGCGGTCCGCGGCGATGCCGCAGGGCCCATAGCGGCGCCGGGCACTTCGGACTTCCGTAAGGACGACTCGCGAGCATGCGGACCGTCTGGCCTGGGCCAGACCGGGCCTGCGTGAGCGTGTGTCCGCATCCGTCTGTCTTTGTCTTCCAACCCGCACGCCCTGGAGCGCGTCCCGACGCGCGCCGGGGACGTGTCGCTGGCTCGTGCCGTCTCTCCCGTGACCATGTTGCTCATCGCGTTCGCCACGCTCTCGACGAGTCTTCACGCAGCGCCCCTCGCCGCCCAGGAGGAGCCGCGCCTGGAGACCACCAGCCATGCGGTGACAGAAGCCACGGAGGAACAGCAGCAACCCGAGGAGCAACAGCGCAAGCAGCGCTCCACGGTGGTGCGAGGCACGCGTCCGGCACAGAGCGCCTCCGAGGTCACGCTCGGCCGGGACATCCTGGATACGGCTCCGCGCACGAGCGCGACGGACGTGCTCCGCGTCGTCCCGGGCCTCGTGGCCTCGCAGCACAGCGGCGAGGGCAAGGCGCAGCAGCTCTTCCTCCGGGGCTTCGACGCGCTCCACGGCCAGGACGTGGAGCTGAACGTCGGGGGCCTGCCGGTGAACGAGGTGAGCCACATCCACGCGCTCGGCTACGCGGACACCAACTTCGTCATCCCGGAGCTCGTCCAATCCCTGGAGGTGACGGAGGGCTCCTACCGGGCGTTCCAGGGGGACTTCGCGGTCGCGGGAACGGTGCGCATGGACCTGGGCGCGCGGGAGAAGGGCGTGGAGTTCGCGGGCACGCTCGGCCAGTTCAACACGCGCCGGCTCGTCGTGACGGTGCGCCCGGGTGAAGACCCCGGCACCTTCGCGGCGGCGGAGCTCGCGGAGAGTGACGGCTTCGGTCCCCAGCGAGGCTACGGCCGGGCCGCCCTGCTCGCCCAGGCGAACCTGGACCTGGGCCACGGCCTGAGTGCGCGCATCCTGGGAGGCAGCTACGTCACGCGCTTCGACTCTCCGGGCGTGGTGCGCGAGGACGACCTCGAAGCCGGGCGCCGCACGTTCTACTCCGGCTCCTTCCCGCGCCAGGGCGGCACGGTGTCCCGGCATCAGCTCCTCATCGGCGTGGACCTGCCGCGCGAAGGCGCCGCGCGCACGAAGCTGGAGGCCTTCGGAATCCTCTCGGACCTGCGCCTGCGCAACAACTTCACGGGCTATCGGGTGGACGACCGGGGCGACGGCCTGGAGCAGACGAACGGCGGCTCCACGCTGGGCCTGCGCGTCGAACACCGCCGCCAGGTCACCCTCTTCGACCACCCCGTCGCGCTGGAGCTGGGCCTGGGAGGGCGGCGCGATGGCATCCACCAGACGCAACGCCGCTACCGGGAGACGGACGGCACGTTCTTCGCGGACGAAGTGGACGCGGACCTCACGCAGACGGACGTGTGGGGTTACGCCGAAGCAAGGGTGCCCGTGGGCCGCTGGGCCTTCCGGCTGGGAGGCCGGGCGGACGCGTTGGGCGTGGAGGTCTTCGACGCGCTCGCCTTCCGCGACCCGCGCTACTACGACGGGCAGGGCTACTCGCGCAGCGCCTTCGGGATGCACTGGGGCGCGAAGGCCGGCGTCGAATACGCGCTCACGGACACGTGGGCCCTCTTCGCCAGCTACGGGGACGGCTTCCGTTCGCCGCAGGCGCGAAGCCTGGCGGAAGGCGAACAGGCCCCCTTCGTCAACGTTCACGGCGCGGAGCTGGGCACCCGGAAGGACGGAGAACGTCTGTCCTTCCAGGCGAGCGTCTTCGGCTCGCAGGTGGCGGACGACTTCTTCTTCGACCACACGGTGGGCACCACCGTCTTCACGGGAGAGACGCTGCGCACGGGCATTTCCGCGGCGCTGCAGGCGCGTCCGCTCGACGGAGTCACCGCCGCGCTGAGCGCCACGGTGGCGAACGCGACGGTGACGAAGACGGACGCGAAGCTCCCCTACTTCGCGCCCCTGGTCGCGCGAGCGGACGTGGGATGGGAGAAGCCCCTGTCCGGCATCGGCTCCGTGCTGTCCGTGGGAGCGGGCCTCACGCTCATCGGCCCCAGGCCCCTGCCCTTCGACGAATACAGCCGCACGGTGTTCCTCGCGGACGCGCAGGTCGCGCTGCGCAAGGGAGCGCTCGCGTTGCGGCTCGATGTGAAGAACCTGCTCAACACGCGCTGGCGCGACGGCGAGTTCGTCTACAGCTCACGCTTCGACCCCAGCGCCCAGCCCAGCCTCGTTCCAGCCAGACATTTCACCGCGGGGGCGCCACGTGTGGCCTCGCTCACCCTGGAGGTCCACCTGTGATGAACCCGATGGCACTGGCCTTGATCGTGGCCCTGTTGAGCCTGGGCTGCGGCGGCAAGACGGAAGCAGAGCGCCGCACCTTCACCGTGACGATGACGGCGACGGCGCCCACGGCCCCCAACGAGTACGGCTGGACAGTGACGCCCGAAGCCGCGCGGCTCTCGGTGGGCTCCGTGCGCTTCTTCGAGGGCCGCGTGCTGCTGTCGAGCCGCGCCCCGCGCTTCGACTGGTACTCGCTCATCGGAGGCACCGCGAACGCGCACCCCGGCCACTACGTCCCCGGTGACGCGCTGGGAGAGGTGCTGAACGCCCAGACGGTGGACCTGCTCGAGGGTGCCACGCTGGGTGACGCCAACGCGGTCACGGGCGCGTACGGCTCCCTGGAGCTGACGCTCGTGACACCCACGGCGGCCACGGACGCGCAGGACGCGCTCGAGGGCCACCACGCGCGCGTGCGCGGCACGGCGAAGCACACGTCCGGGGCCACGGTGCGCTTCGACGCGACGGTGGACCTGCCCAAGGCCATCGAAGGCGTGCGCTTCGAGCGCGACCTCCAGAAGGAGGCCGGCTTCGTGCGCATCGCGGTGGACCTCGGGAAATGGATGGACCGCATCGACTTCGCCACCGCGTCGCCTCCGGACGCGGCCGGCGTTTCCACCTTCCCCGCCGGAAGCCAGGCCCAGAACGGCCTGGTGCGCGGCGTGGAAGACACCAGCGCCTACGTCGTGACGTGGGTGGAAGGAGCCGCGCAATGAAGCAGCATTGGCTGATGGGAGTGTCCTGCCTCGCCCTGGTCGCCTGCTCGTCGGGTCAGGGCAACGTGACGTTCACCACGTACGGCGAGGACTTCATCGAGAAGCAGATCCCCGCCAGCGCCTTCGAGGACGGCTGGAGCGTGAAGTACGACAAGTTCCTCGTGAAGCTGGGCGAGGTGAAGGTCGCCAACCACGAGGGGGAGATCGCCGCGGAGCAGACCGCCGCGAAGGTCTACGACGTACACCGTCCGGGCCCCGTGGACGTCGCGACGTTCAACGACCTCGCCTCCGAGGAATGGGACGCGGTGAGCTACGCCATCGCCCCCGTCGCGGACGCGACCGCCGGCAACGCGGACGCGGAGGACGTGACGCGGATGAACACCGAAGGCTGGTCTATCTACGTGGAGGGCTCGGCCACCAAGGGCGCGGTGACGAAGCGCTTCCACTGGGGCTTCGCCACGAACACGCTCTACGAGCACTGCGAGAACGAGGACATCGGCAACGGCGTGACGGTGCCCAAGGGCGGCACGGAGACGGTGCAGCTCACCATCCACGGCGACCACCTGTTCTTCGACGACCTCCAGTCGTCCGACGCGAAGATGCGCTTCGACGCCATCGCCGGAGCGGACAGCGTGGGCATCGTCGGTCCGGACGGGGAGATCACGCTCGATGAGCTGGGCCTGGTGGACCTGACCTCGCTGCCGTCGAACCAGTACGGCACGGGAGGCGCGGGCAGCGTGCGGACCCTGCGCGACTTCGTGACGGCGCTCGTGCGCACCGTGGGCCACTACCGCGGCGAAGGCGAGTGCTCACCGCGCGTCCGTTAAGCCAGACCGCCAGAGGGGCCGGCCTGAAATCCACGGCCGGCCTCTCCGGTCCGGGTCAGCGCTTCGAGGAGTCGTCCCCGCCCGTCATGCCGTCCTTCGAGGGCATGGGGGACGGCATGTGCGGAGGACGGTTCGGGTTCATCTGGTTGGCGCGGTTGTCCTGGGCGGACTTGTGCTCCGGGCGCTCGGGGTTCTTCGTGTTGGAGCGCTGATCATTCGGGGTCGGGTTCTTGTGCTTGCTCATCGTTCTGCGTCCTCCCTGTGTCCGGACATGGGCGCCCGGACGGAAGGGACGGTAGGGAGACGCGCCCGGGAAGCGCAGGGGCCCAGGGGGCGCTGCACACTGTCCGGCATCGGTCGCTCGGGCTGTCGTTCCGGGCCCGGGAGCCCCCTGGCGCGGTTTCCTCCGGATGCGGAGGAGGAGGCGGATGCCTACTCCTGAACCCAGGGAGGTACGGCGCGTGAAGACGGTGACCTACGAGCGCAGTGGCCGGACGAACACTGGAGCACAGGCGCTGCGAGTGGAAGGACTGAAGCACCTGCGCGTCCTGGAGCAGGGCGAGCCGGTGGTGGAGCGGGACCTGACGCAGGAGGAGATCCGCCGGCTGGGGCCCTTGCTGGAGACCCTCCAGCGGGAGCCCGAACCCGCGGCCCTCGTGCCCCAGGCCGGAGGCCCGGACGGGCTGGCCGTGACGCTGGCCTTCGAGGACGAGGAGACGCCCCGGCTGAGGCTCGGCACGGAGCGGCTGCCCGCGAAGGGCGCCGGTGCCGGGTATGATCGCCTGCTCGCGGAGCTGGACGCCCTGCTGACGGCGGAGCTGCATGCCCGGGCGCCCCGCCACGCCCATGCCGTCCTGCCGCACCAGCTCCGTCACGACGAATGACGGAAAGCAGGGGAGCAACCGGGGCAAGTTGCCCGGACGGCCCGGTTCTGACAGACAAGAAGCATGAAGCGCGTGCAGTTCTCCGTGCACCGCACGGTCGGAGAGGCACGGATGCTGGCGGGAGCCCTGGAATCGGCCGGGCTCTCGGTCGACATCCGAGGCGAGTCCCTGGTCCCGCTGAGCGGAGAGATTCCCAGCACCGAGGCCTGGGTGGAGCTGTGGCTATGGCCCCAGGAACTGGAGGCCGGGCGACAGGTCCTCGCGGAGCTCCAGGCGAACCAGGAGGCCGCCAACCGTTCGGTGACGTGCCCCCGCTGCGGCGAGGAGAACCCGGCGAACTTCGAGCTCTGTTGGAGCTGTGAACTGGAGCTCCCGTCGGGCCTGCGCCCCCACCTGCGCGCGGTTTAGAAACCCCTCATGAGCGAGCCGACGAACGAACCGGGGCAGCGGACCGGCCGGCGCTGGAACCAGGGCCTCCGGGGCGTCCTCTGGGTCTGCGGGGTGGCGCTCGTCATCCACGTCATCCCCCTGTTCCTGCCCCGCAACATGCCCGAGCAGGAGCTGGCCATCGCCCGGGCCACGGACAACGTGGAGGGCCGTCTTCAGTTCCTGGTGCCCCTGAAGCACAACGACAAGGCCACGGCGGCGGACCTGCGCATGGCGGCGGAGCTCCTCCGCGAAGGAGCCCCGGCGGAAGCGCACGACCTGGCCGTGGAAGCCGAGCGGAGGGACCCGAACGCACTGGAGACCCAGCTCCTGCTCGCGCGCATCTGCGACCGGGAGCGGATGGCCCGGTGCGTGGAGCAGTCGCTCGGAAGGGCCCAGAAGCTCGCGCCAGCGGACCCACGGCCGGAGCTGCTCCGGGCGGACCTGAGCGAGCAGAAGGGCGACGTCGAAGCCGCTACGGCCGCGCTGTCCCGGGCCTTCAGCCGTACCCCCGGAGACCCTCTCGTCGGCGTGCGCTACGGCCGGCTGCTCAGCCGGATGGGACGGCCTGAGGACGCGCTGAAGGTCTTCACCTCCCTGGAGGGCAAGATGCCTGCGGCCCGGCTCCTGGTGGAGCAGGGGCTGGTGCTCACCAAGGAAGGCCGGAGCCGCGAAGCCGTGGGACTCCTGCAGCAAGCGGTGCAGAAGGACCCGAAGCTCGTGGAAGGCCACTACCAGCTGGGCCTCGCCTGGTTCCAGGCGGGCAACGCGGACGCCGCGGAAGAGGCGCTGCGACAGGCGGACCGCCTGGACGTCTCCGACACACGGGCGCTGGGCACCCTCTGCACGCTCCAGGTGAAGGCCGGAAGGCTCGAGGGAGCGCGCCAGACGCGCACGGACCTGGAGCGGCGCTTCCCCCAGCGGATGGACGCCATCCGGGAGCAGTGCCGGCTGCCCTGAAGTTCAAGGGATGCTCAGCGCGGCTCCTGCCCCCGGATTTGCCGGAGCATCCGAGCGGAGGCGATGACCGGCGCGTCCACGGAACCGTCAGCCCGTTCGGTGCGCACCACGGCCTGGAGGAAGGGGATTGCCTCTTCGTCCCGGCCCTGCTGGAAGAGCAGCTCCCCCAGCGCGAACCGGGCGTGGGTGAGGAGGACCAGGTCCTCCGCCGCCAGGGCCGCGTCGATGGCGTCACTCAGCGCGGACTCCGCCAGCTCGGTCTGTCCGCGTCCAAGCAGTTCGCGGGCGCGCTGCAGGTATTCGAGGGTATTCATGGGGCACGGTCCCCGAGCGGAGAAGACGGCAATGGAAGACAAGCGCCTGATCGAGCTGGAAATCCGCTACACGCAGCAGCAGGAGCTGCTGCAAGAGCTGAGCGACGTCCTCTACCAGCAGGGCCGCGTCATCGACGCGCTCCAGGCGGAGCTGGAGCGACTCAAGCGCAAGCTGGACGCCGAACCGGGCCTGGTGGACGCCCGTCAGCAGGAGCGTCCCCCGCACTACTGAGCCAGGCGGCTAGAACTTGTAGCCCAGCCGCAGGCCAATGATGGGATTGGGATCGAGGTAGCCCACCTCGACGCCAATGCTCGCGGCCTTGCCCTGGAGGCCAAAGCCAAACGCCGCATGGGCCTTGAAGGTGTCTCCCTTGAAGAAGATCCACGGGCCCGCCAGGCCTTCGATGTAGACGGTCCGGCCCACCGTCGCGCGAAGCGAGATGTCCAACGGAACGCCAATGATGTTCCCGTCGGTGACGAGCACCGCGCCGAACCGGGCCCCCACGAAGAGTGGGCCCGCGACATGTCCTTCAACGCCCAGCGTGAAGTTGAAGGCCGCGCTCGTGTCCACCCAGTAGTCCGCGCCCACGCCCAGGCGAACGCCAGACTGCTGCGCCGTGGATTCCGTGGGCACCAGCAGGAGCCCCAGCGCGAACAGACCGGCGGCGTAGATTCGAAGCAAATGCATGCGAGAGGCTCCTGTCCAGAGAGGGGGTAGGAGCTCCACTCAAGCAAAAGCAGGCAGGGTCAGGCCAGCCTCAAAGCCAGTCCCCCGTACGTTCGCACCCCGTCGGATCAATCCACGAAGGCACGCACGGTGAAGACAGGCGTCACAAGCCCGCAAAGACAAAGCCCCTGGCGCCTTGCGGCACCAGGGGCTTTCAAAAAGAATCCGGCAGCGACCTACTCTCCCACGCGGTTTCCCGCGGAGTACCATCGGCTCTGGAGGGCTTAACTTCCGTGTTCGGGATGGGAACGGGTGTGACCCCTCCGACATTGCCACCGGAAAAGCGACTGACGGTGCATACGAAGGGTAAGTTGCAAGCTTCCGCTTGAATGAA